>JAGVJJ010000021.1 GCA_020051175.1 Bacteroidia bacterium | reverse complement strand
TGAAAACCGTTCCAAATCTGTTGTGGATTACCTTGTGCAAAATGGTGTTGCAGCCGACAGGCTAACGTTTGTGGGGTACGGCAAAGAGCAGCCAATCGCAACAAACGATACTGATGAAGGCCGCCAGCAGAACCGGAGAACCGAGTTTAAGATTTTGAGTAAGTAAGTCTTTCTGATATTTGTGAACAGAACAATTATTCAAACAGGCGATGGCTCGCATACATTGTATGTTCAGGATCTTGGTGAGCGATACCATTCCATTCATGGGGCCATACAGGAGAGCGTACACGTATTTATTCAGTCGGGATTAAGGCAGCATGAGCCCACAGCAGATGTTTTAAACATATTGGAAATTGGCCTTGGTACCGGGTTGAATGCCTTGCTAACACTCATTGAATCTGAAAAATCTGGATTTTCAATTAAGTACACAGCAATTGAGGCCTTTCCTTTGGAAAAAGAATTGACTTCCCAGCTGAATTATACCGGATTGCTCAAGGCAGATGAATACCAGCCCGCCTTTGAACTGTTGCATTCAGCAGAATGGAACAAAGCCATTTGTATCTCTGAAAGATTTGAGTTGCTGAAACTGCATATCACGCTTGAAACTGCCATGTTTGAACCTCAGTTTCAAATCATTTATTTCGATGCTTTTGGGCCTCGCGTACAGCCCGAAATGTGGACAGATGGAGTGTTTTTGAAATTATATTCTTCGATGCTGCAAAATGGCTGCCTTGTAACTTATTGTGCAAAAGGGGAAGTAAAGCGAACGCTTAAACGGGCTGGATTTACCGTTGAAACCATTCAGGGGCCACCTGGCAAACGGGAGATGGTGAGGGCCTGGAAAAGATGAGCCAGGTGAGTCTGAGCCTGTCGAAGATTGGGGTAGGATTTATACGAATAAAATCAATTGTGATTAATCATAATTGGTTATCAGCAATTCATTCAGTTGTCCACGTTTATCCGCTTTGGAATTGATGTTTCTCCTCGCTTTTACCCTGCGGATCGTAAAATTGGAGTAAAGAACATCAAAAAATAAGTTATCGCTTTCTGTTGTTTTTACATCCGAATTGCTCAGCATCCATTTATGATTTTGCTTATCCAGCTTTGCGCAAAACCTTGCCAGACGAGCCTGCTCTTCATCATCAAAACCTGAGTTTGCGTAGGAATTAAAACTGGAGGTTATGCTGATAGGTTTGTAGGGTGGATCAAAGTAAAAGAAAGCTCTTTTACCGGCATGTTTCAAAGTTTGCTCGTAATCACCACAAAGGATTTCTACATTTTGCAGGGCTTTGCTTACACTTAAAATGTTCTCACTATCACAAATTGTCGGGTTCCTGTAGCTGCCCATAGGCACATTGAACTCATTGTTTTTATTTACCCGGTATAGTCCGTTAAAACAGGTGCGGTTTAAAAATATAAATAAGGCCGCCTGCAGTACATTATTCCCAGAACGGGTATTGTATAGCGTTCTTTGATTGTAATAATAGTTTTTTCTTTTATCCGGCTTGCTTTCAAGGGTTCTGAATGCTTCTTCAAAACCTTTAAGAACAGCAATTAACTCATGCGGTTTGTTTTTAATAGTATTGTAAGTGTTTATAAGGTCTGCATTCAGGTCGTTGATAACGGCCTTTTTCATTGTTGGGAAATGTTCAAGGAACCAGAAAAGCACCGCACCGCTGCCTATGAAAGGTTCAACATACACAAAGTCCGTTGATGAAAGCTCTTTTGGCAGTGTTTTGGCAATCTGGTTTATCAGCTGTGTTTTTCCACCGGCCCACTTCAAAAACGGTCTTGCCATTGTGTTTCTTTTGTTGGTTTATCTGAAACAGTTTTTTTATATCTAAAACAAACTGCCCTATATGTGTTTATTGTTGTATCAAATATAGCAACAAAATTCATCTTTCGTTACCCGAACAATACGTGTTTCGTAAGCTATTATTTTTATCTTTGTTAATCAGGATTTTACATAGTACACACTGATGAAAGAATACCTTTGAGGTATACAAAATGAAGAAGGTTACCCTGTTTGCGTTTATTCTTTTTTTTCTGGTAGCGGTTCCGGCTGTTATACCTGCTCAGACCAATTCCATATCTTCTCTTCAGAACCTTGCCCAATCATTAAATAATGATACTACAAGGATTGAAACGCTTGTCGCATTATCCAAACAGTACCAGGATACTGAACCTGAAAGGGCTTTCACTTATGGTCTACAGGCGCTTGTGCTTTCTACGCAAATTAATTTCCCCCGGGGGATGGCTTATGCACACAACAATCTTGGTGATTTGTACTGGTATAAGAATGATTATCTCTCTTCAGGCGATCACTATCACGAGGCATTGAAAATTTTTGAGGAGTTGAAAGATTTGGCGGCAATTGCAGACTGTTACCGGAACATAGGCTGGATTTATTTTTCCACGGATAAAACCCATGAAGCCCTGGAATACCATACAAAAGCGCTGCAGATCAACAGGGAGTTTGGCGCGCTCAAAAGTACAGCCAGTAATTACAACGATATTGGTATCTGTTACCACAAACTGGCCATTTATGACAGTGCCATGCAGAACTACTGCAAATCACTTAATATTATGGAGCTTGGCAACATAAAAACAGGTTTGGCTGGTGCCTATGGAAACATTGGTGATTTGTTTAATGATATGGGTAATAACTGGGAAGCTATAAATAACCTGCTGCAGTCACTTAAGCTGTCGGAAGAGATAGGAAATAAAAGATATATGTCGGATACGTATGGTGTACTTAGTAATCTCTATCTAAAAGACAGCAATTATACCGCTGCAATTGAAGCCCTTGATAAAGCAACCGTTTTTGCAACAGAACTCAATGATAAGTCACTCCTGAAAAAGAATTATGAGAAGTTTGCATCGCTGTATGCTTTGCAGTATAAATTTCAAAAGGCCGATGAATATATCAATCTTGCTTCAGAGCTTACGGACAGTATATTGGAAGATGCAAACAAGAGGCAGCAGGCTGAGATGGTTGCAAAATATGAATTTGCTTCAAAGCGGGAGGCCCTAACAAAGCTTATTGAAGGCAAAAAACTTTTTGCCGAGATGATTTCCAGGGAAAAAACGCTGAAAATATATTTGCTGGTTTTTTGCCTGATTGTTGTTCTTTTTGCACTGTTTTTGTACAGGAACAATGCCCAGAAACATAAAATGAACCTTGCTCTTGAGAAGGCTTCGCATGAAATTGAAGAAAAGAATAAATCAATTACCGACAGCATTTTATATTCCAAGCATATACAGGATGTATGCCTGCCCTCAAAGCAGCTTAAAGATCAACTTTTCGGGCAGATATTTATTCTTTTTCAACCAAAGGATATTGTAAGCGGTGACTTTTACTGGTACAATGAAAAAAATGGTAAAAAATTGATTGCTGCATGCGATTGCACAGGGCATGGTGTTCCGGGGGCCCTGATGAGTATGATCGGAAATAACATACTGAACCGAATCGTGAATGAAAAAGGCCTTACCTCGCCTGAAGAAGTATTGAACCGTCTTAACTATGAAATACGCAAAACATTGAAACAGGAGGAGCAATCCGAGAGTAAAGATGGGATGGATATTGCACTGCTTACTTTTAATTCTGATACGGAAGTGGAGTATGCAGGGGCAAACAGGCCATTGTGGGTGGTAAGGCATAGCAAAAGTTCACAGAGTGCCGGAGCTGAAGCCGATTCTGCTTTTAAACCGGAACTGGAAGAAATAAAACCAGATAAGTTTTCTATTGGCGGGCATCCAACTGAAACTCCAAGGCAGTTTAAAAAACATATAATAAATGTTTCAAAAGGAGATTGCCTGTATTTATTTTCTGATGGCTTTGGCGATCAGTTTGGTGGCAGTAATGGAAAAAGGTTCACTACCAAGCGCTTTAAAGAACTGCTTGTAATGAATGCCGCTAAGCCTGTGGAAGAGCAGGAGTTGGTACTAAAATCTGTAATAAAGGAGTGGAAAGGGGAGCTGGAACAAATTGATGATATACTGGTAATTGGAATAAAAATAGGATGAGAAAGCCGTATATAAACATTTGCTTTTTGTTCGTGATGCTATTTGCATCACTTTCTTTGCATGCCCGTAAAACTGGTACCCTTGATTCTCTTAAACAGGTGTACTCGGAAGCAAAAAGCGATTCTGTTAAAATCGTAGCACTTATTGCCATCTCTAAACATTACCGGGAAATAAATTTTGATCAGGCTACGTCCTATGCCTTCCGGGCGCTGGAGCACTCAAAAAAATATAAGCAAAAGTCAAATCAGGCCATGGCTAACCGGCAAATAGGCCAGCTATATGTTAAAAAGGGGAATTATGGTTCTGCAACAGGATATTATCTGGAGGCGCTTGAAATTGATAAAGAATTAAATAATTATGAAGGGCAGGCTGCTGATTATGATCTGATTGGCGACATTTATTTTGAACAAGGAAATTTGAACGAGTCCATGAACTCGTATAAAAAAGCACTCGGTATTAATAAGCATATAAATAATAAAAAAGGAATGTCCCGGAATTATACCAACATGGGCATTATTTATAGCGTTCAGGATAAATACGATAATTCGATAGATTGCTATAATCAGGCATTGCAGCTATCAGAAGAAATTAACAATAAACAGGGGGTAGCAGCCACTTATCTGAATAAAAGTATTGTTTTTTATAAAAAGGGGGCAATGGGCCTTGCCATCAGCAATACCGAAAAAGCGATTGAAATACAGCTTGGCCTGGCCGACTCCAACGATTTGTTAAGCAGCTATACCAATCTTGGTGAGCTTTATATGCAAACCCAGGAATTTGAACGCTGTATGCAGTCATTGCAAAGTGCGGAACAGTATATTAACGCTTTTTCTGATAAAACTTATTTGAAGTCCTTTTACGACAATTATGAAAGGTTGTATCGGGCACTGGGTGATTACAAAAGTGCGTTTGAGTATGGCAGTAAGGTGTTGAGGCTAAAAGATAGCATTTATAAGGAAAGTAATAACAGGCAGGCAATTGAGCTTACCGCAAAGCATGAAGCACAGGAAAATGAAAAGGAAATTGATGATTTGAAGAAAGATACGGACATGGCCAGTGAAGCTTTAAAGCAGCAACGAAATTTTAAAATCATACTTTTTATTTTCGGATTGATTTCGGCTGGCTTTTCTGTAGTGCTTGTGCGAAGGGTGATAAGAAAAAGAAAAACCAATAAAACCTTGTCATCAGTATATGCTCAAATCGAAAAAAAGAACCAAAGCATCACCGATAGCATTAATTACTCAAAACGGATACAGGAGGCAATTTTGCCCAGCCGGAAACTGAAAAACAAGCTGTTTCACGATAGCTTTATCATTTTTATGCCCAAAGATATTGTAAGTGGTGATTTTTACTGGTATACCGAGAAAAACGGTAAAAAAATAGTAGCCTGCTGTGATTGCACGGGGCATGGGGTTCCCGGTTCACTGATGAGCATGATTGGCAATAATATCCTGAACCAGGTCGTAAATGAAAATGAAATTACTTCACCGGATGAAATCCTGAATCACCTGCACAGGGAAATACGTAAAGCCCTGAAACAGGATATGCAGAGTAAATCCATGGATGGTATGGACCTGGCACTAATTGCATTCAATAGTGAAACAGAAATTGAATATGCAGGTGCGCACCGCCCGCTCTGGATTGTAAGAAAGAAATCCCACGATGCTGAAGTTGTGCTTATTGAAATTAAGGCCAACAAGTTTTCGATAGGAGGGTACCAGGCAGAAGAAGAAAGAAAATTTACCAAACACACCATTACCCTTGAAAAGGGGGATTGTGTATACATGTCTACAGACGGCTATGCCGACCAGTTTGGAGGACCTGAAGGTAAAAAATTTATGACAAAGCGTTTGAAAGAACTTTTAATAGCAAACTATTCCAATTCAATAGCCGAGCAGGAAAAGAACATTACAAATGCCATCATCGATTGGAAAGGCGATTACGAACAGGTGGATGATATACAGATGATTGGGATTAGGATATAACCTGTTTTAACACAGAGCCCACAGGGAAAAAGTGAGCTACACAGAGTAATTACTCCGTGAACCTCTGTAAAGCCGCGGTTTCCGTTTAAAAAAATAGACTTATCAGTGTTTTCAGAAGAAAAGGTACTCCTGCGCAATATAAAATAAGGCCCCGGCAAAATAGCCGATAACAGCCAGCAGACTTATTTTTTTTAAATACCACCCAAATTCAATTTTTTCCATGCCCATGGCTGCAACACCAGCAGCTGAACCAATAATAAGTATGCTTCCTCCTGTACCCGCGCAATAGGCAAGGAACTCCCATATATATGAATCAGCAGGGTAGATGTTCAGATCATACATTCCCATTGCTGCAGCTACGAGCGGAACATTGTCGACTATGGCCGAAAGCAGGCCAATAGCAGGCACAATTATGTTCAGGTTGCCTATTTTTTCATCCATAAGCTGTGCCAGTCCATTCAGCAATCCGGTAGATTGCAGTGCAGATATGGCCACCAGTATTCCCAGGAAAAACAAGATGCTTGGCGTATCGATTTTACGAAGGGCATGCGCTACAGAAAGAGCATCTTTTTCCTCCTCATCTTTTTTGCTGTGTATCATTTCTGTTACTATCCATAGAATACCAAGCGCCAATAAAATACCCATAAAGGGCGGCAGATGGGTAATCGTTTTAAATACAGGTACAAAAATAAGTCCTCCCAGGCCGGTAAAAAAAATAATGTTCCGCTCCGTTAAAGTAAGCCTGGTGCCGGTTTGTACCGGCTCCAGCAGCGACTTTTTAGTATTGCCTTTGAGTTTCACTGAAATGATACTAAGCGGAACCAGCAGCGAAACGATGCTTGGTAAGATTAATTTAACAATAATATTACTGGCGCTTACTTGTCCGCCAATCCAGAGCATGGTTGTAGTAACATCACCAATAGGGCTCCATGCCCCTCCTGCGTTGGCTGCAATCACTACCATGCCAATAAAAAACAACCGGTCGTTGCGGTCATCTATGAGCTTGCGCAGTAAGGAAACCATAACAATCGTAGTCGTAAGGTTATCAAGCAGGGCTGACAAAACAAATGTGATAAAACAAACTATCCACAATAGCTTTCGTCTGCTGGTGGTTGAAATGGCAGACGTAATAATGTCAAACCCATCATGTGCATCAATCAGCTCCACAATGGTCATTGCCCCTAACAGGAAAAACAGAATGCCGGCAAGCTCACCCAGATGTTCTGTAAGCTGCTCAGAAATCAGGTGCTTATCTGTTCCCATAAGAATATAAACCGTCCAGCACAAAACACCTGTAAGCAAAGCCGTTGCCGATTTGTTAATTTTCAGTGGATGCTCAAAGGCAATGGCAAAGTACCCGATTGTAAATATGCTGATTATCAGTAGGTTCATTGGGGCGTAATGGTACTTTATAACACAAAAATTACAGAAAATATATTTTGTGTTTATTTATAAAACTTATCTATATTTGAAATTCATTCAAAACTAATAAAAAAAGATACCTATGGCCAATTTTTGGGTAAAGAAATCAATTAGCTCGCTGCAGACAGAAGCTGCCGAAGAACATGGAAGTTTGAAAAGAACACTTGGTGCCCGTTCTCTTATTGCATTGGGTATTGGTGCAATTATAGGCGCGGGGCTTTTTTCAATTACCGGTGGAGCCGCAGGTAATAATGCTGGGCCAGCCGTTACCATTTCTTTTATTATTGCAGCCGTAGCCTGTGGTTTTGCCGGTTTGTGCTATGCAGAGTTTGCTTCTATGATTCCTGTGGCAGGAAGTGCATATACATACTCCTATGCTACCATGGGTGAGTTCATCGCCTGGATTATTGGCTGGGATCTGGTGCTGGAATATGCCGTTGGCGCAGCCACTGTTTCCATCAGCTGGTCAAGATATTTTGTAAAATTTTTAGGGTATTATGATATACATCTGCCTGCAGCACTAACCCTTTCTCCTTTTGACACGGCCACGCTTGCTGACGGAACTGTGGTGAGTGGTTTTATTAACCTCCCGGCCATTTTTATTGTTGTATTAATGTCATTATTGCTCATTAAAGGTACAAAAGAATCAGCAATGGTGAATAGCATTATTGTACTTCTGAAGGTTAGTGTAGTGCTTATTTTCATCTTTTTAGGTTGGAACTTTATTAATTCGGAAAATTACCAACCCTACATTCCTGCCAATACAGGTGAGTTTGGAAACTTTGGCTGGAGCGGTGTTGTTAGGGCAGCAGGTATTATTTTCTTTGCCTATATCGGTTTTGATGCTGTTTCTACTGCAGCACAGGAAGCAAAAAATCCGCAACGCGACATGCCTATCGGTATTCTTGTTTCCCTCGCCATTTGTACGGTATTGTATGTGCTTTTTGCACATGTAATGACCGGGGTTACAAATTACACCAGTTTCCAGGGTGCTGACGGTATTGCACCTGTAGCGGTAGCGATTGACCATATGGGACATGCTGGTGCCGATGGTACAATTGTACCGGCCTACCCTTGGCTAAACAAAGCGATCATTGTTGCTATTCTTGCTGGTTATGCTTCTGTTATTATGGTGATGCTGATGGGGCAATCCCGTGTATTTTTCTCCATGTCTAAAGACGGTTTGCTTCCACCAATATTTTCAAAAGTGCATCCTAAATTCGGAACACCGGCAAAATCAAATTTATTGTTTATGCTTTTTGTTAGTTTGTTCGCAGCTTTTGTACCGGCACGCGTAGTTGGGGAAATGACAAGCATTGGAACTTTGCTGGCTTTTGTGCTTGTTTGCGCAGGTGTAATTGTATTGAGAAAAAACCAGCCCAACCTGCCAAGGGCTTTTAAAACACCTTTGGTGCCACTTGTACCTATCCTGGGTATATTATCTTGTTTGGTGATGATGTTTGCCCTTCCGGGCGATACCTGGCTGCGTCTAATCATCTGGCTGGCAATTGGTTTCCTTATTTATTTTGGCTACAGTATTAAAAACAGCAAGCTGAATAACCCTGATAAATAAGTTCTGGTTTATTATAAGAAAATGGACTGTTTCATAAATCGTGAAGCAGTCCATTTTTTATTCCAGCTTATTGTGAAAATTAGATGTCTGGCTTTAAAATAAAAATGAAGAAGAAAATATCTCTTTTAATCTGTTTGTTAAATGGCCTGATTGCCTGTGCTGGCAATATAGATTCTATTTTGTTTTCAACAGATGGGAAATTTGTTTTAATAATTGGTGAGCCGGTATGGGGAGGTCCGGATTTTATTTCCCAAGGCGATACTGTAATATCTGATCCTAATCAGTTGAACCTTTACAATATTGAATTTAATAAATTTACGTTTGAACAGGGTGTGGACCATCCTAATCACCATGAAGGTTATGTTCATGGATCTTATAGAAGGGACAGTGTTTTTGCCCAATTTTTCAATTATAATAATTCTGATATCCGAATTGAAAAACAGGAAATAACGGGCTTCCTCAATAAGTATGAACTCAAACTGAAAGGAGTTGCAATTAATAAACTGACCAATTTAAAACTGGACACATTAAATATTTTTAAAGTCAATGGCAGTATTGGTTTGGAAAAGAAAGAGATTGATCATTTTGTTGTTAGAATAAACCTCATATTTAATAACCAAGTGTTATTTTCTCAAATCTTTATTCCTGCAATACATACATCATCCACCTGAGCAAGCTGTGATTTCCATTTCTCAAATGTGGAAGTGAGTATCTCTTTTTGTTCCTCCAAAGGTTTTGAATGTATTTTTAATAATAATTCTTTCAGGTTTTTTTGCATGAATTTTTTTCCTTTGTCACCTCCGAACTGATCGGCATAGCCGTCCGTATGGAGATAAATAGTTGTTCCTGCAGTTTTGTTCAGGGTATGATTTGTAAAGGCTTTCATATTGGTATAGTAACCAATGGGTTGCTTATCTGCTTTCAGAACAGACAACTCTCCATTTTGTATGTAAAACAACGGGGTATTTGCGCCTGCCCATTGTAGTTCATTTGTTTTTAAGTTGAGGCGTATAAGGGATATGTCCATTCCATCTTTCGACTGACTTTCTTTTTCATCCTGGCCAAGCTCCTTCACAATTTTAGCCCGAAGCTGTTCAAGAATCTGAGCAGGAGAAAGAAGTTGCTCTGTTGCTGTTATCTCATTTAAAAATGCAATACCAAGCATGCTCATAAATCCTCCAGGCACACCGTGGCCGGTACAATCAGCAACTGCAAAGTACCAGTGCTCTTGTTTTTCAATGCTCCAGTAAAAATCACCGCTCACAATATCTTTGGGTTTGAACATTACAAAATGCTTGTGTAGCTTTTCACTGATGTGCTCTTCATTCCTGAGCAGTGCATCCTGGATGTGCTTCGCATAGTTGATGGAATCAATGATGTCTTTATTTTTTTCCTGTATTATAAATTTCTGCTGACGTGCTGATTTTAAGGAGCGGAAAATGAAAAATACAAATACCAGCAGAAGTATAAGAACAAAGGATATCAACAGCAATACCAGCTGTTGCTTTTCTCTTTCAGCAGCCTCAACAGCATCTTTCTTTTCCTGCTCTGCCTTTGTCTGTGCTTCCCTCTTTTTAAATTCAAACGTCATTGTGGCTTGTAATGTCTTTTTCTTCGATTCTTCATTGTTAATGCTGTCTTTGTATAGCAGGTATAGTTTGTGGTGTTGATAAGCTTCGTTCCATTTGCCCATTGTGCTGTCGGAAATTGATAGCGAATAATAGCTGTTTTGGATAAGTTCCTTTGAGCCGATTGCTTTGCTGATATCAAGGGCCAATAAAATGTATTTCCGGGCTTCTTCTGTTTTGTTTTCTTTACCAAGAACATCGCTGATATTTATGTATGCAGTAGCAAGGCCGAATTTGTTTTCAACTTTTTCGTATATATCCGCAGTGCGCGAAAAATTTACAAGGGCTGCTGAGTAGTTTCCCTGTGTAGCATAAACGTTGCCCATATTCAGGGCTGAAATGGCTACCAGTTGAACGTTATTGATATCTTCAGCAATTTTTAGGGCTAAGTTGTAATTTTGTAGTGCCGAAGTAAAGTCATTTTTTGAAAAGTAGATATAGCCTATATTGTTGTAGCAATTGGCAACACCATATTTTTCTTTTTGTTCAATACGTATTTTCAGAGCTTCCCTGAAATTGGCAAGTGCATCGGACGAATTGTTCTGTAACTGGTAAATATTTCCGATATTAATGTAGGCGCTGGCTTCAATGTCTTTATTATTTATCTGTTTTCCGATATTCAGGCTGACAATGTAATTTTTCAGGGCCGCTTCATAGTCCCCCTGCAGATAATATACATTGCCAATATTATTGCATGCATCTGCGGTAATTTTTTTATTATTTGCTTCCAAACCTGTTTCCAGGGCTATTGTGTAATAATTAAGTGCCTCTGCGTAGTTGCTCAGGTAATAATAAATGGTTGCAATCTGGTTGTTGATTTCAGCAATGGTGTTTTTGTCTTTGTTGATTTTAGCTATTTTAAGACCGGAATGGTAATTGGTCAGGGCTTCGCTGTAGTTCGATAAGTCAAGGTAAATGTTGCCTTTATAAGTGTATGCGGTAGAAATGCCTTTTAGCCAGCCCGTTTGCATACCAACCTTAATGGAGCTTGATACCAGTATGGCTTTATTGGAATACTTTAAGCCTTTGTCATGTATGCCTGCTTTTCTATATTCGCGGCATAATTGCAGCAGGTGCAATACCTGTACGGTGTCAGCCTTGTCTTTACTTAGAAGTACTAATAATGAGTCAATTGTCCGTGTCTGGGAAAACAGCCAGTTTTGTGGCCAAAACATGGTCAGCATAAAAAAACAGTAAGTGAATAGCTTCCGTTTCATACTGTAATGCGTTACACGGTTTTAAATTGTTTTACCAATCAAATCTAATAAATTATTTGAACAAATGGGTGTCAACTGGCTTAAATATCAATAGAATTAGGCAGTAACAATATGTATTTTAAATTGTATTTAGTAAATTTGTATTAAGGCGGATAGCTAAATTCTGCTCTCCCAAGCGTATAATAAATTGCTTTTCAAAATGATAAAGTTAACATACATAAACTGTTTAATCTTTTTGTTCCTGGTGGCTGGTTTTATTTCCTGCAAAAAGGACCCGGATCCTGTTGAACCTGTGCCTGTACCTGTGACAGGGTCAGTAATACTCAATTTTGAAAACAAATTTGGGGATAGCGCTTTGGTGCTGAATACCGGTACATATATCACTGCCAGTAATGATACATTTTCAGTTTCAAAGTTCGATTATTATATTTCAAATATCAGGCTTATAAAAGACGATTTATCAGTGTATGCCGAAAGTGAAAGCTATCATTTGTTAAAAGCCGGCAGTCCGGGTTCATTGTTGTTAACCCTCACCGGAGTGCCAGTAGGAACCTATACCGGTATTGAGTTTATGATTGGTGTTGATAGTCTTAGAAATGTTTCAGGCGCACAGACAGGGGCTTTAGACCCTTCAAACGGAATGTTCTGGTCGTGGTCAACCGGATATATCATGAGCAAGGTTGAGGGTAGCACGGTTGGGGGAACAGAGCTTGAGTTTCATATTGGTGGGTTTAAAGGGGTTAATAAAGTATTAAAAACAGTTTCACCTTCTTTTAACGCTGCAACTGCTATTGTATCCGAAACCGCTGTTCCGCATATAAATATCAGTGCGGATTTAGCTGAGTGGTTTAAAACCCCAACCAATATTGATTTTACAGTGACACACAGTGTAAGTATTCCCGGTGCCAATGCAAAGATGCTTGCCGATAATTATGCCGATATGTTTTCTGTAATGGGCATTGAAAATTAAAATGAATGATACAAAAAATGAAATTATACGGCTGGTTGCCAGTTTTCTTTTCTTTGTTGCTTTTCAGCTCCTGTGAACGTGATCCTGTAGTAAAGGAAGAACTGCCGGCTGATAATATTTATTTTGTGGTGCCTCAGGGCTGGCCAACGCCTCACTATGATTTTACTGGCAATGCGCTTACAAAAGAAGGATTCGTATTGGGGCGAAGGCTTTTTTATGATACAAAATTATCCAAGGACAATACTATTTCCTGTGGCAGCTGTCACCAGCAGTTTGCTGCATTTGCGCATCTTGATCACAAAGTAAGCCATGGTATATATGGTTTGCTGGGCATACGTAATGCTCCTCCTATTTTTAACCTCAACTGGCACTCTGAGTTTATGTGGGATGGAGGAATCAATCACATTGAGGTACAACCATTGGCTCCTATTACCAATCCTGTTGAAATGGATGAGGATATGGCTGTGGTTGTGAGTAAGCTGCAAGGTGATGCCACTTATCCAAAAATGTTTAAAGATGCTTTTGATACCGATATTATTACCAGTCAGCTCACATTTAAAGCAATGGCCCAGTTTATGGGTATGCTGATTTCTGATAAATCGAAATACGACTTATACACGCGTGGAGAAGCAACATTTACTGCAAGTGAATTGAATGGTTTGAGCCTGTTTCAGCAGAAATGCAATACCTGTCATACAGCGCCACTTTTTACAAACCTGCAGTATATGAACAATGGCCTTGATACTGTGTTTGCGGATGCCGGAAGAGGAAAAATCACTATGATGGCTGCTGATTCCGGAACATTCAAAGTACCGTCCTTGCGCAACGTTGCCCTGTCACCACCTTATATGCATGATGGACGCTTTAATACACTCGAGCAGGTCCTGGAGCATTATGTACACGGTGTTAAAAATTCTGCGACATTAAGCACTGAGCTTACAACGCCTATTGTACTTTCATCTGGTGAAAAAGCGGATATTATTACATTTTTGAAAACCCTTACTGATAATACATTTATAAAGGATTCAAGGTTCAAGGATCCGTTTACACCGTAAGGATTTGCTTTACGGGTGCTCTTTTGCAGCCTCAACGAAACAACCGTTCCCAGAAGCCCGGCATTTTTTTGCTGGAAACAGTGGCGCTTATAAATGTTAAATTAATAACAGGAAGTTTGAGCCATTCAGAGAATAATGAGAGCCGAATAAACACGTCTGTAGAACTGAATAGGGCAGGTGATACACCGATTTTGATTTTTTTATCGGAAGCATAAATACATTCAAGCGCAACATAAAAGTCGTCATTAACTTCAATGTCCTGTGAAGACAGGTCAATCGTTATAACTTCAGTTTTACCGATACATTTTATAACAACAGGCTCTTTCATAATATTAACGAAGGATTGTTCCCTGACCATTCCTACCGGGGTAATATGTCTTTTCAGATTTTTTCCCTTTGTATAAACATTTATTCTGTATATGGCCGTATCCTTTGGCTCAAGGCATACTTTAAACTGAACCTTGTCAATAAATGTACGTTGTCCTTCTTTGACCGGTATTTTATTCCCGAGCTCAATACCAACAGAATTGGTATCGAGGCCTTTTTCCCGGGCCACACGTGAGTAGGTTGTGTCTTTATATCTTGGCAGTTCAAAGCAATCCAGCTCTTCAGGATTTTCGCTGCCGAGCACCTTCACTTCATAGTCATTCGGCAAAATGGTTACAGGAGCTAAATCATACGTCATTTCATCGAGGTAGATGCCGGAATTGCTGGCACACTTTTCCTTCAGCTCTTTTATCGGTAAATAGGCCGTTTGATAACCTATCAGCGAGAATTGTACAGTATCGGTATCTTTTTCAGAAGTTACTTTAAAAGTGAATACTCCTTTTTCATCCGACCGGAATCCCCATGCTTTTGCCGGAATGCCAATATTCACATAAGGCAATCCTTCATTATTTTTTTTACTTTTAATAATACCAGTATATTGCTGTCCTATAAGAAATGCTGGTAATGAGCCTAACAGAAAGCAAAAAAATAATTTTACGTTCATGTGAGAATGTGGAACAAATTGAAATTGGGCTAACGTTTTACGTATTGCGCCTGGTAGTAGTTTTTGTAATCACCGGATGTAACATTGTTCAGCCATTCTTCATTTGATAGATACCAATCTACAGTCTTTTCAAGCCCTTCCTCAAATTGAAGCGAAGGGGTCCAGCCAAGATCTTTCTGTAATTTTGACGAATCAATGGCATAGCGCAAATCATGCCCTGCACGGTCTTTCACAAAGGTGATCAACTTTGCAGATTCACCATCTGCACGGTTCAGCTTCTTATCCATTATTTTGCACAACAAACGAATCAAATCAATATTGGTCCATTCATTATGCCCGCCAATATTGTAGGTTGAACCTGCAGCGGCCTTATGATAAATAAGGTCAATGGCACGTGCATGATCCTCTACCCACAGCCAGTCGCGCACATTTTCGCCTTTGCCGTAAATAGGAATGGACTTGTTATTTTTAATATTGTTGATGGAGAGTGGTATCAGCTTCTCAGGAAAATGGAAGCTGCCGTAATTATTGGAACAGTTGGATATTACTACGTTCAGGCCATACGTATCGTGATAAGCCCTTACAAAATGGTCGGAGCTGGCTTTTGATGCAGAATATGGACTGTGAGGATCATAGGCCGTTGTTTCGGTAAACATACCTGTTTCACCCAGTGTGCCATATACTTCATCTGTAGATACATGATAAAAACGGTGAGCTGAAAAATTATCTTTCCACTGGTTGCGAGCAGCATTCAGCAAATTTACTGTGCCGATAACATTGGTCATCACAAATTCCAGCGGATTGCTGATGCTCCTGTCAACATGACTTTCAGCGGCTAAGTGAATAACACCATCAAACTGATTTTCTGCAAACAGCTGGTTGATGAACGCAGCATCTACAATATCACCTTTTACAAACCTGTAGTTGGGCTTATTCTCAATATCCCTCAGGTTCGCCAGGTTACCGGCATAAGTAAGTTTGTCCAGGTTTACTATTTCGTAGTTGGAATATTTGTTTACAAACAAACGCACTACATGCGAACCAATAAAACCAGCACCTCCGGTAATTAATATCTTTTTCATATTCAAAGTCCTATTTCTTTAACCACAGATTACATAGATTAACACAGATTCGCAAATTCGTAAAAGATTCGTTATCCGTAACAGTTACAAGCTCCAATAAGTAAGCTCCTTAATTTTACCCTTTAATATCCCTTTTACATCAACCAAAACACCACCTTCAGAAAGCAATGATTTGTAATATGCCTCATCCAACCCTAAGTATTCCTTATGATTTACAGCAACTACAACAGCATCATATCCTTTACCGGCCTTTTCTGTAAGCTCAAAGCCATACTCATGAAAAAGTTCTTCTGATGATGCATGTGGATCAATAATATCTACAGCTACTCCGAACGATTTAAATTCTTTAACCACATCAGCAACTTTGGAGTTACGTATATCGCTTACATTTTCCTTGAATGTAGCTCCCATAACCAGGACGCGCGAAATGGTAAGGTTCTTTTTAGCAGCAATGATAAGCTTTACGGTTTGCTTGGCAATGTAAAAGCCCATGGAATCATTAATGATACGCCCTGAGTTAATAATACGGGCATGGTATCCCAGCTGCTCTGCTTTATAGGTCAGGTAATAAGGGTCAACGCCAATACAGTGTCCGCCAACCAGTCCCGGAGAAAATTTCAGGAAGTTCCATTTGGTACCTGCTGCTTCCAGTACATCATAGGTATTGATTCCCAAACGCCTGAAAATAAACGATAGCTCATTCATCAATGCGATATTCACATCACGTTGGGTGTTTTCAATGATCTTTGCCGCTTCAGCAATCTTAATGGATTTTGCCTTATGGATGCCTGGTTCAACAATTATCTTGTATACATTGGCAATGTTTTCAAGCGATTCATCGCTGCAACCGGAAACAATTTTTAAAATTTTTGTAATCGTATGCTCTTTGTCGCCCGGATTGATACGCTCAGGGGAATAACCTACTTTAAAGTCGGTGCGGAATTTTAGTCCTGATTCTTTTTCCAATACCGGTACGCAGTCTTCTTCCGTACAGCCGGGGTATACGGTAGACTCATAGACAACGTAATCACCTTTTTTCAATACCTTTCCAACAGATCGGCTTGCACCAATCAACGGTTTTAAGTCAGGAAGGTTGTGCTCATCAATAGGAGTAGGGACAGCAACAATATAAAAATTGGCTTGCTTTAAAACGTCAAGAGAAGTGGTAAATTGAATATCGCAGCCTTCAAAATCTTTCGCTTCCAGTTCGTTGGAAGGATCGATATTGTTTTGCATCATTTTTACCCGTTCTTCATTGATATCAAAACCAATTACTTTTACTTTTTTAGCAAAAGCCAGTGCAATTGGTAATCCAACATAACCTAGCCCGATTACTGCAATTTTTGCTTCTTTGTTTAAAATTTTATTATACATATAAATTTAATTGTGAGTGTGTCGCTCTTATGTTTTACTAATCGAACAAAAACTTATTTGTTTTTTTTGTTTTTTTTCTGAGTGCATAAATACGTTCGATAATATCCACCACTTTAAGACCTTCCATTGCATTGGTAGTAATGATTGTCCTGCCTTTTAAAGTATCAATTACATTCTGGAAAATATAATTGTGGTTGTTGGCTGAACCTTTGTATCCGCCATAATCGTTGGCTGCATTGGTCGGTGGCAACTCTGGCATTTTATAATCTTTTATATTGCAGTACTCCACTTTATCCATATACTGTCCGCCTACTTTAACGCTTCCCTTGCTGCCGATAATAGTTATGCTGCTTTCCAGGTTGGTATCCCATACGGAGGTCGAATAGTTAAGGCTGCCCATACCACCATTCACAAAGTTGAAATTGACATATCCACTGTCTTCAAACTCCGTTAGTCCGGCATGGTTGAAATTTTTGAATTTCGCCTGTATGTCTTTAAGATCCCCAAACAGCCAGTACATGATATCAATAAAATGCGAAAACTGGGTAAATAAAGTTCCTCCATCCAGCTTTTGTGTGCCTTTCCAGCCGCCTTTTTTATAGTAGCGGTCATCACGGTTCCAGTAGCAGTTTAGCTGAACCATGTAAATGTCACCTATAATCTGGTTCTCTACAATATCTTTCAACCATACGGAGGGAGGAGAATACCTGTTCTGCATCACACAGAAAACAGTTTTATGAACTTGTAAGGCTTTAAAAATAATACTTTCACAATCCGCTTTTGTGAGAGCCATTGGTTTTTCGCAGATAATATTTTTCTTTGCGTTAAGTGCGGTTAATGAATGCTGGGCATGTAAACCGTTTGGAGTACAGATACTAACCACCTCAATTTCAGGATGGGCAGCAAGCATTTTTTCAATCGAGGGATAAAAACCTTCCTTAATCTCAGTAAGTCCAAGCTGCTCTTTTGAAGCAACATCACAGACTGCAACAAGTTCCGACTCCCCGTTCCTTCGAATCATTTCAGCATGTCGTTTGCCAATGTGTCCTTGGCCGACTACTGCAAATTTTATCTTACTCATATTTTTACTTTCTCGGTTATAAGCCTTGCCGTTGAGGTTTTGGCTTTTTTATATAGGTTATTTTGAAGAAAACAGAATTAGTTTGTAGCTACTACCGACTCAATTTTTGAAACGGAATTACCATCCAATTTGTATTTTTCTTTGCTTTCAGGACAAATTGCAATATTGTCCTTATCAAATTTTAGACGGTGTCCGTACTCACTTATCCATCCCATTTGTTTGGCAGGATTGCCTACCCAAAGAGAGTAAGCAGGAACATTTTTGGTAACCACTGCACCAGCACCGATAAAGGCATATTCACCAATGTTGTGTCCGCAGACAATGGTAGCATTCGCCCCAATGGAAGCTCCGCGCCCTACATGGGTTTTTGCATATTCATTTTTCCTGTTTATTGCACTGCGCGGGTTGATAACATTGGTAAATACCATGGATGGGCCAAGGAACACATCATCATCGCAGATAACACCTGTATAAATAGAAACATTGTTTTGAATCTTTACATTCCGGCCCAGTATCACACCAGGTGAAACAACTACGTTTTGTCCCAGGTTACAGTTTTCGCCCAAGGTACAATTAGACATTACGTGCGAAAAATGCCAGATTTTGGTCCCTTTCCCTATCGTACATCCTTCATCAATTACTGCCGTAGGATGCGCAAAAAAATGTTGCTCCATATCAATTTGGTTTAGGAGCACAAAAATAGAAATTTAGTTCGGGAAAACGGGTTTTAGTCGGGAAAAAATGTTAGCCTGCGGTTTCTTTTAGGGCATTGGAAATATTTGCCAGTCCACGTGTGAGGCTTTCCGCTGTGGGCCAGCCATAGCCGATACGCATGTAGCGTTTATCCATCTCAAACCAATGCCCCGGCCCCACAAGTGTTTTGTGCTTATGGTAGAGTGTACTGTAGAATTTTTCCAAATCAATTTTCACCTCTTCTTTTATCCTTGGGAAACAAACTACTCCGCCCGAAGGCTCAATCCATTCCATATAGGGGTTGCTTTTCATCCAATTTTGAACAATTTCACGGTTTTTTCTGAGTTTTTGCTGAATTTCGGGCAAAAAACGGTCTTTTTTCATCAAAAACAGGTGTGCAATCTCTTCGTCTACCACAGAATTGCACAGGAATATCTGTTCTTTGGCTGCAAGGAAAAGCCCCTGGAGTTGTTTGTTGGTCGTTATCAACCAGCCGATACGTATTCCGGGCAATCCGTATGCTTTTGAAACTGAAGAAACACTTATCACTTTTGATGATAAAGTAGCAGCCAGCGGCAACTGGTTTTCAGGTGTGAGGTCACGGTATGTTTCATCTACCAGCAAATAACAATTGCCGGATTCTGCCAGCTCAACAAGTGCTTTAAGAGTTTTTTCAGGAATAACCGTTCCAGTAGGGTTATGGGGTGTGGTAATGCTGATGTATTTGGTATTGGGTTTTATAAGTGCCTGAATTTTAGTAATATCCAGTTGAAATTCAGTGCTGAAATCCAAATCAATAAAGTCAATTTCACACCCGATTGCTCTGGGTGTTTCTATATTGGTGGCATAGTTTGGCCTAACAACAATCATGTGCTCTTTAGAGCTTAGCAATGATGTTGCCGTGATAAAAAGAGCAGATGCCGCACCTGCTGTGAGTAAAACATCCTGTGAGGTAATTCCGGGATACTCCGAGGCGATGAGTTCGCGAAGCTCGGGCTTGCCCAGGTGGTCGCCATAGCAAAGTATAAGATCATTTAAATTAAGGTTTAAATCCTTAAAAACAGCGTCATGAACGGAGCTTTCGGCAAGGTTGCATTCAATGGTGTTGTATCCCAGCTGCTCAGGGGACTCCACCTCAATTGGCATTCGTTTGTATTGCATATGCTATAGAAAAAATTTACGCGAAGATAAAAAACTTGTAAGGGCAGTGGAGAAATTGGAAAATAATAATTCCTGTATGCTTATTCAGTAGTTTTTACTTTCTGATTTTCAGTAAATTATAAAAAAAATAAAAAAAATTTTATCCTCGTGCAACTCCAAAAGGATTGCCTGCATCTTATTATCAGAACTAAAGTATATTGGGGGATATATTTAAGTTTTATGGGTTAACCAAACCAATGGTTGGTATTATAAATGTAGCGTGAGTAATATTAATCAGGACAAAAGGCTCTTTCGGGAGCCTTTTGTTTTTGTATGCAATACCATTGTGGAACAAAAACTACTAAAAGTGTTTTGAGTGTATAAAATATTTTGGTGCTCTGCACCTTGCTGTTTTTATGTTGTATTTATCTACAAAGGTTACGCGGCTCTGCCGCTTTTCTGGTATAAGTATAGATTTTTAATATTAAGGGAGAGCGGCAGAGCCGCGTAATATTTGTAGGATATGGTTGTGGATTTATAATTTAAAGGTGCAGCGCACCGAAATATAGAAAATAACCAGGTGAAACAGGTTATACTAATAATTAAAACGGCAGATAAACTACCTTTTTGGTTTCAAAGAATTCCTCTCTATAAAAATCCTTTAAATCATAAATAACAGCCCTTTTCCTGAATTCCTGCAGCTCTTCTGTAAGGTCACCGCCTTTTAGCAGCAAAAGGCCATTGGGGAGGTTATTAAACTGGTTTTTGCTGATATTGTTATGCACCCATCGGTACAGAGCACCGGTTTCAGTAACAGCACGGCTTACAATAAATTCAAATTTTGCCTTTACTTCTTCAGCACGTTTGTGCTCTGCTTTCAGGTTTTGCAAACCGATGGCTTCTGCAACAGCGTTGACAACCTTGATTTTTTTGCCTATTGAGTCTATCAGGTAAAATTCACAGTCAGGAAAAAGTATGGCAAGCGGAATGCCCGGGAATCCACCACCACAGCCAACATCCATTATATGGGTGCCGGATTTGAATGACATCACTTTAGCTATGCCCAGTGAGTGCAGCACATGGCGCTCATAAAGCAAATCAATATCCTTTCTGGAAACAACATTGATCTGGGCATTCCAGTGTTCATACAACTCATACAATTGTGAGAACTGCTGCAGTTGCTTTTCAGTAAGGTTGGGAAAATATTTGGTAATGATGGAAATCAAACAGGAGAAGTTATGGTACTTTGGTGGTTCCGTTCAATGGAGAGAATCTTTATAACAATTCAAAAGATTCCTCCACTGTGGTCGGAATGACTGTATTGTGGTTATTAAATTTTTTCAGAAGAGTTTTTAAGGATATTGGCCAGGAACTCACGTGCACGGAACAACTGTGCTTTAACGGTTCCTAAGGGCAAATCCAATTTTTCAGCAATTTCTTCATAGGAAAGTTCGTCAAAATAGCGCAATTCAACCAATACACGGTAACGTGGTTTTAGTTTTTCCACAATTTCGTGCATGTGCTTAACCTTTTGCTTTCTTACCATGTGCTCTTCCGGGTTAGGGCTGTCGGCCTTTATATCCATATTGAGCTCACCACCTTCATCGTTCTCAAATTTCTTATCGATTGAGAACACCACCATTTTTTTTCTTCTGATAAAGTCAATGCAATTGTTGGAAGCTATTTTAAACAGCCAGGTGCTGAATGCATATGTAGGTGTATACTGGCTCAGGCGTTTGAATGCTTTGCCAAATGCTTCAATGGTCAAATCTTCGGCATCATCCTTATTGTTCACCATTTTAAGCAGCATAAAATAAACGGAATCGCGGTAACGCTCCATTAGTTCAGCATAGGCTTTTTGATCGCCTTTGTCTAATGCGGCACGAATCAGATTGTAATCATATACTGCCTTTACAGACAGGTTTGTATCAAATTCTAAATCATCCATTTGTTTTTTCCCATTTATTTTTACGAATCAAAATATTCATTACAATAATCATCGGATATATGAATAATAATATCAGCTCAATTATTGGTGAAAAAAGCAGTAAATCCTTTTCTGCCAGCAGATTCATTGATTTGTTAAAGATAATCATTTGTATTGAAAAACGCACTACAAAAAGTGATAAAACTACTATAGGCTGGAACTGCAGAATCAATAGTGTTATAAAGGCTGCAAACAGAAGGTACAGGCTTAAACGTATGCCCAGCAGCAATCTTTTACTTCCAGGATTGTACTGTCTGAAGGTGCTGGAATGCCTGCGTTTCTGCCAAATCCACTCTTTAAAGGTCTTTTTTACACGTGAAACGGTATGGCTATCAATACTCACTTCAATTTTGGAATTGTGTTTTGTAGCGGCTTCATTCACAAATAAATCATCGTCACCGGCTTCAATATGATAGTGGGATGCAAAGCCCTTCATTTTAAAAAAAAGCTGCTTTTTATACGCCAGGTTGCGGCCTTTTCCCATGTATGTTTTCCCGGCAAGGGCAAGAGAAAGATACTGAAGCGCACACAGGAAATTATCGAAACGTATCAATTTGTTTAAAAAACCTTTCTGTTTTTCAAAAGCACCATAACCAAGCACAATTTCTGTCTCTGTTGAAAAGTGCTGAACCATGTTTTTCAACCAGTCTTTACTGTTTGGCTTGCAGTCAGCATCCGTAAGCAGCAGGTGCTCATGTGTAGCCCCTTTAATACCCATCATCAATGCCACTTTTTTGCCATGGGCAAAATTCTTGCTTTCATTGATGGTGACTACCTTCAGGTTGGGATGTTTTTTTACCAGCTCTTTCAGGATATCGGCCGTATTATCGAATGAGCAGTCGTTTACAACTACCACTTCAAAATTGGGATAATCCTGTGCAAAGATGGAGGGGAGGAACTCAACGAGATTATCTTCTTCATTGCGGGCACAGATAATAATGGATGCAGGAGGAAGCGGTGAGGAGTGCTCCGTTTTTTTGTAGAAGGCCAGTTTCCGGTAATACACAAGGTAGTACCAAAGCTGTGCTGCAAGGGCAATAATGAATAAAATAAAAACAATGAGACCTACTGAAAACGTTGTAAAGTCAGTCATAAAACGGTTTATAATGCTATGATAAAAAAAACACGCTACAAAGCATTACTGCTTCATAGAATAAATGCTGTTTTTTCTTTACCGCTACAAAAATAGATGGAAGAGGTGTATTGTATTATAGTATCTTTGGCATGATTTAAACAAAGTAATTAACAATCCTTGTTACGGATAACGAATCTGTACGAATATACGAATGTCTGACAGTAATATAATTGTGCGATGTCAGACATGAGCCGTCTGTTTGATTCTAAGTCCTTTTGAGAACCACTAAATCCGTACCGCATATAAACAGGGATTAGTATAGATTAGTAGTTTGTAGATAACAGATTCGCAATTCGTAATGATTCGTTATTCGTTGATATGAAGTTTAGTATTTCACATTTAGATAAAAACAGCAAGGCCCGTGCGGGGGAGGTAGTTACCGACCATGGTACTATCCAGACGCCAATTTTTATGCCTGTTGGCACTGCGGGAACAGTAAAAGCCGTTCACCAGCGTGAGTTGAAGGAGGATATAAAAGCACAGATTATTTTAGGGAACACCTATCATTTGTACCTCAGGCCGGGGCTCAACACCATTGAGCAGGTTGGTGGCCTGCACAAGTTCAATGGATGGGACCGACCCATACTTACCGATAGTGGTGGATACCAGGTTTATTCTCTTTCAGGGCAGAGAAAACTGACAGAGGAAGGGGCTAAATTTACTTCTCACATTGATGGCAGCAAGCACTTCTTTACTCCGGAAGGGGTGATGGATATTCAGCGTATCATTGGTGCGGATATTATCATGGCTTTTGATGAATGCACTCCTTATCCGTGTGAGTACAATTATGCAAGGAAATCAATGGAGATGACCCACCGCTGGCTGAAGCGCTGCTGTACACGTTTTGATGAAACGGAGGGTAAGTATGGTTACTCCCAGACACTGTTTCCGATAGTGCAGGGTAGTGTTTACCCTGACTTGCGCAAGCGTTCTGCTGAATTCATAGCCGAGCAAAACCGTGAAGGTAATGCAATTGGTGGTCTTTCTGTTGGAGAGCCGGCAGAAGACATGTATGCCATGACCGAAGTGGTGTGTGATATCCTGCCCGCTGATAAGCCGCGTTATTTAATGGGAGTGGGTACCCCAATAAATATTCTTGAAAGCATTGCGCTTGGTATTGATATGTTTGACTGTGTGCTTCCAACACGTAATGCGCGGCATGGTTTGCTGTATACGCAGCATGGGATGATAAACATCAAAAATGAAAAATGGAAGAATGATTTTTCACCTTTGGATGAAAACGGCACATCGTATGTTGATAAGGAATATTCAAAAGCTTATCTTCGTCACCTGGTTCATTCACAGGAGCTTCTTGGCGCACAAATTGCCAGTATTCACAACCTTGCTTTTTTTCTGTGGCTGGTAGGAGAGGCGCGAAACCAGATTATTGCCGGCACTTTCAGGGAGTGGAAGGAGAAGATGGTGAAACAGATGAATTGCAGGCTTTAGTTATTGGTTATTAGTTATTAGTTATTAGTTATTTGTTGTCGGTTATTAGTTATTTAATGCGACTCAAGGGTGGAATTTCAAGTGTATAATGGAACGCTGATTTGTATGATAATTTATGATAATGGTTTTCATAAAAAATCATAATAATCTGTGTCATCTGCGTTCCTGTTTTTAACCTCGATTCGCATTATTAGCTATTCGGTTGAAGACTGTGGGGAGGTTTAAGGTTTAAGGTTGGGTTTTAAAATTGGAGATTCATTATTCGTAAAAATTTGTTATTCGTAGAATTATTTTGAAACTGTTAGATTTATATATCATCCGGAAGTTTTTAGGGACTTTCTTTTTTGCGATGACCCTCATCATCCTTATTGTGGTGGTGTTTGATATATCCGAGAAGATTGATGACTTTATTGGTAAGGAAGCACCGTTCAAAGCCATAGTTGTAGACTATTACCTGAACTTTATACCTTATTTCGTTAACCTTTTCAGTCCGCTGTTTACTTTTATTGCCGTAATTCTGTTCACCTCCAAAATGGCTACACGTACGGAGATTGTGGCCATCCTGAGCAGTGGTGTGAGTTATACCCGTTTGCTTTTTCCTTATCTTTTGTCGGCAGTTGTTATCGCTATTTTGTCTCTGTACCTGAATAATTTTGTGATCCCTCATGCCACAAAAAAGCGTATCCAGTTTGAAGATCGCTATGTGCGCAATGAATTTCATAACCGCGACCGGAACATCCACAAGCAAATTACTCCCGGAAATTATATTTACCTTGAAAGCTACACTGTTGAAAACAATACGGGGTATAAATTTTCCATTGAGCGTTTTAAGGATGGGCAGCTGGATTACAAGCTGATGGCAGAAAGTATTTCATGGGATACTACTAAACAGTGCTGGACCATCAATAACTATTACACCCGTGAAATAAAAGGCATGGATGAGGTGATAAAAAAAGGTAATAAGCTGGATACGGTTCTGGGTTTTACACCTAAAGAGTTTGGCCGTAAGGACAATACTGTTGAAACCATGGACTTTAATGAGTTGAATGAGTACATTGAGTCGGAACGCATGAAAGGTGCCAGCAATATCGAATTTTATGAAATTGAAAAATACCGCAGGATTTCATTTCCTTTTGCAACGTTTATTCTAACATTGATAGGTGTTTCCATTGCAAGCCGTAAAATAAGGGGCGGGGTGGGGATGCACATCGGGCTGGGAATTTTTATCAGTTTCACTTTTATTATGTTTATGCAGGTGAGCACTACGTTTGCTGCCAGCGGCCTAGTATCTCCATTGATAGCTGTATGGATACCTAATTTTATATTTGCTGTTTTAGCGCTGTATTTGCTGAAGATTGCGCAGAAGTAGAAGAGATTAATTAATAGGCAAGAACTTAAAAATGAAAAAAAATAATTTCAAATTTCTGTTTCTAATTGGATTTTGCTATATATCTGCAGCGTTTGCACAGGATACTACCGGCACTGAACAGCAAAAATACAGGGGTGGGTTTGGTATTTATCCCATGCCAAATAAACCTATGCTGGGTTATCGCTCAAATCTTAATAAACGCTGGGCCTTCGACAGCAAGGTTGCTTATGTATTTCAGTTGTCGCCTCAATTGACCGTTGAGTTAAATGCCATCCGCAGGCACGTGAGAAACGATGTATTTAATTTTTATAACGGCATTGGTTTTATGCTGGATGGGTTTACCCCTGGATTTACTATTCCTATTGGTTTTGAAATCAAGCCGTTCTCTAAATACCCCAATATCGTAATTGTTACAGAGGCTTCCCCAAAGCTTGCTTTTTCTATTGCCGGTGGTGTATATTCTACATTAAATGGCAATGTAGGCGTATTGTTTTTCAGGCCTGCAAAAAAAAGTAAGAAATAGAATAATGTACTTTTTATTCGATTATTTTCAGGCCTATTCCCAGGTTCAAGCCTTCATTTCCGGCAAACCAGAGGTATAATTTATCGTTTTTATATACCGCTGAAGGCGCAAGAATTTCTTCTGCTGTCCATGTATAATCTTCCCGGTTTAAAAGCGGTGCAGGATCTAATGTCCAGCCTGTAATACCATTATCAGACACTGCATGGTGTATTTTTACCTGCTTCCATGGGTCCCGGACAATATCAAAAAACAGGTGCATTTTACCATCTTTTACAGCTGCGTTGGGGGTGGAATAACCAACATAACCTGTGCGGGGATAAACACTTTGATCTGGCGCAAGTGCTAATTGCGGTGTAGTCCATGCATTCCCATCAAAAGTAGTAAGACCAATTACCTGGAGCGTTTTGTTTAAATCCGCATTCATGCCCACTGCAGTGAAATAAAGGTATATTTTGTTATTATATACTACCGGTGCGGGTTCTCCAACAATATACTGGTCAAAGCTCATGTTGGGAATTACTCCGGGTTGGGAAGGTTTTAATAAGAAAGAATAATCCCTTGTCCAATGCATTCCGTCATTTGATACAGCATGTCCGATTTTGAAGTTGCCAGCATCAGAGTAAACGGTTTTATACCCGGTGTAAAACAGGTGATATTTGCCGTTATAATATACTACTCCCGGGGTTTCAACGCTTTTGCTGTCCCATTCGTTCAGGTTATAGGACCTCTCAAAAACAGCCGTTGCAGGATTTTGTTTCCAGCTTATACCATCATTGGATTCGAGCCGGTATATTTTTACATTTTGGTCGAAATTTTTGGATGCTGAAGCATACATTACAAACTTGCCATTTACATCGAGTACAAAAGGATCATTCCAGTTGGAGTAATCAAAAAAGTCACCGGTCTTAATGATAGGCTCATTAAGGTTTTCAGGTGGAGTGTTTAGGAGCTCTTTTTTACAGGAAACAAACATGCAGGCCAATATCACTACCAGAAAAAAAAGTTGTTTGAAAAAGTTGTTTGTTAAATTCATGTTTTAGGTTGTGTTTACACTACAAATGAGCAGTTTTAAAAATCAAATATGTTCACCAATATGCCCTAAAAGCTCCCAAAAGCCTTCTTTAAGCTCACTACGCATTTCTTCTTTATCAAAATCAACCAGTGTGTGTCCGCAAACAATACAGCTTACTTTGTCTGTATCGTGAATAAACTTGTCCGATTTACATTTAGGGCACTCTTGCGTATGGTCCGAAGATGTCCTGGTAATATTTGTTAAGACTAGGTTATTTATTGTGCTTTCGTCCAAACCACGTTCCCGTAAAATATATTCTTTTATCTTTTCCTGTGTTGCCGGAAGATAGCTGGCTAGCCTGAACTTGTATAGATAGGCAAGTTCCGTATCGGTAAAGTTGGATAATATGTCTGTTATTTGTGGCATACTTAGGGCTAAATACAATCGCAGGGATTGAAATTACTGAGTACTTTTAACCAGCTTATACAATTCTTTGCCATTGGCCACGGACATACATTTGCCATCTTCGGTTTGAACGCACTTCAGTTCGTAAATGGTTAATGTCTTTCCACTAAATGTAAATCCATAGGATTTGCTATTCTCTATAGCTGTTCCCAACCTTACCTGGTCTACATCCATTGCTGCATCATTATAGTCGAGAACTACCGAGTAATAAGTAAAACCATCTATCCCTATTATTCTCCCGTCTTTTGTAAATTCCACCGGCTTTCCGTTCAGGTCGTATTTTCCTGCAAAAAGCAATTGCTCGGCAACATAATAATCCCTTTTGGCAGGAATTTCGGAAAGCCTTATAAACTCATCATCACCGGTTTTTATTATGTCATTTTCAAGCATTATGGTTTTATTAGGGTCGCCTGCGTGTGGCTGAAATGCAAAGCTGTTTTTATCGAGTTGTTTTACAACGGAGTTGGTGCCTTCATGAAAGTTCCAGATGATAATGGCAATGTTTTTCAGTTCTCTTGGAAAAACGAGCATCGACAAATCCGCTGCTGTTTGTGAAGCTCTCGGGGAGCCTGTTTTTGCAAGTTCATCAGCATATTTTTTATTTATCCAGTTTCCTTCCAGGCCCGTTTCACCTTCGGTCAGCTGGCCCGCAGGGGGCATTTCGGCCTGTTCATTGGTGTTTTCTGACTGGGGAGCACAACTGGTAAGTGCGAGCACTGCTATGGCTGCAATAAACGGGAATAGTTTCATTTTCATTATCTAAATAGATTTTACTGTAATCAATAAGTCGCTATTGAAAATAGCTGCAGGCGAAATTACTGTTTCTTCCATTGGCAGCCTCTCTCCATAACGTTCTTTCATTTTCTTTTTTACAATTTCATTGCTCAGGTCAAAGTCTTTTAGCTTTTCAGGAGTTCCGAGTTCAATACCTGCTGCCCGTTGGTATATTTTCCAGATAAGCTCCGAACAGTAGATTTTATCGTCAGACCATTCAAAAGTGAGATCATAATTTTTACCCTTGAACTGATCACCCACCTGTTTCATTTTTAACAGCACGGCTGGTGTTAAAACCTCATCTGCATTTTTAAGGCGCTTTATTACAAATTTTTTATCCTTGCCTCTGTCAATCCATGTGCTGAGAGGAGTAAGCTTTACAGGCTGCACTGCTTCAAAAACATAATAAGCGTTGCCGTTTTTATAAATTATTCCACAATGCGAATATTCCGATTTTGTTGCCAGCTGAATGGCCTGGCTTTGAGCAGAAAGTGATGTCTGGAAAATGAGGTCGCCATTAAGGATATCTTCAGTATTCTCATTTGCGTAGGTATTCGGGGTAGACTGTTGTTGCTTTTTGAGTTGTTCATGGTTGAAATGCCGGTTGTTAAGCAGTATTGCACCGGAAACTAACAGTAATAGGAGGCTGGATATAATTAGGGCTTTTTTCATGCTGTTTTAAGGGAAGTTATTCTTTTTGTTTCCAGGCCTTAATTACTTTAACGATTTCACCGTTTTTATATTTCACCTTCCTCTTCTTGTCACCATTTTCATAGTATTCAGTCCACCTTCCATTTTCAAAGTAAGCCATAATACCATTTGATCTTCCGGAAGGCGTTGTGGATATTTTAGTCATATATTTCATTTTCCCCTTTTCTTTTATCGCACCGTTCTCGTAATACCTCACCATTATGATTCTCTTTTTAGCCAGCTTGTTTGTATTGTTTTGAGCATAGCTGTTAATACAAACAGTAAAAGCAGAAACAAATACCAGCAGTTTTAAATAATAGTTACGCATAAAAATAATTCTAATTCAGCATTCCTGCCCACACAAAACATCCATTGAACAGCTCCTTCACATCTACCTTCTCTTTAAAAATCCCATACACGGTAGAACCGCTTCCGCTCATGGCAGCATAAACTGCACCTGAAGTATACAATTTTTCTTTGATTTTTTTTAATTCGGGGAACTGTACAAAAACAGAATCTTCAAAATCATTGTGAACGCAGGTTTGCCAATGTTCCAGAGGGAGCTTTAAATCCTCTTCCAGCGAACGCAAAGCAACTTTGGGCTTTACACCGCTATATGCTTTTGCTGTATTGATATGGATGTTGGGATAAACCAATGCAATAAAATAACCTTTAAGGCTTAGCGACAAAAACTCGTATTCGTCACCCTTTCCTTCCACAAATGCGGGCTTGTTGGTAATGAAAAAGGAGCAGTCGCTGCCGAGCTGCCGGGCATAGTTGTGCATTTCTCCCCAAGCCAGGCCGAGTTCAAATTTGTCGTTAAGCAATCGTATAAAGAAAGCTGCATCTGCAGAGCCACCGCCCAGTCCGGCACCAATAGGGATGTGTTTGTGGAGATGCACTTTTATTTTTGGCAGAGGGTAATCTTTTGCAATTAAATGATAGGCTTTAACGCATAAATTATCATTGACATCACCCGGAATGTCAATTCCTGAAAAGGTCATTGTAACAGGAGTTGTTTCTTTTGTGGTATTCTCCAGAAGTTCCAGGGCATCGCACAATGCAACCGGGTAAAAGGCGCTCTGGATGTTGTGAAAGCCATCCGGGCGCTTTTCCGTGATATTGAGGCCTACATTTATTTTTGCGTTCGGGAATGATATCAAGTTGTTAGTTATTGGTTATTAGTTATTGGTTATTAGTTAATGGTTAATAGTTATTGGTTATTAGTTATGATCAGTTTGAATTAGTTATTTGGTTATCAGTTAATAGTTATTGGTTATCAGTACTTGGTTAATAGCGTTGGTTGTTAAATATTTGATTATTACGTTTTTAATTTGTTTTGCTAATATGCCTAGTACAGATAACAGATGGCGGATAACAAATAACAGATAACAGATAACAGATAATCCAATAACTCAATACCCCCGCAAAGAAAAACAATTTAACCGGATTTTTATACATTAATTCCTTGTAAGCGATACAGTTAAGCCGGTTTTTAACAATATCCGGGTGAAATCCGGGGCAGTTTTGGCTGTACTTTTGATAGTTTTTTTTGTTATTTTAGCATCCTAAAGAAATTAAAAGACCATGAACTATTTGGATTTTGAGAAACCAATTGCCGAATTGTATGAGCAACTGGAAAAAATAAAGCAGGCGGGGGAAAAAAGTGGTGTTGACGTTTCAGCAACAACCTCTGAAATTGAGGAAAAGATAAAACAGGCCCGTACTGATATATACAGCAAACTTACAGCCTGGGAGCGTGTGCAGGTATCGCGCCATCCGGACAGGCCATATACACTTGCTTACATCAACTACATTACCAATGGCACTTTTATGGAGCTGCATGGCGACCGTACTGTTAAGGACGACAAAGCAATGGTGGGTGGTTTTGGCAGTGTGGATGGAAAAACGGTAATGTTTATAGGCCAGCAGAAAGGGATTAATACCAAAATGCGCCAGATACGTAATTTCGGTATGGCTAACCCGGAAGGTTACCGCAAAGCTCTAAGACTGATGAAGCTTGCCGAAAAATTCAACAAACCCATTGTTACTTTTATTGATACTCCGGGTGCTTATCCGGGTTTAGAGGCGGAGGAGCGTGGACAAGGAGAGGCGATAGCGCGTAATTTGCTGGAAATGACGCAGTTAAAGGTGCCTGTGATTTGTATTATTATTGGTGAGGGCGCTTCCGGTGGTGCTTTGGGAATTGGTATTGGTGATAAGGTTTTGATGCTCGAAAATACCTGGTATTCAGTTATTTCGCCTGAATCCTGCTCATCTATTTTGTGGCGCAACTGGAACAACAAGGAAAAAGCTGCCGAAGCTTTAAAGCTGACTCCTAAAGATATGCTCGAAAATAAACTGATTGATGGGATTATACCTGAACCATTGGGTGGTGCGCATACCAACCATGAGGAAGTATTCAGCACTGTGAAAGAAGAAATCATCAGGCACATCGGGAAGCTGGAAAAATTAAGCCCGCAAAAACGTATCAATCAGCGTATTGAAAAATTCTGTGCTATGGGGGTGGTAAATGAAAACCCGTCAGAGCTGGCAGAAGGGGAAGTGGTTTTGGAGTCGTAGTTCCGGTTATTATTAGTTATTAGTTATTAGTTATTGGTTATTTGGGGAGGCTTCCGGGGCCTCCTTTTTTTATGCAGGTATTTTGCTGCTATTGAATTGTATCAATTTGGGAAATGTTAATGATTGAAACGTAAACTCCCGTGTGAGTATGGACTAATTTTCCAAACACCCTTTTCAACCACTAGGTCAAAGTTTACATTGTTTATACTAAGATTAAAATGGTGAGGAACAACTTTTGTAAGTTTGGAATAGGGTAAATTGCTGTAAAATTCTTTAAGATTTTCGATTACTTCCGCTTTTTGTTGCTGTGTTAGCAATTCCCCCGCCTGCTCCGCAGTTTCGGTAAAATCTTCTAAAATTTCTTTCAACTCACCTTCTTTATAAACGCACAGGTATTTGAGAACATAAACAATATCGTCATTCTCAAAAGCTTTAATTAATGAAGCAAACAGTTCGCTTACATTGCCCTGGGGATATTTAAACCGGTTTTCCTTTACACGTTCAATTCTGTTTAATTTGTATGCCCGTGGCATATCATATTCATGTTTTAGTTTGTCCTTCCTGAAAGAAACTTCAATATTGATGCAGGGTATGGAAAGATATAAATTGTTTTCATTTGTGTTTATAACAAACCCACTATCAAGAGTATCATTGGTATTGAATTTTGATTCATCAGTTGGAAATTGCAGCCATTTTCCCGAGTTTGGGGTTTTTAACCAATTTTTGTGCCTTGAATATTTATATACCTCAGGTACTGAGCCCAGAACTGTACCATTTCTTGTTTCTATGTAAGTATGAGTATTTTCGTAAGATTTACCGTTTTTGTATCGAATTATACCATATTGAATCGTATCGTAATAAAGAAGAGACTTAGGTGAGTCAAACCATTCAATGCCTATAAAGCATCCGTTTTCAGAAATATAAATGTGTTCACTTTCAAGGTTGATGTTTACCCACTCATTTCCGGTTGTGCCGCAAGCAATAATATTGGACTGTGTTAATTCTTTACCAGGTTTGGTCTGAAATAAATCACATTCATAAACGTGTACTCGAAAATGGGCATCCGGAAATCCTTTATCAGTAATAAACACATTTACAGATTTTAATCGGCCTGGAGCAGAGTAGTTGTTTGGTATCCATGTAGCCCGTTCGTCTCCGTTGCGGGTTGTGATGCGAGTAAACCCTGAATTATGTCTTGGCTTTTTAGTAACCCCAAGCTTTTTTGTAAGGTATTTTTCTTTTTTTGCTGTTACCGTAACTTCATCCAATTGTTTTGTGGAAGGCGCAAGTTCAACAATGCTGTTTTTTTTAATAGCTGCAACAGAAACAAACTTATCTTCGAATCCTATACATGTAATTTTAAGGCTGTCTGATAAAGCCAATGTGGAATCCAGGTTAAATTCACCTTTGAAGTCACTTAGCAGTACCTTGTTTTGTTTGCTAAGCTTTACATATGCGTATGGTACGGGTGCTTTGGACGTTTTATCAATTACTTTATACTGAGCAAAGCACAGGTTATGCATTAAAATTACAAGGAGTGGTGCAAGTATATTTTTAAGGGGCTTCATCGTTCCGCAGCTCACTTGTTATGAGTTCCCAACATTTTATTAATCAAAGAAATTTGTCCCAGGTGGTAATAGCTGTGCTCGATTACAGCTTCAATATTGCGTTGATATGTACCATACTTTTCGTCGAAGAAAGGCGCATTGAGCTTTTCAGACGGCAAATGTTCTGTGAAAGCCACGAATTTCTCAGCATTGGCCAGAAAAGCATCCACAAGCTTGCTCCATTCCTCTTCGCTGGCAACAGGAGGCATGTCAAAACTGTATTTATCCTGTATGTCAAGTGAGCCAGTATCAACCGCTCTTAATATACCATCCAGGTAATAGTTGATGTGAAATGTGAGCGCAGCAACGGTATTTAAACCGTAAATATTTGTAGTGGCCTGTTCCCAGGACAATTTTGATAGTTCTTTTTTGTAATTGGTAGTGGCTATCCAGTGGCCGTCCAGGAATACCTCGCGTATCCGGTTTGCGATTTGTTTAGATGGGCTCATAGTTGCTAATTCTCGCGCTTGTCAGTTTGCTGTATTTGGGGCTTAGGTAACCAGGGCTTATAGGACACCTTTCCTCTTCTCATTTTTCTTATGTGAAGGAATGGAAAATCGCTATTGATATAGATGTATATTTTATGTAGTCTTATATACGAACGTTTTCTCTTTTTTTCTGAATTGTTAATTGCTTTATCTCTAGTTGTTGTAAGGCAGTCTTCAGTAATTTGTTCAGGGCTCGCTGTTTTGTTCTCCAGGTTATTACTTGACAATTGTTCTGTTTTTATACTGTCTTTAACACCTTGGGCATTAACGTTTGTAGTCAGCAGAGCGGTAACGCCACTGGCTAAAAGTAGTTTAATCAGCGAATTCCCCTGTGAGGTGCTTTCATCTTCAGTAAACTGACCATTTAAGAATGTACCACAGGTTTCACCACCCAACTCTTTAATTGTCTCAATGGATGAATGACTGTCGAGTGTTGTAAAATCATTTATTTTATGCTTGCATACCTTACAATATTCATCAGTTCCCGTTTTAGTAAATTTCCAAAATGGCTGATTGCATAAATAGTCGATATGTATACTGTCCTTGCTCATTACTTCCCTAAAACGTCAGCCAGGTAATTATAGTATACCTTTCCCCTCTCCATGGCAATATGGTCAAAGGCATATAACATCAAAGCCTGAATGATAAGGCCTGTTGCTATGCCTTTTACCAAAGGAACATTTGAAAATACCATTAACAAAATAGCGCAAACGGCAACAATTATCAACTCTGCAATTTTTAATGTTTTAAAGCTTTTTAATACGTTCTGCATGCGCAGATACTCTTCCTGTATCTTTTTATGTTCATTGGAAGCAATGCTCTCTGTAACACGCTGGGCATCTTTTGGCGACTTTAATATCACTGTTGTGCAAACAACGGTCAGCAACACGGAAATAAGTATGAAAGCATAGGCAAGACCCTTGTAATAAGGCTGCTTAAGCCAGAAAAAAAAATAAATCCCCACACCTATTGAAACGAGGGAAATCGCAACTCCAATGCTGCATTGAAGGATTTCACCGTTGAAGTATTTTTCTATTGCCGACATTTTTTGTTTGGTTGAGTATGGATCTCAAGTCGTGTTTTTTTAAGTTGGGATTAACCCTCCCGTATTTCGGGCTGGTCGGGAAAATGCGTAAGTCTTGGGCACACAGTAACTATTTCAACCTTTCCAATACACCTTTCCGTTTGACAATATTTTTATAGTCCCATTGGATCTCCCTTGATTTTTCGAGCCAGCGCTTTAAATCTTTTTTCTTTATTTCTTTTACAGAAGTATAGCGCGCTTCAGCAGCCTTAAAACTGCCTTCATTTTGTAAGCCTGCTTCATCAAACGATTGTCCGCTCCAGAACAACAGGCGTATACCGCCTTTCAGTTTGCTGTAGCCGGCAACAGGGTTGCCATCCAGGAACCATACCGGGTGAGCGTGCCATATTTTACTTTCCGCCTCCGGCAAACAACGGTTGATTTCTTCGGCAAGCACGTTGCAGATTTCTTTTTCTTCGCCAGACTGTGCATCGTTGTATGCCTGAATGTCTTTGATTAGTGTTTGTTTCGCCATTTTTAGTGTTAAGAAAATAATTAATATTCAATACCATCCCATTTTTCAATTGGAAGGTTGAGAGATAAGACCGTTGTTTTCAATACTTCCAGTGTTTTAAATTCATTACAGGCATCAAAAACAGAAATTTCATTTCGTTCGTTTACGGTTATAAAAATACAATGCGCATGGTAATCGCTACCCATGTGTTCATAGCTTACAATCCAGTTATCACCGGAATGAGCGGCAAAAAAAAGCCGCCTTTTGTGGCTGTTGTTTTTCTTTTCAGAAGAAATGAATTTTTTACCGGGATCCGACATTTTTTCCCATTCCGTAAATTTTAAAAATACCCAGGGAGCAATCTCATGAACGGTTTCAACAACAGTAAATTCGGAAGATTTGAGAAGTGACGTGCAAACCGCGCTATCTGCTTCCGGTTGACCAATGGCCAATGAAGTGAGCATTAAAAAACAGATAAGGGGGAGGTACTTCATCATTATTACTTTCCTGGTGAAAGATAGTATTTACAAAATTTTTAACACGCGGATCTTTTATAATTTTTTGCTCTCTTTTTTAATTTCAAAGATATTCTATTCGTTAGTCCTTACGGAACAGCTCTTTCTTTTTGTACGCTGCAATGAATTTTTGGGTGTGTATGCTGGCACCAATTTTCATATAATAACCACTCAGGTAATCAGAGTAGGAGGGTGCAACAAAGCGCCAGCCACCACCCAGTTTGGCCCTCAGCCAGGGCAAAAGGTCGTAATTGGCATGCAAGCCCAATTCAATGGGGATGATGATGTTGCGTCCCTTCTTTTTTATGTTGCCGGATATGTCCAGTTCTTTATAATAATCGTAACCAAATCCGCTCTGCACGTAGGTAGTAAAGCGGAATTTCTTAATGATAAGGAAATCAAACTCTTCGCCCAGGTTTACAAAAGCGAGGTGGTTGTGCCGTGGCATCCCGGTTTTATCAATCGTGGTGTTCACTTTAAAAGGGGTACCACTGGCACCGACTTTAAGTCTTAATTTGCCGCCAAATTCTATTCCCAGGTACAGTCCATAAATAAGGACCCCATCACTCTGAATGTGGGTCCTGCGGTTATCAATGCCATAAATAAAACGTTTTTTCTGTTCCAGTGTTTCAACCGGGTTTTCAAATACCTGGGAAGTGCAGGTTGCAGGATAAAAAAGTGAGCTTAATATAAGCACAGCAATGCATACAAAAAGGGATTTTTTATGTGTTCGGGATTTCTCCGTTTTGTACTTATAAGTGTGTTGTTTCAGCTGCACAATTCATTGGAAGGTTTTTATAGGAACCCGCTTTTACAAATGTACAACACAACCTGGCCCTTTTGCAAGGAGAATACATTCTAAACTACCTGCTTTTCAAGAATGTTTTTTAAGTTGTTTAAGCTTGTATCCATGTCTTTTGCCAGCATTTTCTCCAGCATAGTCACTATAACGTTCATGGGGTAAGCCATTTTGCTGGCATTGCTCCAGGTTACTTTTGTCTGGCTGGCCGAAACCGCTTCAATACCAAAGCTGGTAATGGCAATACTTGTAAAGGGCCTTACAAAGCGTATTTCCATGTCGATATTTTTGCCTTCTTCAATTCCCTTGATTTCCTGCTCGCCTTCACCGGCTTTTTTCCCGTTCCAGGCATAGATGAATCCAACAGTTCCGTCAGTACCCTTAAATTCTTTTTTCATGTCAGGTTCAACCATTACCCATTTGTTAAAATTATCCTGGTTTTTAAGGTGTTTTAAATAGTTAAACACTTTTTCTTTTGATGCATTGATGGTGATTTCGCGTTGAATAAAGTAATTCTTTCTTGTAAAAAGGCCAATAATCAAAAGCAATGCGATGATGCCTGCCAATAGGAGTAGAATTGTGAAGAGAGTATTCATTCGCCAGTTTGTGTATGTTAGTTTATAGTTCTATAGTTGTTATAAGAACCATTGCTCAATAATATGAAAAATGGCTAATAATAAATAGAGTGATATAAACGATAATTTTGCTTCCCGAGTCTTCAAGCTAAGAAAGTGCGCGGTCAGTTTGAGCTTGTCGAAGACCTGGCGTTGGCTTTCATTACAGTTCGGTCAATTTGTTTGCCATTGCAGGTGTTATCACCTGCAATCATATGTTTCGATTATTACTATTTGTTTGCCACTGCAGGTGTTATCACCCGCAATTCTCGTTGGTCAGTTTACATCAGATCTATATAATGAACCAGAAAATCAAAGGTACTATTATTTGTTTTATAGAATCGGGGCGCTTGAAAATGGATAATCTTCTGCACAATCTGCTAATTGTTTGCCGTTGCAGGTGTTATCACCTGCAATCATATGTTTCGATTATTACTATTTGTTTCCACTGCAGGTGTTATCACCTGCAATTCTCGTTGGTCAGTTTACATCAGAGCTATATAATGAACCAGAAAATCAAAGGTACTATTATTTGTTTTATAGAATCGGGCGCTTGAAAATGGATAATCTTCTGCACAATCTGCTAATTGCCATTTTGTCTGCAAAGGGTTATTATGAATATAGTTTAATTTTTGTAGAAGTGTATCTGTATTATCAAGCTCAAACCAAAAAGGGTTTCTTTCCCAAAGCTGGTAGCGCCTGTCTTTCGCATTTACCAAAATGTCATCAAGTAAAGGCGAGTCCTTTTTAATTAAGCTGAATTTTATTTGTTGAGCAGTATATTTCAGGAAGTCACGCTGAACATCTTCATTTTTATGGGGAGTTAATATTTGCCATATCAAATGAATATGATTTGGCATAATCACAAAGCCTAATACTTTTATGCGCCCATTATCACTCAGGAATTTTAAACTGTTTATGACAATATTTTTGTGAGCATCATCTTCCAATAGTTTTATCCAATTCAGATTTGTGGCAGTAAAGAAATAAACATTGGATGTTTTTCTGATAGAAACCATTTTTCATAAATTTACAAAAGTTGTCTGTCCTATTCTTTGCAGGTGAAATAACACCTGCAAAGGCCAAAAGTCTAAGGATACTCTTTGTTATCTTAATTTATCAACCTCAATCCAACCTTCGTTTACGTGTACCACATAACAAACGATTGTCCCTTTTGCTAAACCGTTGCATTCTTTTATTTTTTTAAAAGTCGCTGTCACGGTATCACCATCTGAAAAAGAAGAAACTTTTTCAAGATTACAAACATGATAGTCCTTTCCGTCCAAACGTAAATAAGTTCCTGTGCAGTCTCGCACAACAATTACAGTTTGATTTCTTTCCTTTTTGCAACTCGAAAACATGGTTGTAAAGGCGAGAAAAAATAAAAATATTAAGTGGTTCGTTTTCATTTCTGTTACTTTTTCGGGCTTTAGGCCATTGCAGGTGTTATCACCTGCAATCAGTCCAGCATTTATAATTAGTCCATTTTATAAATGTACAAAATAGTCTTTCCCTTTCTTTGCAGGTGAAATAACACCTGCAAAGGCCAAAAGGCGACCTCACTTATATAGGGAACACCAACAAGGGCTGAAAAAACGAATAGCGTTATGTGTTTAATCATTGTTTGTTTCTTGTTAATCAATTGTTTTGCAAAGTCACATAATTCTAAAACGACCTGAAATACGGTCTGCTTGTAAGTGGAGAAAAAGCCCACGGCACAGATGCTAGTATAATTAAAAGACCAATACTGTACCAGGTAAGCAATGTTTTGAATTTTTCCCTGTCAGTTTCTTTGCGTTTTGCTTTTGCAGAACCTATAGTGATAACAATAATTGCAATGAACATCATAAGACTATGTTCCATGCCGAAAAAGCGTACTTCCCGCTGATGCACGGCATCATTAAAGTTACTCCAGAAATAATTAATAATCGGACTGATGAAATAAAGCCAAAGCCCTAAAACCAGCTGTATGTGTGCAATGGTGGCTGTCCAGTGCCTTACCGCATTATCAAAACGGGAAAATATTTTTTTTGTTACTAACCCATTATAAGCGCGGTACATTGCAAAAAGTAAACTCACCAATACAAGCCAGCGAATGAGGGAGTGGAGTGCTAATAGTGTTTCGTACATTGGTGTAATATTGCTTTTTTATCGGTACTTCGTTTTGAGGAATATCTTCTTTCTTAATTTTGGTGGAGCTTATTGTTTCTATACAGAATTATGGTAATAATTGTAAAAACATAAATTGACCATGAAGTATATGTGCTCCTTTCATAAATGGATTCAAATCTTTCTCCTGCAATTCTGTACACAAATGTATTCATACCAATTATGCATACATAGGCAATGGTTAAAAAGGTACTTGCGGCTAATAAATTAATTTTACTTTTTAAGGTCTTTACAACTACCCAAATTGGAGTAAAAAGGTGGAGTAATAATATAACTAAAAGCATAAAGCGAATGGGGATTGAATATGGGCTATTGTATATAGGATATTGAAATTCTTCTTCCTCAGGATGAGCCTTAAGCTCAAACGTTGCAGATATTAATGAAGCAGATTGCGTACAGTGTAAATTATAGGGGAGTAGGTTTAATAAAAATACTAGTGCAGTTAAAATGGTTGTAGCATTTAACGCGTTTTTTGCTCCTGGACTTAAATTATATTTTGAAACATCTTTTAGCATAACATGCGAAATTGCTCCACCCACCGCTAGGGCTATGACCACCCTTGTAGCCATTGCAGGTGTTATCACCTGCAATTCTCGTTGGTCAGTTTACATCAGAGCTATATAATGAACC
>JAGVJJ010000043.1 GCA_020051175.1 Bacteroidia bacterium | reverse complement strand
ATGGCGATCGGTATTTTCGGTAATCAGGTTGCCGTTGTTGTCGTAGCTGAAGCTGTAACTGTTGCTGCCTATGGTAATGCCGCTGAGCTTATTGGTATCGCTGATGTAATCAAAGGTCCTGGTAAAACTGTTAGCGCTGTGCTGTGCTACGTGCTGAAACTCGCTGAAGTTCCCCATGCGGTCGTAGCTGTAATTTTGCGTGTAGCTTTCCGTAGCATTGGCATCATCGCTTCGGGTGGTATCATCCCATCCGGGAAAGGCGGTGGAAGGCTGGTTTTCCCGACCCGTGCCACTGAGCAGGCGGTACAGGGCATCGTAATCAAAATCCCTGAGTAAAGTATCTGTTCCGCCTGCACCACAATCGGGTGTTTCGTTATTGATGGAAAGAATGTTTCCTACCTTATCATAGGTATAGGCAAAATCCTGCCGGGTGCTGCCACTCTGGGGCTCGTAAGTGCGGGTGGTACTGGTGGCGCTGTAAGTATATTCTTCCGTTTTAAGCCGCGTCAGGCGGAATGTGAGCGGATCGTAGGTATAGCGGGTCATGCGGTCGTTGCCCAGGGCTATCAGCAAACGTTGTCCTTTGGCATTGTAGGCTATTTCTTTTACATAGTCCGTACCGTCCAGGTTTACACTGAACAGGGCGCCTGCTTTGTTGTAAGTGGGGGTGAGTATTTTTCGTTCGCTGTCTGTATCCTCAGGATATTGCAGGGTCATGATGCGGTTGAGGGCATCGTAGGTCATGTCGGTATGGTATTCCTTGCTGTCGAGTATGGAAGGGAACCCGGTCCAGTCAACGCGGTAGCAGGGCACATCCCAATCAGTGGGCGGGCCACTGAATACGCTCAGCAATTCACTATCTGAAATAACCTGCCGGTATTTATGCAACAGGTTACCTTTAAAGTCATAACTGTCCATTCGCTGATAGCCGGCTTCATCGTATTGCTCGTAGAGTTTGCCTTTCAGGTTTTCATCCTGAGGGTCGGTCAGGCCGGCACTGTCGCCATACACCAGGTGTTGTCTCAGGGTGATGTCTTCGCCTGTTACATCGCGTGCCCAGGCATTGGTGGGGCGCATCAGTTCATCGCAGGCGCTTAATGTACGGGCGCCTTTGGCATCATCGCCCTGCAGGGGTTTACCCATGCAGTCAAACACTATAGTACTGGTTCCTTTATCAATGTGCACCGTTTTGAGAGGCGGTATACTTTCACCTTCCTTAGCCGGAGGGCGCAGGTCATACACATACTCAAATACCTTTCGATTGAGCGCATCCGTTACTTCCAACAAATTGCCGCGTATGTCATATTCATACAACATGCGCACATTATCGCCCGCCTCATTATTGCTCACCAAGCGGTCGATGGTTTTTACACTACGTCCCAACGCATCTACCACAGCACTTTTAGGCGTGGCATAATGGTCACTGCTTATATCCAAATCTTCGGCATCGTAGGTACGGGATTTCAAAATCACTTTATGCAAAAGCTATGAATGGAACATTACCAACAAAAACTACTTTTGATAGTTGTTAATATTCACTTCTATTTTTTTTGACTCCCCACCATATATAGAAAGAAAGTAGAAATTGTCCTCTCCCAATTTTGTGAATAAAATAGTTGGAAGTTCATTGAAGAGTTTTATTTCACTAATGTCAACGCTACCTTTAGAATCATAGATTAATACAGCCTTAAAATTATTGCTATCCATAGAATATATTTCATACGGAGCCGTAAAAACGAATGTTCTAAACTTTTGACTATATGTTGGAGCATAGTATAAACTTTCGTCTTTACGGGGGTTATTTGAAGGAATTAATTTTTCCAATTTATCAGGAGTCTGTTTTGAAATCTGATACATCCCGCCTTTCTGACCAGCTTCCAAACGAAATATAAAAGAGGAGTCAAGTACAGAAAGATGGTTGAGCCCATATGCATTTAAACTTGTTAGACGAGAAATGTTTTTTTTGTCTGTGTTAATTGAATAAATATCAAATTGATGAGCGCTTCGAAGGCCAATTGGAGAATTTTTACTGTATTCATTTGCTTTGCAGAAAACTATTTGTTCGTTATTGATTGAAAAATCACCTTCGGTAATAAGTGTATTCCCATCTGTAAGCTGTGTGATATTTGTTCCGTCTGATTTTGCTTTATACAATATGCTTTTTGTAACGTCATTTGAATTATATTTTATAAAAACAATATTTTTCCCATCTGGAGAATATTTTGGGTTTACATAAACAGTATTTTTTTCTGCTTTTATTAGTTTTTTTATTTTTTTATCTGCTACGTTCATTTCATAGATAGCATTTTGTTTTTGCGTAGAGTGTGCAAATATAATTTTTGTATCGTCTGGAGAAATATCTACACCTCTGAACCCGATATTCATAATGTTTGGATCTTTACAAGAAATACTATGTGAAAAAAAAGTCAACATATAAATTGTTAAAATTAACCTCTCCATATATAGTTAAAATTTTGATACGGCTCTAGAAATCTTACCCGAAATTAATGGTGTAAATACATCCACTACTAATTTGGCCAAATTATAAGTTCTTTCTGATATTGGTAAACCCGTAACTGTATCTATTCCTCCAACTTTATAACTATCAATTACTTTTTGAGCCGTGGAAACTAGAATTATGTCTGCGGCCAACACGTCCTCATTCAAAACAGCCCCAGTCACACCTCCTGTCTTAGCTTGAAAATATGCAAAGTCATGCTCCATGGCAGCTTTATCAACAGCATCAATTGGTTTGAATCCCAATGTATATGGATCCACATCTGGTCCGGGACCAATAAAATTTGTACTTCCCACTGCTTCACCCTTATAGGGAACTGAACCTACGCCCCAATAATCCCAACTCCCGCCAGGTGTATTTCGTCCGGTTGAATGGCGTATTTTAGGCTGATTCTCTGTATTTGTGCTTACACTAGGTAGAGTAATTGGTTGTGTTTCTTTTTGTAAAACTTCTTTGGTAGAAGGTTGTTTAGGAAGTTCATAGTTTGCAGGGACAGGGCTTTGAAGTTCGTTAGATTGTGGCTTAATATTGTTAATTTTGGGTGTCCACTTTCCATTACTAAAAACATAAGTTTTTCCATCAATTGTTTCTGCACGTCCATCTGCAATTGGTCCCTGTGGTAATTTTTTGAGAGTTTCTTCCGGTATTTGTTCTGCCGTCTCTACTTTTGTACCATTAGCAGGCGGTGTACTCGCCTTATTCGGTGGATCACCCTGTGTTCCCTCCCCATTATAATCCATTTTACAAACAGGATTATTATCGGCATAAACATACGATGATTGAAAGTTGTATTTTATTGCTGCAGGATCTACAGAAATAAACCTGCAGCTCCAGGGTTGAAAGTATCGCGCCCCATAGTAGTATAACCCCGATTCCTCATCCTTTTCCTTCCCCACGTAGCGGTATCTTTTTTTTCCAAACGCCCCGAAAGAAGTTTCCCCAAAAGGATAGTATTCCTCCCGGTTGTACACCGCACCACTTGTTTCCAGAATAACATTGGAAGAACCCAGATGATCAGATAGGATGTACTTGGTATCAGGCGTACCATCATCATAGCCTGTGCGCAACATGGCTACCCTTGTTTGATCATCCATTACATGCAGTTCATTCAGTACCTCGT
>JAGVJJ010000093.1 GCA_020051175.1 Bacteroidia bacterium | reverse complement strand
TGTTCCAACAGGTACAGCAGGGAGCTATAGCTATAACCTTATAAGTGTTCAGGAAAGCAGTGCCAATCAATGCTCGCAGGCACAACCGGATAATGCAGTGGTTACAGTGAACCCATTGCCAACAGCTACGGTGTCAGGAACAACTGAAGTGTGCAGGAATGGTATTTCACCAGGTGTTGAATTTGCCGGGGCCGATGGAAGCAGCCCTTACATCTTTACTTATTCAATAAATAATGGGCCAAACTTTACTGCGGGTACAACCGCGGGAAGCGATTCAATTATTGTGCTGGTGCCAACATCGGTTGCTGATACGTTGGTGTACATATTAATAAGCGTTCAGGATGGCAGTAGTACAGCCTGCAGCCAGCTGCAGTCCGATACTGCAACGGTAATTGTAAATCCATTGCCGGTGGCCGATTTTAGTCCTACGGAAGTATGTTTTGATACACCTGTTCAGTTTACAGATCTTTCTACCGTAAGCAATGACAGTGTAACTGCCTGGGATTGGAACTTTGGGCAGGAGGGCACTTCAACCCAGGAAAATCCTGTGTTTACATATATCGGTTTCGGTAATTTTGTAGCATCGCTGATTGTAACCTCATCCAATGGTTGCAAGGATACTGCTTCTGAACTTGTTGTAGTTCATCCTTTGCCGGTGCCGGACTTTTATGCGGATGGCGTGTGCGATGGTACAACTACTCAGTTTAATGATCTTTCAACCATTGTTGGCCCCGATCTTCTGAATACGTGGAGCTGGGATTTTGGAGATAATGCATCTGCTGGTGTGCAGGAGCCAAGCCATTTATATAGCACAGCCGGAAATTATTCTGTTCAGCTAACTGTTACTTCTTCGTTTGGATGTACTGATTCCATTACAAAAATAGTAAAGGTGCATCCTAACCCACAGCTGGCGTTTATGGCAGGCGACACAGTTGGCTGCGAACCATTGTGTGTTCTTTTCCAGGATGTATCACAGATTCAGAGCGGTGTCATAAGTAACTGGTTGTGGGATACTGGTGATGGCAGTCCAATGAGCACAGCATCAGAGTTTGAACATTGTTACGAAAATAACCTCCTTACTACGGTTGACTATAGCGTAACGCTTACCGCAGTTTCAGATAGCGGATGTACGAGTATGTTAAACAAGCTAAATTTAATCACTGTTTACCCAAAACCTGAAGCCGATTTCGTTGCCCGCCCTTTAACAACAACAATATTGAACCCGGTAATTACTGTAAGCGACAGTGCAGTGGGTGCCACAACCTGGACATGGGATTTTGGTGATGGCACTTCAGATGCAAGTCAAAACCCTCCGGCCCACGAATATGGCGATACGGGGCATTTTACAATTACCCAGATAGTAACCACTGGGTATGGATGCAGGGATACAGCTACAGAATTGGTAATTGTAGAGCCTGATTTTGCATTTTATGTACCCAATGCGTTTACTCCGGATGGTGATGGAATTAATGACAGTTTCACCGGAAAGGGAGTTTTTATTATTGAATATGAAATGTGGATATATGACCGTTGGGGAAATATGGTGTATTATACGGATGATATGGATTTGCCGTGGGATGGTAAGGCCAATGGCGGTAAAGATATGGCCCAGCGCGATGTTTATGTATACGTCATTAAGCTGAAAGACATTTTCACGAACAGTCATAAATACAGGGGTACGGTAACATTGGTGAGGTAATAACAGCCGATAAGTCTCAACGTATATGGGTAAGGTATTCTTAACAATTTTTTTCTACTTATTTTCCTGTATAAATACACAGCTAAGCGAAACTCTTTTGAAAGCAGGGGAATATGTTTATTCCGGGGAATTAAAAGATACATTGGTACGCGTTAAAAAAGCCAATGATACCGTTTTTATATTACAGGAACCTACCAGATATTGCTACCATAAGGTATTCATAGAAAAGAACAGAAAGTCAGAGTACTATAATAGATTGACGGATTTTAAGTTTGACAAATATGATATCGAAGCGCTTGAAATAAACTATTTGGCATTAAAGGAAAAGTATCCGGGTAACTTAAAGAACCATAATACTTTCGGGCTTTCCAGGGAATGGTTACCATTGCATAAATACCGAAATAAGTTCTATTTATATGCGCCTTCAGACTGGGGAGATGCTGGTAGACGTATGATTACCGATAGCGCTTTGATTTATTGGTATATGGATGGGCCTTATATGGAACAGTTAGAACAGTTAGAAAAAATTTCAGCTGAAAAGTACAAGTTAACAAGCCGTAATTTTTACGAGAGCGACACCTCATTCCATTCTCTTATAATTCACATGATTGATAATATAAATAAAATTGCGGTTTGGGAGTATCCTGAAAGAAGCGGAAAGTTTCGATATGAATTATTTATTGCGAAAGAAAAAGCAAAGAATTTTGAAATGGTTGTAAATTATTGTGACCGAAGTTAAGTTGCAGAATTTGACTTTGATAGTATTAACTATAACGAAATCCTGAATAATCACAAGCTGGTTTTCACTAAGTAGCCGCTAAACTTATTTCCCGGTCAATCGGGTAATGGCGCGAAGGCTCTCTTCGTTATTCGGATTCAACTGAAGGGATTTTTTATAGCTGTCAATAGCAAGTTCCTTTTTGCCCATTAGCCGGTACGACTCACCAAGGCCCTGGTATACATGCCATGAATCAGGACAAATGGATTCATTTAGTTTAAACACTTTATAAGCTTCCTCTGCTTTTTTAGCTTTTAGTAGTTTGAATCCTATGCTGTTGTAACGCTCATGAGCATAGGATTGCTCAAAAGGAGTAAGGCCTGCCAGCTCATTCTCAATTACCTTGGTTTTTTCAATGAAATAATCAAAAGGAATAATGCCATCAATCAAATCGCTTTCATATTTGGCCATGCAGTTTCCAAGGTAGCTGCACCTGTCATCAGGAGTGCAAACACCTCTGTTATATGCATTTAACATACGATCACCATCAATCAGGTAAACTGAATCACCCTGGGTCATTACCATCTCGTTAAAGTTGCAGAATGCAGCAAGAGCAAGCTGTGAGTAGTTTTGAGAAGCATTTTTAAAGCCTCCGTACGTTGTCTGCCATACATTCTGCATCAGCAGCACACCACCTTCGCAGGGGTTGATTTTACGTATTACACCGGCAACATTTCCCGCACCTGCATGATAAGCATGCAAAACAAGTAAACGGAACCATATATCTGTTTCATTATAGGTAAGATGTGCGCTGTCCAGCATTGTTCTTACATAAGGGATGCAAATACGGCTTAGCAGGCGAGATGCACCATAAGCAGAACGTTCAATATCTGTACGCTCATCTACTTTAGAATTTACAACCAGTCCCTGTGCTTTTGCAACCGATTTCATCAGCTGAAAAGGTCCGTTAGCACCAACGGTGGACTTGGTATTCATTTTGCCGGGGCTTTCAATTAGCAATATAGCCTGTGCATACCATGGGTCGACTCCGTTTTGCTTAAATACATTGATGGAACGGTTGATGGTAGGCATTACCTTTTTAAATTCATAGAAATCTTTTTTGCCGGCTGTAACAAACAGTGAAAGGCTATCTGCAATGTTGTTGGCTTTACGAATGCTGTCTTTAAAGCATGCTTTCTGCATTTCTGTTAATTTACTCCATTCCTTTGTTGAAATACGGGCAAGCATCTGGCGGGTTGAAGCAAGACTTACAATGGCGGAGTCAGGACTTAAAAGCATTACCTGCTGCCAGAATTTTGGCTGAGGCAAAGTGTGCCATCCTTCATTATAAAGGTTAGCATCATAAACAAATTTCATTTTGGTTACATCATTATAGCCAATGATGTGTTTTTCAACAATGGCTGTGCTATTGCCTGCGGTTTGGGCGCACAAAGGCGCAGCGAAGATTTGCATCAGCAGCGCCAATGCAAATAAAAGGGGTAAATATTTGGAGTAAATGAATTTCAAAATAAAATTTTTTATAAAAGTAGCTCACGGATAACCTGATTGGCAGATGCAATAAAAAACTTTTTAACAAACGTTTTCAACAATTGCTGTATTCTATACGGAATTTATAGTGTGGGGTTTCAATATAAAGTTGTTTTTTATCAACCGCTTGAAATTGGTTTTTTTCTTCATGGATACGTAGTTTCAGGCGTAAATTGAATAATTGTAAAAAATTAACACTCTATTTTTTTGATAGACTATTATTAATCGTAACTTTGTCAAGTTATTTTACTCAAAAACAGTCACTAGTAAACATGTCAAAAACAAATATTTTAATCGTTGAAGATGAAAGCATCATCGCTAAAGATATTCAACATAGTTTAAAGAAGCTTGGCTATACAGTCGTTGGGATTTGTTCCACCGGGGAAGAAGCTGTAAAAGCAGCCGAGGATTTAAAACCGGATTTGGTTTTAATGGATATTATGCTAAAAGGTGATATCAGCGGGATTGAGGCTGCGGGGTTGGTACGTGAGAAGTTTAATATTCCTATTATATATCTTACTGCCTATGCGGATGAAAGTACTTTGAGTAAAGCAAAGGTGTCAGAACCATACGGTTATATCATTAAACCGTTTAAAGAGATTGATTTGCGTACAGCAATTGAAATGTCAATATACAAACACGAAAAGGAAACAGATGTAAAAAAAGAGCGTGATTTTTTGTATTCCATCGTGGAAAATAAAGATTCAAAAGATATTCTTTTTGTAAAATCAAATTCACGTCTTGTAAAAGTAAAGTCGAGCGACATTTATTTTGTTGAGGCTTTAAAAGACTATGTGGTAATCAATACTGCTAATGCACGTTACACCATTCATGCAACCATGAAAGACATTGAGAAAAAACTACCTTCCAATGATTTTGTACGTGTACACCGTTCTTTTATTGTTCGTATTGACAAAATTGTAGCAATTGAACAACCGAACCTGATTTTGGAAGAAGATAAAAAGCTTATACCGATAGGTGGTTCCTATAAAGAAGGTCTTGCGAAGAGACTGAATATTGTATAATTGATTACTGATACTACTGGTGGATTACAGATAATTCGCCAGTAGTACCAATCCTCCCTGTAACAGCATTGTTCCATCAATGCCTGCTACGTAAAAATACTCGCTTCTTTTTGTACTGCTCATCAATACAATAGCGGTACTTATTATAGCACAGCTTACGAGTGCGGCCATTACCGGCAAACTAATCATCCCTGACCAGTATTCCTGCAGAACCAGTATTCCATACAACACCATGAATGCAAAGGCGAGCCATTTTGCATTTTTTTCACCCGTAAGGTGAGGGATGGTAATAACAGCATCTTCCTTATCAAGCTGTAAATCCCGTATATCAAAAGGAATACAGATGGCAACCATAAAAACAAAGCGTACAATAATGTGCAGCACTGCACTTTGATTGAAGGTTGTGTTGCTGAGCAGTATCGGAACTACTGCCGTTACCATAGTCCATACACTAACAAGTGTAAATAGCTTAAGCCAGGGGTTTTTCCGCAATTTTATAAAAGGTATGAAATAGAGGATACACAACACCAGAAGGGGTAGCAGGTATACCAATATTTTATAATCATTAAAAAAAACGCTGATCCCCGTACCTGTGAAACCAATTGCAGCAAAACTTCTGATGAGTAGTTGATGTTCTGAAATCCAGACTCTGCGAACGGATGTTGACTCATTCAGAGGTTTTTTATAAAAAATACGCTGAAAATTGTAAACAAACAATGTAGCAAAAAAGGAAAGCACAGAGTATGCCGGCAGATGGCTGGACTGATTTATCTGTATTAATGTGCTTTGTACCAGGCAAACAGTTCCTAAGGCAATATAAATATTACCAAAAAGGATAATGTCAGCAATCCGTTTTAAAAGTAGCACACGTGATTAAAAAGTTAATGATGTCTGAAAAGATAAATTAGCGTGCCATCAGCTTTTCTATCTCATCGGCTTCAATCGGTATGTTTGCCATCAGGTTTATCGGACCACTTTCTGTGATAAGAATATCATCTTCCAGACGAATGCCCAGTCCTTCTTCAGGAATATAGATCCCGGGCTCGCAGGTAAACACCATTCCGGCTTCAAAGGTACGTTGGAAGCTGCCTACATCATGAACGTCCAATCCTAAGAAATGCGATGTTCCATGCATGAAATACTTTTTATACAAAGGCATTTCCGGGTTTTGGTTGGCTACTTCATTCGCTTTCAGCAAGCCCAGGCCAATCAGTTCTTCTTCCATTAATTTGCCAACAGCTCTGTTGTAATTTGCAAAATTGTTACCCACTACAAGCATTTTGATGGCAGCACGCATCACCCGTAATACAGCATTATACACCTCTTTCTGGCGTTGTGTAAACTTTCCGCTTATTGGTATGCATCGTGTGAGATCACTTGCATAGTTACCGTATTCAGCAGCAACATCCAATAGAATAACATCACCTGCTTTACATTCTTTATTGTTCTCAGTGTAGTGCAATACACATGCGCTTGCCCCGGATGCAATAATTGGCCCGTAAGCAAACCCGCGGGAGCGGTTGCGTATAAATTCATGGATGAGTTCGGCTTCAATCTCGTATTCCATTACACCTGGTTTTACAAAGCCCAGGAGCCTGCGAAACCCTTTTTCAGTAATGTTACAGGCCTGTTGCATGGTTTCAACCTCATATTTGGATTTAATAGCCCTCAGCTCGTGCATAATAGGTGCGGAGCGCTGATAATTATGCAGCGGGTAACGCTCTTTGCAAAACTTCACAAAACGTGCATCGCGGGTTTCAACTTCTACAAAGGCGCGTGTATGCTCATTGGTGTTGAGATACACGTATTCTGCCTGGCTCATGAGTGCGTTAAAAACGGTAAAGAAATCCTTCATCCAGTATATCTTTTTTATACCTGATGTTGCTGTTGCTTCCTGCTTGGTATACTTATGGCCTTCCCAAACGGCTATGTGTTCATTGGTTTCTTTCAGGAACAGGATTTCCCTGTTTGATTCGTCTTTTGCATCGGGGAAAATAACAAGGATGCTTTCTTCCTGGTCAATCCCCGAAAGATAGAATATATCCGTGTTTTGAATAAACATCATGGTACCGTCCGCACTGGTTGGCATTATATCGTTGGAATTAAAAACTGCAAGTGAATTCGGTTTTAGCTTTTTAGCAAATCGCTGGCGGTTTTCAATATACAATTGAGGGTTAGCTGGAGTGTATTTCATAATCTGAATTTAATAAGCATCAAAGTTTGGAAATAAAATCCATAAAAGGAAATAAAACAAGTGATGATTCATATGAGTGGCCTGATAGGGTTGTGCAAAGAGTGTTTAAGACCTGCCAAAGTCAGAGTCCGACAATTTAATCGTGTTCCTGAGGTGCCTTATAGTCTATTTTAGCTAAAATATAGCTAATATTTCCGATAAAAGCAAGAGATTAAAAGCCTTTTGGCGAATAGTTTACAAGTAAAAAATGCATTGAAATTCCTTTTGTTATTTAAAATCAGTTTAAATAGCGCTATACCCCTTATTTATTTGATAGAAATCATTCTGGGTGTTACATTTGTTCTCCGAAACGTAATTCTATTAAAATAATCACATCTATGAGTACTGCAACTTCACCAAAGTTTTTACAATCATCACTGGGGAAAAAATTGGTCATGGGCCTTACTGGTTTGTTCCTGATTTCTTTCCTGGTAGTTCATGCCACGCTTAATTCGTTCATTTTCTTCAATGATGGCGGGTTAATTTTTAATGAAGGAGCGAAGTTCATGGCCGAAAACCCGATTATCCGTGCTATGGAGTACGTACTTTTTCTTGGGTTGATTTTACACTGCCTCCAGGCATTATTCCTTACCCTTCAAAATAATAAGGCGCGTCCGGTAAAATATGCTGTGAATAATGGAAACGCAAACAGTAAATGGTACTCACGCTCTATGGGGCTTTTAGGTACTTTGTTGCTGATATTCTTAATTGTGCACCTGGCTAATTTCTGGGTAAAATCACGCTTTACAGGTTTGCCGGGACATGATGCAAATGGGAATGAAAACCTATACCTTGTTATGCAGGAAGCTTTCAGTAATTTATGGCTTGTTGTGCTTTATGCACTTGCACAGATTTCATTGGCTTATCATTTAATGCATGGATTTCAGTCTGCTTTTCAGACACTTGGATGGAACCATCCAAAATATACCCCGGTAATTAAATCGATAGGTTTTTGGTTTTCCATTGTTATTTCACTGGTGTTTGCGGCTATGCCAATTGCCATGTATGCAGGGTTGGTGAAATAAAAAAAATATTAAACTGAATTATAGAATTATCAAATATGTCAAAACTCGATTCAAAAATTCCTGAAGGTCCACTGGAACAAAAGTGGGAAAAATACAAATCTTCTGTACCGCTGGTGAATCCGGCAAACAAAAGAAGCCTTGAGATCATCGTGGTTGGTTCCGGACTTGCCGGTGCATCTGCCGCTTCTACATTGGCGGAGATGGGGTATAAGGTAAAAGTATTTTGTTTCCAGGATTCAGCCCGCAGGGCGCACTCTATTGCTGCTCAGGGAGGTATTAATGCTGCAAAAAATTACCAGAATGATGGTGACAGCACTTACCGTTTGTTTTATGATACCATTAAAGGTGGTGACTACCGTGCGCGTGAAGCAAACGTATACCGTCTGGCTTCAGTAAGTGCCAATATTATTGACCAGTGTGTGGCCAGCGGTGTGCCTTTAGCGCGTGAGTACGGAGGGATGTTAAGCAACCGTTCGTTTGGTGGTACACAGGTACAACGTACATTTTATGCTGCCGGACAAACCGGGCAGCAGTTGCTGTTGGGTGCATATAGTGGTTTACAGCGCCAGGTGGGGTTGGGAACCGTGGAAATGTGCGCCCGTCATGAAATGCTCGATGTTGTTGTTATTGACGGTAAAGCACGTGGTATAATTGCGCGTGACCTGATCAGCGGTAAGCTGGAGCGTCATTTCGGACATGCCGTATTGTTATGCACCGGAGGTTATGGTAACGTGTTCTACCTGTCGACCAATGCAATGGGCAGCAATGTAACTGCAGCATGGAAAGCGCATAAAAAAGGAGCTTTCTTTGGAAACCCTTGTTTCACTCAGATTCACCCGACTTGTATTCCTGTATCAGGAGATCACCAGTCGAAACTGACGCTGATGAGTGAATCATTGAGGAATGACGGCCGTATTTGGGTTCCTAAAAAGCAAGGCGATACACGTAAACCGAACGAAATTCCTGAAGAAGAAAGGGATTATTATTTAGAGCGCAGATACCCTGCATTTGGTAACCTTGTTCCGCGTGACGTAGCTTCACGTGCTGCAAAAGAGCGTTGCGATGCCGGTTACGGAGTAGGTGCTTCCAAAATGGCCGTATATCTTGATTATAAAGCAGCCATTGACCGTTATGGAAAAACACAGGCTAAAAAATTAGGAGTTGAAAACCCTACAGCTGCTCAGCTACGCGAGTTTGGTAAACAGGTGGTAGAAGAGAAGTATGGTAACCTGTTCGAGATGTACGAGCAAATCACCGGTGAGAATCCATATGAGGTACCAATGCGTATTTATCCTGCGGTACACTATACAATGGGCGGTTTATGGGTAGATTATAACTTAATGACTACCGTGCCGGGTATGTACGCATTAGGCGAAGCCAATTTTTCTGACCATGGTGCTAACCGCCTTGGAGCATCCGCATTGATGCAGGGACTGGCAGATGGGTACTTTGTAATCCCGATGACAATCGGTGCTTACCTGTCGAAAGAAATTGGTGTAAAACCAATTTCCACTGACCATGAAGCCTTTGTAAATGCTGAAAAAGAAGTACAGGCAACCATAGATAAGTTCCTGTCGATAAAGGGCAGCAAATCTGTTGATTCTTTCCACAAACGTTTAGGAAAAATCATGTGGGATAAATGCGGAATGGCACGTAACGAAAAAGGTTTGAAAGAAGCCATTGCAGAAATCAGAGCCTTGCGCGAAGAATTCTGGAGAGATGTACGTGTTCCGGGAACTAACAATGAATTAAATCCTGAATTGGAGAAAGCGGGCCGTGTTGCGGATTTCATAGAGCTTGGAGAATTAATGTGCATGGATGCATTGAACCGTTCGGAATCGTGCGGTGGTCACTTCCGCGAAGAATCGCAAACCGAAGAGGGAGAGGCATTGCGTAAGGATGATGAATTCTCATACGTTGCTGCGTGGGAAAATAAAGGTAACCATACGTACGAATTACATAAAGAAGAATTAAAATTTGAGGCAATTAAGATTGCAGCGAGGTCGTATAAGTAAAATAGTTAATGGTTATTGGTTAATAGTTATTGATTATTCAAACTGTTAATAGTAGCTGATTTAAAAAAAATTAATACAGATTGTAAAATAGTAAATTGGTTGAATTTATCTGCAGACAACGTTTAAGGGATAACTTAATAACCTAATAACTTAAAAAATACCGCAACGATGAGTCACGGAAATATGAATTTAACGCTGAAAGTTTGGCGTCAGAAAGATGCAAAAGCGAAAGGACAACTGGTAACTTATCCTTTAACCGACATTTCACCGGATATGTCATTCCTTGAAATGTTTGATGTACTGAACGAACAGCTTATCAATAAAGGAGAAGAGCCGATTGCATTTGACCACGATTGTCGCGAAGGTATTTGTGGTATGTGCAGTATGTTTATTAATGGCCAGCCGCATGGGCCTAAGCGTGGTGTTACCACCTGCCAGTTGCACATGCGTTCATTTAAGAATGGTGATACCATTGTTGTGGAACCATGGAGGGCAGCGGCATTTCCGGTAATAAAGGATTTGACAGTTGATCGTACTGCTTTTGATCGTATCATTGCAAAAGGCGGTTTTATCTCTGTAAATACAGGTAATGCACAGGATGCCAACAATATTCCTATCCCTAAGCCGGATGCGGATGCAGCTTTCAACGCTGCTGCTTGTATTGGTTGCGGAGCTTGCGTTGCAACTTGTAAAAATTCTTCTGCAATGTTATTCGTTTCTGCAAAAATTTCTCAGCTGGCATTATTGCCTCAGGGGCAGGTGGAGCGTGTTGCCCGTGCTAAAAACATGGTGGCGCAAATGGATGCGGAAGGATTCGGAAACTGCTCAAATACCGGTGCATGTGAAATTGAATGTCCGAAAGGAATTTCTCTTGAAAATATTGCCCGTATGAACCGTGAATATTATATGGCAAATATTAAGGAGTAAATAATTTTTTAATTGGTTTTAAAAGCTATTTCCTGATGGGAATAGCTTTTTTATTTTATGCCAATAGGTTTATTGAGGCCCTTAGTTTCTAATACAATTGAATGCATTGGCAAAACAATCAATGAGGCTTATTTATATGAAACCCAGAAAGGAATAGTGCCATTTTGCTTTGAAGTCAGGGTATCACTAACAAACTCAATATGTTTTCCCAATGTCCCTCCGAAACGTGCTATCCGGTTTTCCCTTTCAGGTAGCGCCACAAAATCATCGGCTATGGTAGTTGAGGGATCAATCTGAGGCCAGAAGGACAATACCAGATCAATCTTTTCATAGTTAATCAGTTCAAGCTCAATATCGGGGCAGTTTTTCTTCATGAATTTTTTTAGCATTATTGCCTGGAAATGATCGGTTGCTACCGCTATTTTTTTAAAACCCAATTGCTGCGCAAGGAGCATGGAGTAATACACGTTTTCGGTACTGTGTTCAGCTTTTGTTTCTGAAAAAGTATGGTCTGAAGGAATGTGCAGTGAGTCGGCATACAGTTTCATTATTTTGCCTTCTATGTATTGATTATACACAGCGCTTCCGGAAAATATAATGTTGTCAGCAATTCCTTTGTCAAATAAATATTTCGCCCAAAGTATTCTTGCCTTGAAAATAAGTGCTGTTTGTGCATTTTGATAAGGTATGCCGGGAATTATTACAGCATCATAATGGCGGTGCAATTGCTCCTGTTCCTGATTCAACACTACATTGGTAAAGGTGGTTACAGTATTGGATGGTTCCTGAGATAACAAATAATACTGTAAAAGAAATAAAGGGGGGATTAAGTATTTCATGAGCGGTAGATTATAACTTATTAATAGCTATTTGCAGAAGAACTTTATTCAGCTGCTTGATAAAGGTTTAAATGCCGATTGATTTATAACCTTTAATACTATGTATATGGTGATATCTCAAAAAGGTAACCCGAAGAAATAAAAAAACAGAGATATTCTGAATTGTACTATATGATTGTGGGAAGTTGACTTAGCCAGGATTGGCACAATTTGGAATTATCTTAATAAAGTAACATCCCCATACTTAAGATAGGTAGAGCCATCCACAAACGTACCTTCCGCTTTCCATACATATACATCTGCCTGACAAAGCTTGCCTTTGTAATAGCCATCCCATCCTACTTTCAGATTTCTTGTTTCAAAAACAAGTTCACCCCAACGGTTAAAAATGGTCATGTGATATTCATCAATACCGTTTACTGTAAAAGGGAAGAATACATCATTGTCGAAGTTGGAAGGGTCATATAGTCCACCGTTAGAGCCGGTTTTATTGGGAGTGAAGGCATTCGGAATAACAATGTCACTAACCAGTTCCCCGCTGATGTATTGCGGGCGTATCAGTGTATCCACGCAACCATATTGATTTGTGGCTATCAGCATCACATCGTATTGAGCCACCTGGGTATAGGTATGTTGAGGGGTTTCTTCGGTTGAAGTATTGGCATCGCCAAAATCCCAGAAATAGGTATCTGCGTCAATAGATGCATTTAGAAAATCAGTAGGGGTATTGGGTATTTGGACAACAGTGGGCGATGCAGAGAAGTTTGCCTGAGGTTTGGGGTTAATTACAACTGTACTGTTTGCCACATCTGTTTGTCCGCCCGGTCCGGTGGTGGTAAGCTTTACACTAAATGTGCCTGCGCTGAAATAAGTATAGCAGGGGTTGGTTGCATTGGAGCTGTTGCCATCCCCGAATTCCCATGTGCTGGACACTGCGTATTGAGAATTGTTGACAAAGCATATTCTTTCTGGTTCGCAACCCATGTAAGGTGGTATGGTAAATGCCGCAATTGGCAAGGGAGGCAATATGGTGACTGAACGTGTGAGGGTATCGGCACAATTGGAAGTATAAACAATGAGTGTGATATTGTAAGTTCCCCAGGTGGCATAAGTGTTTGATGGAGGATTTTGTAGCGTGGAAGTATTGGAATCCCCCCAATCCCACGAATAACCCCAGTTACCAGCCGTGGTATTATTTATTACACTTACTTCGGCAGACGGATACAACTGGGAGAGTGGTGAGGCCGTAAACTGTGCTTCTGGCTGAGCAGCAACCGTTATTGTTGTGCTTGTGGTATCTGAACAATTAAATGAAGATGTAGAAATCAGTTGCACCGTAAACGTTTGATCACTGTTTGTTGTATTAACGTAGGTCTGAACAGGATTTGCCTGTGCGGAGAATGAGCCATTTCCGAAATCCCAGAGATACGTGGCTGCATTGTTGGATTGGTTGGTAATACTTACCGTGAAAGGGCTACAACCTATAACCGGACAAGTGAAAGCGGCTGTGACCTCCGGGTTAACATCAATGGAGCTTGTTGCGGTATCCCTGCAACCATTGCCTGCAATAACAATGTGCTGAATGTCATTTACAATAACGGCTGCTGTTGCATTGGTGTAGGTATGTGTTGTATTTTGAGAAACTTCAACAGGGGAACCATCTCCCAGGTTCCATTGATAGGTAATTGCATTAACAGATTGATCCGTAAAAGTAACTACTAGTGGGCTGCATCCTGAATTAACGTTTTGGCTAAAGCCGGCAGATGGTTTAAAACGTACGTTTACAACTGCTGTTTGCGTGTCAGTACATCCGTATAACGATGTTGATGTAAGCAGGATAGTATAATTAATATCATTGGAGGTGTTATTTATGTATGTATGTGAAGGTGATGTTTGGGTTGACAGATTACCATCACCAAAATCCCAATTATAACTATTTGTGTTGGTAGACAGATTGGTAAAGTTTATGGCAAGTGGGCTGCATCCGTTTGCTGTTCCACTGAATGCGGCTATTACGTTAGGATAAACAGTTATATTTTGTGTTGAGGTGTCTGAACAGCCATCGTTTGTTGTAATAATTAACCTTGCAGTATATATTACAGGTGCAGAAGTCAGGTTGGTGTATTGATGTGATGGGTTTATAGTAGTATCAGCGGGTGAAGCATCACCGAAATCCCAGGAATAATGAATGCCTCCGGCAGATTGGTCTGTGAAGGCAACAGCGAGAGGGTGGCATCCGGAAGTTGAGCTGCTGTTGAAACTTGCCTGTGGCTTATAAAATATATCGGCCGATTTTTGAATGGAATCGCTGCAGCCCCATACAGAGCTGGCTACCAGGGAAATAATGGTTGTACTGTTATTTGTTGTGTTGTTTGTATAAACGGGTGTTGGGTTCACCTGGGTTGAAAAAGTACCATTTCCGAAATCCCAGTCGTATGAATCTGCATTAACAGATTGATTGGTTAAGCTAAGATTGAGCGGGCTGCAACCTCCTGGTATACTAATGAAATTGGCGGTTACCTGAGGAAATACCGTTATGGAGCCTATAGCTGTATCCCCGCATGAATTCGCTGTTGTTACAATCAATTGTACGCTATTGGTATCCGGTATTGGGGACGTATTCTGATAGGTGTGGCTTGCGTTAATGCTGCCATTTATAGTATTTCCATCTCCGAACGCCCAGTTGTTATTTATTGCACCAGTGGAAGTGTTTGTGAAGTTGATTGCAAACGGTGCACAGCCTGAATCACTAGAAGGGGTAAAGCTTGCAAACGGTTTATAAAATATGGTTACAGTTGAGGTGCTCGTATCCCTGCATCCCGAACCAGACTGAGCTATCAGTGTTATTGTATGGGTGACATCGGCTGAACCGGGGTTGGTATAGGTATGGGCCGGGTTTGTTTGTGTAGAGGTACCTCCATCGCCAAAATCCCAGTTAAAAGTGGCTGCGTTTATGCTTGTATTGTTTAGTATAAGCGCATAAGGGCTACAGGCATTTGTAGGAGCGCTGAAAGAAGCTGTTACCTGCGGGAATACTTCAACAGTTCTGATAATCGTATCAATACAGCCGAAATTACTTGTTACCTGCAATGTTACATTGTACAGGATTGTTGATGCTGTTGTATTTGTAAATGTATGGCCTGGATTTGTGGCAGTTGATGCACTACCATCTCCGAAATTCCATTGCCAAGTATTCGCCAATGTGGATTGGTCGGTAAAACTTACTGTGAGCGGTGCGCAGCCCAGGCTTGCAGATTGTGTGAAGCCTGCTACGGGATTGGGATGCACAAGTATATCTGTGCCGGACGTATCTTTACACGAAAAAGGGGACGTTGTTATTAATGTAACATGATATATTGAATCAGCATTTCCGTTATTTATAAAATTGTGGCTGGGGGATTGCATAAGGCTTGTTGAGCCATCCCCGAAATCCCATTCATATACTGCTCCTCCGGAAGATGCATTAAAATTAACAGCCAGAGGAGAGCACCCTGTATCTATTGGAAGCGCAACAAATGTGAAAATGGGGCTTGGATAAAGTAAAATATTTTGAGTAGCGCTATTGCTACAGCCATTTGGAGAGCTTACCGTAAGTGTTGTAATATAGGTTTGCAGAAAAGGTGTATTGTTTATGAATAAATGGTTTGGATTGGCAGCGGTTGAAACGGGAGTTCCATCCCCAAAGTTCCAGGAATAATCGACCGCTCCGGTTGAGGTGTTTGTAAACTGCACAGGTAATGGGCTGCAATTGATGGCATAATCGGAAGTAAAGGCTGCATGAGCTGCGTGGTAAACGGTAGTGCTGGTATTGAATGTATCTCTGCAACCGAAAGTTGATACTGCAATCAGGTTAATATGATAGGTTGTGTCGTAGGTTTGTGGATTTGTAAATGTATGATTAGGATTAACAGCTGAACTTGTGGCGCTTCCATCTCCAAAGCTCCATGTGTAGGTTGCTGCACCTGTTGATTGATTTGTAAAACTGATAATTAAGGGAGTACATCCGGCATTCGTACTTTGTATATATGTGGATATTGGTAAAGGGTGTACAGTAGCATTGATACTGTCCGTATTATTACAATATGCGGTGGATACAGTTAGTACAACGGTATATGTTCCTGAATCGGGGTAGGTATGTGCAGGGTTTTGAGAACTGCTGGTAGGCGAGCCATCCCCAAAATTCCAGAGCCATGAAATAATTGGATCACCGGGCGCTGAAGTGGATGCGTCAGAAAAACTTCCTGAAGCCGCCACACATGAGTTGAATGGGTTTATTTGTGAATTGGGTATTTGCCTTACTCTTACCTGTCTGGTTATATTGTCAGTACAGCCGTTTGTGCCGGTAACAAGCAGGCTCACATTGTAAGTGCCGGCTCCGGTATAAAATTCAGGGGGAGGGTTTGGAAGAACAGAAGTGTTGCCATTACCAAAATTCCAGGAATAAGAGCTGATGGTTCCGGTAGAAGTGTTTACAAAGGTTTCCGTTCCCATATCGCAAAAGTTATTGGCACCAAGAGTAAAGCCTGCAACGGGGGCGGGTTTTACGGTAATCTGTTTTGAGGCAGAACTGGTGCAGCCGCTCGCGCCTGCAATGTTTGCAATTAATGAAATAGTATAATTTCCGGCAGTTGAATAGGTATGGGTTTGGGCATTCATGTTACCAACTGTCAGTGGTGGTGTCCCATCGCCAAAATCCCATATAAACTGGTTTGGATTGCCGGTTGAGAGGTTTGTAACGGTAATACTTTCGCCTTCACAAATGCTGTCGGTATTTGTAGAAAAGGCGGCAGTAGGGGGAGCAATGATCTGAACGGTGATCGTATTTTCATCTACTCCGCAAAAACTGCTGTCCATCAATAAAACAGTGTATGTGCCTATTCCAGGATAAGTAATGTCGTATCCCGGACGGTTCGGTGGACTGAACGGCTGCCAGGGTATGATGGAATCGTGTCCTAAGCCCCAGTAATCTCCAAAGTTCCAGTATTCATAGCGCTGCTGTGTGTTGCCAAGGGCCTGGCAATTTAGATTGGTGGTGTTATTAAAGTGAAAAGTGGTGCTGGGAAAACATTTTATCAATGCATCGGGGGTGATATTTACATCGTCAATATCCCATACCTGGATAGGTTGATATACATTGGTAGAAGGGTTGCCCCTGTTGCAGTAGTTCTCAGCGGTAAGCGTTATAGCTACATTGCAATTGGTTGTTCCGGGCAAATAGGTGTGATTCATTACCTGGCCTACATTTGTTGAATTGTATGCCTGGATTGGTGTTCCATCTCCGAAATTCCATGTAAAGCGGGTAGTTTCGGAAATATTTGTTGAGGAATTCTGGAAATTGAAGGTGGCAGGTGTACAACCATATACCGGGCTTCCTAGTGGAATTTGTATGGATGCCGAAGGTGTTATTTCCATTACAACCACTCCTGTAATACTACAAGCTGGTGCACTCGTAGTAATGTTCACGATAAAAGTATCGACTGCTGCAAGATAAGTGTGGCTGACAAAAGCGGGAGGGATTAGATTTGGACCAACTGTATTGGCAGTTCCATCGCCCCAGCTAATTGTATACCCCCCAGTTATGGCTATTGTTGGCTGAACAAAAATGGTAAAGTTGCCTCCCGAACAGCCTATCCAATAAGGATTTGAAGATGCAACACCCTGCCCGTTAAAAAATTGCGGGCATTGTGCAGAAAGGAATAGGCTTGGGGAAGTAAGCAGAAACAATATGTATATCGTTTTTCTCATCGTACACGCAAAGCCAGAACATTTCGGTAGCAGGTTTCTTCAAGATGAATTTCTGTTTTTAGCAACGAAAGTTTAGATACTTTAGAAGTCAGGAAATTCTATTTTCTCACCAATAACCATTTGTTACCGGTAAGTTATCTTACGAAAATGCGCAAATAAGGTTTTTTAATTTGGTCGAAAAAAATGAACAAAACAGGTACAAAAAGCGATTTGATTAAGTTTTAATACATTTGTTACTGGTATGAAAACAAAAAAAAGTGTTTTATTTTCCCTTGTCGTTATTGCAGGTTTCTATGGTTGTTTGCCTGAAACTATTGTAAAGCAGGCTGTTCCGAAGCCAATAAAATATACAGTGTTAGAAAAGTCCGCTGTTTTTAACAGGAAAAACATAGCCTTTTCAATGGACTCGCTCAACAATAAGTTGCTTATTCGCCTTACTTTGAACGGCTTACCAAAAAACTTTCCTTTTCCCGTTAACACAAAGTTCCACGATACGCTCACCAGTACAGCTTTTAACTTTGATTTTTATAGCAATGGAAAGCGGGTTTTGTCGGATTATAAATTCCTACAGGCTACATTGCAATGGAAGCAGGCCCACAGAATGGATGAATTGGGCTTTAGCAGTGATACGATTGATTTGCTGAGGGGTAATGATATTAGTATTGAAATTCCTTATTACGCATTCCATAGTTTGAGAAAAGGTAAGCAATCGCTGGAGTTGTGTATGTGGCAGGATACATTCACTGATAAAGGCGATGTTCCGAATAAAGCAGGTTCTTATACTTCATATTGCGTGCAGGCCAAGAAGGCTTTATTTAATGCACGTGTGAAGTTTGAAATTTCAGTTCCTTCGGTTTATCAGACCGCTGTTTATGGTCAGGGCCTGGTTTTGAAAAACGATTCTACATTTTCTCCATCAGGCATGGACAATACTATCTGGAAAAGCAGTTATCCTGATATTTACTGGGCAGTGGTGTATCCCAAACAAACGTTGTATTCGCAAACACCTTACCAGGTATCAACAGATGAGTATACGGGCCTGGATACATTTTTGCTTTATCATTATTATGAGAATGACAGCATTGGTTTCCATGTATATGATCACGATAATCTTTCACGTGATGATTTTATGGGTAGCTGGTGGGGCGCTATGAAGGATAAGGATACGCTTTCGAAGTATATTTCATTCGATAATATAAAGTACTTTAGGTATAAGCTAAAGAAACAAGGGCTTGTAAACTAAAACAGCACTGAAGTCGAGCCTTCAGTGCTGTTTTTCTCTCTTTATTCCAGAGATTATTTTTTCTCAACGGGATAACCTTTTAGTTCCCACTCTTTAAGTCCTTTTTCCAGGTTGTATACACGTTTGAAGCCATGCTCCTTCATATACTCTGCTGCCTGCCCGCTTCTGTTTCCGCTCGCACAGTAGATATAGTAAGTTTTGTTTTTATCCAGGTTGTCAATTTGTTTTTCAGCGTCTTTCGCAAGAAAGTCGAGCTGGGTAGCGCCTTTTATATATCCTTTGCTCATTTCGTCCGTAGTTCTTAAATCCAGTATAACCCCGTTTTTATCATTTTCAGTAATGATTTTAAAGCGCTGTGCTGAAAGGTTAACTATCTCCTGGTGTGTTGTGTTATTTTGAGCTACAGCGTTAAAAGCCATTGCGCAAATTGCGGTTAAAATAAATAGGTGCTTTTTCATTTGTTTATAGGTTTTTGGTGAATGAATTTAACAATTATTAAGCCATTTTTACTGGAATGCATTTAATCCTGTAACGTCCAGGCCGGTAATCAGTAAATGGATATCATGCGTTCCTTCGTAGGTAACAACCGACTCCAGATTCATCATGTGGCGCATGATAGGATATTCTCCTGTAATACCCATTCCGCCATGTATCTGGCGTGCCTCACGTGCTACCTGCAATGCCATGTTTACATTGTTACGTTTTGCCATGGAGATTTGAGCAGGAGTGGCGCGGTGTTCATTTTTTAAAACACCAAGTCTCCAGGTCAATAGTTGTGCTTTTGTGATTTCTGTGATCATTTCAGCCAGTTTTTTTTGAGTGAGCTGAAACCCGCCAATAGGACGGCCAAACTGGATGCGCTCTTTGGAATAACGTAAAGCTGAATCGTAGCAGTCCATTGCGGCACCAATAGCACCCCATGCAATGCCATAGCGTGCAGAGTTAAGGCATCCCAACGGACCTTTCAACCCTTTGATAGTAGGGAAAATATTTTCTTTCGGAACTTTTACATTATCGAATACTAGTTCACCAGTAGCACTTGCACGAAGGCTCCACTTTCCATGTGTTTCTGGTGTTGTAAATCCTGCCCATCCACGTTCTACGACCATGCCGCGAATATCTCCCGCTTCATCTTTAGCCCAAACTACTGCAATATCTGCAAATGGAGCATTGGATATCCACATTTTGGCTCCGTTCAACAGATAATGATCGCCTTTGTCTTTAATGTTGGTTATCATCCCGTTTGGGTTAGAGCCATGGTCAGGTTCGGTTAAACCGAAGCAGCCCATCATATCACCTGAAGCAAGTTTAGGAAGGTATTTTCTTTTTTGCTCTTCTGTTCCATATGTAAAAATAGGAAACATTACCAGTGAGCTTTGAACGGATGCTGTAGAGCGTAATCCGCTGTCGCCACGTTCCAACTCTTGCATAATAAGCCCGTAAGATATCTGATCCAAACCGGCACCACCATATTCAGCAGGTATGTAAGGGCCAAAAGCACCTACTTCTGCCAACCCTTTGATCCATTGTTTTGGGAATTTAGCGTTCTGACAGGCATCTTCAACAATTGGGGTAACTTCTTTTTTTACCCATGCACGGGCAGTTTCTCGTATTAATTTATGCTCATCGGTTAGTAATTCATCCATTAAATAATAATCGTGAGCTTCAAATCTGTCGGTTGTTGCCATAATATAATTGAGTCAAAAGATTAAAGTTAAAAATCAAAAATTAAATAAGCGGCAGCTTAGGAATTAGGTTTGTCCGCTGTTTTTGGTTTTAAGGTTTGTGATGCCTGAACCATGGTTTCAACAGCCTTTTCATTATAGGCTTCAAGGCGTTCAACGTCCTTTACAACATAGGTAAGGTTTCCGGCTTTTACAATTGCATAATAATGAAACCTTGCATCCGGCATGTTTTCATTTTTGGATTCCCAGAACAACAAAGCTGGCTCATCCTTTATATAACGCTGCAGTTTGAATACTTCATTGCCGGTTATATCCGTTTTCATAAGTGCTATATCGCCTTCGTTTTCTTCAATAGATATGTGGAAGTCAGCACCAACTTTTATTTCGGTGGCACCCCAGGGTTGCTCCATTATTTCTGCTATCCCCTTAGTTGAATCAGGAATCATAATAGAAAGGTCGTTGCTATTCACTTTTATACTTGTTTCCATCATTCCTGGTATAGTGGTTTTGTCTTCTGTTTTTGAACCACCACAGGCCGCAAGAAATAAAATAGCAGGGGCTGCTAACAATAAAAGCACTTTTTTCATTTCAATTGTTTTTTTGTTTATTCTACAAATATAATAAGTAACTAAGTAACTAGGTGGCTTTTCTGCAACTATTTAAAGGTTACAGATAACGAATTGAACAGGATTTTATGTATGGGGATATTTATTGTGATAGTAAGATACACTTGAAAGTTTCCTTGACCGAAACTTTACTGAAGTATTCGGTGTTGAATAGCAGCCTGGCCCAACTATATATTTGTGTACTTTCGCTAAAAATATTGTGATGAACCTGTCTTATAAGCCCTATACGCTATTTTTCAAGCGCCCTTTTAAAATTGCTCATGGAGTGAGGGAATCAACGGCAATTGTGTTGACTGAAATTGGATTCGAAGGGGTTGTTGGTTATGGCGAAGCGTGTTTACCGCCCTATTTAAGCGAAACCCAGGAAAGCGTTGCATCTTTTTTGAATAAGGCATCGAAAGTTCTTGCTATACATCATTATCCTTTTGATATGCAGCAGGTGCTTGATGAAATTGACAATATTGATTTGGGCAATACTGCTGCGAAAGCAGCTATTGATATTGCATTGCATGATTTGATTGGAAAGCTTCAGAATAAGCCGTGCTGGAAATCATTCGATTGTAATAAAAATGATACCCCTTATACAACCTATACACTGGGCATTGATGAACCGGAAATTATCCGCCAGAAAGTAATTGAAGGCGGTGTTTTCAAAGTATTAAAAGTAAAGCTAAACGGAGAATCCGATAAACAGATAATTGATACTATCCGCAGTGTAACGGATAAGCCTATTGCAGTAGATGTTAACCAGGGCTGGAAAGATAAATTTGTGGCACTTGATATGATAGAATGGTTAAAAGATAAAAATGTATTGTTTGTGGAGCAGCCTTTACCAAAGGCAAACCTGGATGACGCCTTGTGGCTTTATGAGCGGAGTCCGCTTCCGTTGATTGCTGACGAGAGTGTTCAGCGCTATTCAGATATCGATAGGATCAAAAACTGCTTTCATGGAATTAATATTAAGCTCATGAAATGTACGGGACTGCATGAAGCGCACAAAATGATTCGTAAAGCACGTGAATTGAATTTAAAGGTACTTATAGGGTGCATGAGTGAAACTTATTGTGCTGTTTCTGCGGCAGCACAGCTTTCACCATTGGTAGATTATGCCGATTTGGATGGACCTTTGTTAATTAAAAACGATATTTTCAAGGGAATTACTTTTACTGATGGCAAGATTACATTGAGCGAGTTGCCTGGGATTGGTGTTGTAAAGAAAGAGGATTAAGAAAGGGGAGGAAGAAGGTCGAAGGAAAGTAAAGGGCAAAAAAAAAGGCTCTTTCGAGCCTTCTTCTTACTTTTTAGCTGCTTTTTTAGCTGCTTTTTTAGGAGCTGCTTTTTTTGCTGCTTTTTTAGCTGCCTTTTTTGGAGCTGCTTTTTTAGCTGCTTTTTTAGGAGCTGCTTTTTTTGCTACTTTTTTTGCCATGGTTTTTGTTTATTAAATTATTTATGACACGAAGTAAAAAAAATTATCAACACAAAAATAAAAATCACACCTTATTTTATTAACACAATTTTGTTGATAACGGTTAGTTCAACAGCTTCTGAATTTTTTGAAACAGAATTTTTATCTGCATTATCTTTCTCTGAAATTCACTTTTTTATTTTTTTTATTTTTTGTTGTGTCCCTGAACGTGCTGTTTTATTTATATGTTCAGGGGTGTTTGGTTTTTAATCTTTTACTTTTTCAGAAAAATAAAAATTTCAATCTTTGAAAAATTGATCCTGTTTTCTTTACCTAAAACAGAATTTTAAATTTTTATTTTTTTTCATTAGCGTCCTAACTTAATTAGAACATTTTCAATTGGTTATTATTTTGTTCTTTGAAATCTTGTAGTAAAGCGTCTTCAAATAATTGATTTAAGGGC
>JAGVJJ010000028.1 GCA_020051175.1 Bacteroidia bacterium | reverse complement strand
GCCCTTAAATCAATTATTTGAAGACGCTTTACTACAAGATTTCAAAGAACAAAATAATAACCAATTGAAAATGTTCTAATTAAGTTAGGACGCTAATGATTTAATGATTATTCTAAAAGAAAAACAAATGTATATGTGCCGCGTTGCTCCATATTTTGGGGTGTCGGATTAAACTCCGCTTCCCTGGCTTTCTGAGCTGCTATGGCATATAACCGGGAGCTGGTGGTATTTGTTCCTTTCTGGCCTGGTATTGCTCTTATAACTTTGCCTTTGCTGTCTACAATAATTTCAACTACAACCGTACCTTGCTCTGTTATGTTTTTGGGTGCTTCAGGCTTTTTTAATAAGGTTCTTCCGCTAAGGCGAAATGGCTTTCCGCTTTCGGCAGAGCTGCTTTTTTCAAAACCGGTGCCAGTGTCATTATCCGTCCCGGCAAGTTTCCCGGTTCCTTTTATCCCTGTGCCTTGTTTGATGTTTACTTTATCCAGGAGCTGCTGTAGTTCGGGGTCAACAGTTGTTTGCAGCGCTCCCTTAACCTCGTTTTCTGCTTCGGATGTACCGGGAGTTATTACCGTGTTTTCTGTATTGTCGGCTATATACTTTGTGCCATTCTGTACCGGTTCACTGCCCGCATAGCTTTGTATCGAAGTGTTGGAAGCTGCAATAGAGCCGCTGGCACCATCTTCAATATACAAGTCAAGACCCTGTGTTGGTTTAGAAGGAATGGTGAATACAACAAAAATAAACAGCGTTAGAAGCAAACAAAGAAAGAGCGCTGTATACGCAATAGCAATATGGTTACTTTTTTTTCCTAAAGAGGTGCTCATGTATTGTTATTTATTCTAAAAGAAAAACAAATGTATACGTACCTCGTTGTTCCTGCTTGCCATCAGGGCTCGAGTTGAATTTTGCCGAAAGCGCAGCTAACCTTGCTTTTGCAAATAGCTTTGAGCTTGTTGTAGTAGAACCACGCTGGCCGGGTGTTGCTTTAATTACTTTGCCGGTTTCATCCACAATAATCTCTACTACTACAATTCCTTCTTCTTCCGAGTCGGTCATGCGTTCTGGTTTTTTTACCAGTAAACGGCCTTTTAAGTCGTAGCCACCTTTTCCGTTGTAGCCGGGAGTATTGTTCCCGTGCCCTGTACCGTCACCTGCTCCAACACCTTGTTTGCTGCCGGTTCCGGAGCCTCCTGTGTTTCCATCGCCTTCGCCTTTGCCTTCATGTTTTTTTTTGTTTTTTAATGCAGCAAGTGCACTTAGCAATTCAGAGCTTGGCTTTGGCTCTTCTACTTTAGGAGGTGCTTCAGTTGTTTCTTCTGTTTTTGGTTTGGGATTGTTTTTAACGCTTACAACGGTTTCTGTTTCATCTGTAACAATGTTGGGTGCATCATTGGTTTCAGGTGGGGCTGGTGTTGTAGCTGCTTCTTCACTGGTTTTAATGTCCGGATCGTTCTGGCCAGAACCACCCGCATCGGCATTGCCCAAACCTTCCATACCAAGGTCGAGCTCGACTTCTGGTACTTCCTTAATTTCGAACGGTGGAATGGGAGTGATGAAAACAATAAAAATGCACAACAAAAGCAATAGCCCGTGAAAGCCAATAGCAAAGGCAAGTGCAAGGTATTTGTTTTTATTTTCGGCCGATGTGCTCATTCCTATTTATTTGTAGCCTTTGTTGCCAATACCATTTTTACTCCTAAGCTGTAGCCAATTTGCATAACATCAGCTAAATCCTGTATCGATAATGTATTGTCCAGTTTTAATACAACAGTTGGAGATTGTGTACGCGCAAGTTCTATTCTTAGTGCGTTTTCCAGGTCGGAAAACGGAATAAGTGTTTTGTTTACATAATACTGATGTTCCGGGCTGACTGTAATTGTAACCTGCTGCTTTTGTACTTGTTCAGCCGATTTTGAATTCGGCAGCGTAAGCTTAATAACACTGGGATTTGCCAATGTTGAAATAATAAGGAAAAACAACAATAAAAAGAACATGATGTCATTCAGTGATTCTGTGCTCACTTCAGCCCCTTCTTTGTGTCTGCGTTTTAGTTTCATTTTAGCCTCCCAACCCCTCCCAGGGAGGGGCTTAGTTAAATTTATTACGGTTGTGTCCCCCTTTAATATCTCCCTCCACTTTATGCTTGTGCTAAAGCTTTAGCATAGGGGAGGTCGGGTGGCGCCTTTATTTCGTTGGTTCGTGAAGAATGTCAATAAACTCTGTGGAAGCGGTTTCCATCTTATTTACAATCTTATCTAGCATTGAATTAAGAATGTAATAACCTATAAAGGCTAAAAGGCCAATCACTAAGCCTGAAGCGCTGGTTATCATTTTCTGGTACAGACCCGCTGAAATAACACCAATGCTGATATTATCCGTTAATGATATATCGTAGAAAATTTTGATAACACCCGCAATTGTTCCCACGAATCCTAAGATTGGGCCAATACGACCGATCAAGCTCAATACACTCAGGTTTTTCTCCAGTTTATTCAGCTCAAGCTTACCCACACCTTCCATTGCTTCCTCTATTTCTTTGATAGGTTTACCAATGCGGGCAACACCTTTTTCAACCATACGTGCTGCAGGGCTGTCTGTATTGCGGCACAATGCTTTTGCGGCATCCCTGTTTCCGTTGTAGATATAATCCTTGATGTTGTTCATGAAGTTGGTATCCAGCTTTGAAGCTTTGCGAAGTGTGATAAAGCGCTCAAAAAAGAAATAAATTGTCATGATTGACAGTATACCCAAGGGAATCATGATAAAACCACCCTTTAAAATAAGCTCCAGTAAGGATAGTGAATCTTGCTTTGGCTCAGCCGATGCAGGTATTTGACCAGCTAGGGTATTGACCGTATCTGATACCTGGTTCGTGACATTAATACCTGTATTTACGGCTTGTAATAAAACGGAATAAAGCATGGTTTTACTTGTATTATTATTGGTTTATAGTAACATTCGCTTTGATAACCGGGGTATTCCGGCAATATATAATAGTCAGGATGCTAAATTACACCTATGCAAAAGGTATAATTTAGCATGCCCGATGAAGTTATAAACACCACATTGTTATTTAAGGGTAAATTTTACAGGGAGATTAAACAACACTCTCACCGGCTCTCCTGCGTTCCTTCCGGGTTTCCACTTTGGCATGGATTTAACAACACGGATGGCTTCTTCAGTGCAGCCATCGGGTATTGAGTGAAGCACTTTGATATCATTAATGGAGCCGTCTTTTTCAACTACAAATTGCAGGTTAACTGTTCCTGAAGTTCCATTGTCTATTGCCAGATAAGGGTAGTGTATTTTATTACTTAAATATTTTAAAAGGTTGCCATTAAATTCAGGAAACACATCAGGTATTGCTATAGGTGTATTCGAATCGTTTTTTTCAATACCAATAAACTGCCCTGTTGGTTCTTTCGGTTCACTAAATGCACTGTCATTCCCATTCGGTGTACCTTCAGGATTAGTTACGGCATTTTCATTGGTTACCGTAGAAACATCCTTTTCATTGTTCGAAGCCTGATAAGCTGTATTGTCTGATTTGGGAGTGTTATCTTTTGGTTGCTGTTTTTGTTCAACCGGTGGCTTCGGCTCCTCTTTTGGTGTTAAATCCACCTTCATTGTAAATGTTTCCTTAATGGGAATCTGTTCTGCCATGTTTTTAATTATATCCGTTTTTGAATTGGCAAATAAAAAGGTAATCAATACAAGTGTTCCGGATAATAGCAGCATAATAAATAAGGCTTTTGATACATTATCGCTGTATGCGTTACGTATTGCATAAGCTCCATAAGCTTTGTTCCTGTTTTCGAAAACCATGTCGTTCAGGTTTTCTGCGTTGGTGTGGTTTGTTTCCATGATGATGCGTGTTGAGGGTTTGTAGCTATGTTGATTGTTAGATGTTTTAATTCTGAAAATTCCACAAACTGAAACGCAAAATTTTATCTATACAGATAAATCCAACAAATTAAAATCCAAACAGACTTGTGAATGTAAATGTGTGTATGCCCCTATGAGTAATGGTTCTGAGAGTAATAACTCTAAAGCTTATTGTTTATTGCAGTGGAAAAGAGGAATCGTGTTTCGATTTTCTAAGAGGTTTGTTTTACAATTTCAGCGGCTGGTAATCGGATATAAATGGTTTTAATAAAACGGGAAGTGCATAGGGAAAATTGTATGAAATAAAAAATCCCCGGTTAAATTCATAACCGGGGATTGTATTTAAAGAAATACCTATATCATTTGTATGCTTCTGCATGTACTGATTTTACGGCTCTTCCTGATGGATCGAGCATGTTTTTAAAGGACGCATCCCAGGCCAGGGCTTCAGGTGTGCTGCAGGCAACAGAAGGTACAGAGGGCACGCACGATGCTGCTGAATCAGAAGGGAAAAGCTCGCTGAAGATGGAGCGGTAGTGGTACTCTTCTTTATTCTGAGGAGGATTAATAGGGAACCTGTACTTAGCATTTGCCAGCTCTTCGTCCGTTACTTTTGTTTTTACAAGTTCTTTCAATGAGTCTATCCAGTTGTAGCCAACACCATCTGAAAATTGCTCTTTCTGCCTCCATGCAACACTTGCAGGCAGGTAATCTTCGAATGCCTTACGCAAAACATGTTTTTCTATTTTGCCATCTTTTGCCATCTTGTCCTCGGGGTTCAAACGCATGGCAATGTCCATAAACTCTTTGTCAAGAAATGGTACACGGCCTTCAACACCCCATGCCGCAAGTGCTTTGTTGGCCCTCAGACAATCGTATAGATGTAATTTTCCCAGTTTTCTTACAGTTTCCTCATGGAAGGCCTGCGCATGGGGGGCCTTGTGGAAATAAAGGTAGCCGCCAAACAACTCATCGGCTCCCTCACCGGAAAGCACCATTTTTATACCCATTGATTTTATTACCCTTGCAAGCAGATACATAGGTGTTGATGCACGAACAGTAGTTACATCGTATGTTTCAAGATGGTAAATCACATCGCGGATTGCATCCAAGCCTTCCTGAACGGTGAAATTAATTTCATGGTGCACAGTACCGATATGATCAGCTACTTTACGTGCAGCGGCTAAATCGGGTGAACCAACCAACCCAACAGCAAATGAGTGTAGCTGCGGCCACCATGCTTCCTGGGTGTCGCCTGATTCAATGCGGTTTTTAGCGTATTTTTTTGCAATTGCAGAAACCACAGAAGAATCCAACCCACCGGAAAGTAATACCCCATAAGGTACGTCTGACATCAATTGTCTGTGTACCGCTGCTTCCAGTCCTGCGCGCAATTGTGCGCTGTCTGTGGTATTACTTTTTACAGCATCAAATTCCGTCCATTCCCTGTGATACCATTTTTTTATTTGTCCTTCTTTGCTATAAAGATAATGGCCGGGCAGGAATGGCTCTATCTTATTGCAATACCCCTCTAAAGCTTTTAGTTCCGAAGCAACATAAAAGTTGCCAAATTTATCCCATCCAATGTATAAAGGAATTATACCCATGTGATCGCGCCCGATCAGATAGGCATCTTTTTCCGTATCATACAATGCAAAGCCGAAGATGCCATTCAAATCTTCAATAAAATCAGGCCCTTTCTTGCGGTACAAGGCAAGAATAACTTCACAATCTGATTTGGTCTGGAATTCATATTCATCTTTTAATTGTTCACGTAACTCCTGGTGATTGTATATCTCACCATTAACAGCCAATACCAGCTTCCTGTCTTTGCTGAAAAGTGGTTGTCCGCCTGATTGCGGATCAACGATGGCCAGGCGCTCATGAGCAAGAATCGCTTTGTCCGTGCAATACACTCCGGACCAGTCCGGCCCGCGGTGACGTATCTTTTTTGACATCTCAAGCACCTGGGCTCTTAATTCTTTTGAGTCTTTTTTTAGATCGAATACTCCAACTATTCCACACATGGTTTTGGTTGTTTTTAGTTAAGTAATTGTTATTTCATTTTTTTCGGATACAAAGGTAAGCTATAATTTCCCTTTTTTGTAATAATGTAATAAAATGCTATTATTTTTATCAAAACAATAAAAAATGGTTAATTTTATTGTTCTTAATTTAAAATTAATGATTAAAAATGGCGCAAAATTTTGAAATTGATAAACTCGACAGGCAGATTCTTTCGATTCTTATAAAAGATTCTACTGTTCCTTATACCGAGATAGCAAAAGAACTCGTAGTATCAGCCGGTACAATACATGTGCGCATGAAGAAGCTGGCAGAAATGGGAGTAGTGGTAGGTTCACATCTGGAGATTAACCCCGTAAAAGCAGGTTATGATATATGCGCTTTTCTGGGTATTTTTCTTGAAAAGGGTTCTGAATACCACGATTGCGTATCACGTATGAAAAGGATCCCTGAAATAGTGGAATTGCATTATACCACCGGGGTTTACAGTATGTTTGCTAAAATTATATGCAGGGATACGCAGCATTTACGTGAAGTATTAAATGAACATATTCAACCGATAAAGGGCGTACAACGGACAGAAACCTTTATTTCATTGGAAGAAAGTATCAAAAGACAGGTGGAGATAAAGGAGAAAAAGATGAGGATGTAATTGTATTTAGAAAAGGGCCTTTAAGTCTTAAAGGCCCTAAGAAATAGCTTTGCACTTAGCGTCCCTGCGCGAAAAATTACAACAGCAGTTTATTCAAATCACTTACTTCTTCTACAATATACGTAGGTTCTGCATTTTTAAGCTCTTCTATTGTTCCGTATCCGAATGCAACGGCTATGGAGTCGATACCGTGGTGCTTTGCACCCATAATATCGTATTTCCGGTCACCGATCATAACAAAGTCTTGCGGGAGAGTTCCTGGTAAATGATTTAATATTTCTCGGATTACTTCATGCTTTTCTGTTCTTGACCCGTCCATATTGCTTCCCATGATAATTTTAAAATGGTGATGAATATGAAAGTGATGCAAAATTTGTTCTGCAAACTTTAAAGGCTTTGAAGTAGCAACGTGAAGTATCTTTTTGTTTTTGTTTAATTCTTCCAGCAATTCGTGAATGCCATCGTAAAGCTTGTTTTCAAATATACCTTTCACCGAATAATATTCGCGGTATACATCCACCGCTTCAAACGCTTTTTCTTCTGTTCCGAAGATTGCTTCGAATGACTTATGAAGCGGAGGCCCGATAAAATAAATCAATTCGTGGTTTTCTTTTTGTATACCAAAGCGTTTTAATGCATATTGCACAGAGTTAATAATGCCTTCCTGCGGATCGGTCAGTGTGCCATCCAAATCGAAGAGTATATGCTGGTATTGCTTCATTTCATTCATTTTGATGTTACAAAGGTGTAAAATAAAACCAGATTGCTGCAATTTGTTTTAATTTTGTATCAGAAACATAGAACTATGAAATAGTCATATACCTTTGGCATACCAACCAAAAACGAATATGGCGTATTCCATCTGACCTTTTAAAAGCAAATTATATACAGATGAAAATTACAATAATTGGTTGCGGCAATATGGGGCTTATATACGCCCGTGCATTCCTGAAATACAATATCGTTACAAAAGAAAATCTGTTGCTTGTTGAAAAAAGCGAGGCGAGAAAACAAGAGCTGCTTAAGCTGAATGTGGGTGAAGTAACCGTTCCCAACGACACTAAAATAGCTGAAAGCGATATTATCTTTATTGCTGTTAAACCTCAGGATTTTGATGTGCTTGCGGTGGAGCTAAAACCAATATTACAATCTGCGAAATGCATTATTTCTATTATGGCAGGGATGAAGATAAGCAGAATTGCGGCAGCTTTGAATAATTCCAATATTATACGAGCAATGCCTAATTCACCTGCAGAGCTGGGTATGGGAATGACTGCGTTTGCTACAAATGGTATTATGGCCTATGAGCAGCTGCGTAAGGCAGAACACGTTTTAGGTACAACGGGTCGTTCTTTATACCTCGAAAACGAAGAAGAACTGGATGCTGTAACAGCGTTAAGCGGAAGCGGTCCTGCCTATTTCTTCTACATTGTAAAACACATGATAGAGGCCGGAAAACGTATGGGGTTTGACGAGGCAACATCTTCACTGTTTGTAAAGCAAACCATGCTGGGTGCATTTCATTTGATAAATAATGGAAATAAGCCATTGGACGAACTAATAAAAGCTGTAGCCTCCAAAGGCGGTACTACGGAGGCAGCTCTTTCAGTGTTTAATGAGGCTCAGGTTGGTGAAAATATTCAAAAAGGGATTTTGAAAGCCAGGGATAGAAGCGAGGAGCTGTCGAAATAAAATTATATAAGCTTTTCCAGTTTTTCTTGTAAAACAGGCAAATCACGCTTTACAGTCTGATAAATCGTATTGGTGGATATTCCAAAATATTCATGGATCAATTTATTCCTCATATCCTTCATTAATCCCCATTCGATTAATGTGTGTGCTGACTTGAATTCTTGACTAATTTTTGACGCGGCTTCACCGATAACTTCGAAACGTCTGATAACACCATCTTGCAAAAGCAAATCATTTGAAAATTCGAATTCAGATTTATCGCCTAAATACCCTGTAATTCGTTTTATTGATTCAAGAATGTCTGCTATGTAAACTTTGTCGTCCCGTTTCATAAAATCACTATAGCATCTTTTAAAATGTTTGACCTTATTGAACTTTTAATGGCTGTATATTCTACCACATCTATTTTTCGGGATGTAACTTTGCTTAAGTCTCTTTCGAGTCTCAAAACATCAAATATTGTAATTGATTTGGAAGGTTCAATAAGTAAATCAATATCACTTTCATCATTTGCCTCATTTCGGGCAAATGAACCAAATATGGCAGCTTTCTTAATAGGATAGTTTTTTAAAACGCTAAGAATAAGTTCTTTTATTGAATTGACCTGCATAGTACAAATTTAAACAAATTTGTGATAAAATAAATTAGGAATCAATACACCTTTTTCAATCCTTCCACCACTTCCGCAACAGCTGGGCAAATCATCGAATTTAAATAAGTAATACGCAATTTGCTGTAAATTTTATTTTGTTGTGTGTGAGGATACTCAGCACAGGCTTTCGGTCTGCTATCGTATACAGAACAATATTTATCATGGCCCAGGAATGGACAGGGATGGCTTTTGAAAATGTAATCTTGATCTTCATCAATACGCAAATACTTTTCAGTAAAAGCCGATGCTTTCATTCTCCTAGCAGCAGCCAGCCGCTCAATGTCCCTGTCTTTCAGAAGGGGGCCTGTAGTGGCACAGCAATTGGCACATTGAAGACAATCAATATGCTCAAAAGCCTCATCGTGCAATTGATTGGTGACTTTATCCAGATCTTTTGGCTGTAGCTTTTTCAGGCGGTCGAAAAATTTTTTGTTTTCCGCTTTTTTTGAAATGGCTTGCTGTACTGTTTTTTGATATTCAGGTAGCATTAATTGGGTTTTACTGTAAAGTTACTAATTTATAAGGCTTTGAGACAAATTGAACATGTGAATTCCATCAGTTTGATTCAAAATTGTTTCAATTCTTAATCGGTGCTGTTAGTTTTAATAATATTGTATCTTCGTTATAATTCACAAACAAATAATTTAATGAAGGCTTCTTCTAAAATTGTTATTGTAATGCTTGTTTCAGCTTTATGCGGCTGTTCACCCTATAAAAGGCTCATAACAGATGAAATTATCCTGAAAGATGGTAATACCTGTACAGGAACAATTCTCCAAAGCGATTCCCTGAACCTCAAAATACAAAGACCGGACGAGTCTAAATTGATCCTTCCCTGGGTGACAATTGACAGCGTTGCCGGGAAAAAATTCAAAACCGTTTGGTTGGGAGCAAATACAGGCTACTACAAGGCTCCTTATTTTTCTGTATTCAGGAATGAAGCATTGATTGCTGAAAATCTTGGGATGCAACTTAAAACAGGAATAGCAACCAGGGGAACAAAGTTATACTATGTTAGTCTTTTGTTATTGCCTGATGAGCCTTACAATATGAATAAGTTTGGCTTGGGCTTCCAGCGATATACCGGTAAAAGCACCTATCTTAAAAGGAATAGCTTTTTTGTTGGTACAGAACTTAATTTTATGAATGTGAAACAAAACAATGGTTCACAAATAACTCTTGAGCCGTTTACTGGTTACGAAAAGAAATTGAATGAGCGTTGCCGTATTCATTTTAAACTGGGTTTGCAATTCAATTTGTTTAATAAGAACAATCAGGCGGGTGTGAATACTACAATTGGCTTTCACTTCATGAAAAAAGATTTTAAAAAGTATTATGACACACTTAACCGTGAGCATAGGATAGCTGGAAAATGAAACAGATACTTTTATTGCTGACATTCTTCTTTTGCTTGAATGCACAATCACAAACCGGTGACCTTGTATTCAATGATACCGTATTGCATAACCTTGTTATAGAAACCGACCTGGTCAATTGGTTTGATACATTGGAGCAGGATTTTGACCAGAGTATGTCTAACCCTGATTTGTATCCTGAAAGGTACCATAAATGCAAAGTTACCTGGGATAGCATTACGCTTGGTGAATGTGGTTTCAGGGAAAAGGGCAATGCATCCAATCTTTTTGTACAATTTGGGAAGAAAAAACCTTTTAAAATAGCATTTGATAAATATATTGAAGAGCAGGAGCTTGATGGTTTAGGAAAAATAAACCTGAATAATTTTACGAATGATCCGTCATTACTGCATGATGCACTTTCGTTTAAGCTGATGCGTGATGCGGGAATTCTGGCACCTCGTACCTCATATACCAAACTATGGATAAACAATGAGTACATAGGACTTTATATTGTGATAGAAAATGTAGATAAAACGTTCTTAAAATTCGCATTCGGCAGCAGCCAGAATGATGGTAACCTCTATAAAACCGACCGTGGTGCCTCCGTGTTCCTGGAATGGTTGGGAGCGGAATCCACAGGATATAAAGCCAGTGGGTTGAAGTTGACTACAAATGAAAGTACAGACAATTGGACCGGTTTCATCAATTTTGTTGATTTAATCAACAACAATAATAATTCGGATTTTAAGCAATTGTTTGAAACCGGCTTTGATGTACACACCTATTTAAAAGTGCTGGCTATTGAGAAGTGTGTAAAGAGCTGGGATAGCTACTGGGGCGGTGGAAATAACTTTTACTTGTATGAGCATCCTGATGGAAAAATGAGGTGGATTCCATGGGATATGAACGAAACTTTCCAGGATATAAAGCTGTTGGAAGGTACTTCATTGCTGAATGGCTACCTGGTTCCTACACCTCAGTTTGATGAGAGGCCTTTGCTCAAAAGGATATTTGAAATAGAAGAGTATAAAACCGAGTATTTGAATAATGTGTGTGACTTGCTGCAAACAAAATTCAGTGCGGAATATCTTGGTAAATACTGTGTGGATATGCATAATCTTATTGATGCTGCATACAAGAGTGATGTTTATAAATACAATACGTATGAGGCATTTCAGGGATCGCTTACTGAACGAAATGAAGATGTGGTTTCACTGACCCATTCAGCATATGTTTTACGCATTGATTATCCGGGTATTTTCCCTTTTATCCAAACGCAAAGAGAATGGGCCTCAGAGCAAATGAATGCCTGGAAGTTTGATTGTTCTTTAGAAGACAATACTATTTATAATTTGTCTGTTTATCCTAACCCTAGTTCTGGATTGGTTAATGTGAAGAATGAGCTGAACACTTTTGAATATGCGCAATTCCGATTGTATGACTATACGGGTAAGCTTGTTTTAGTTACAGGGTACCAAATGCTGGAAGGAGAATACCATACCTTATCTCTTAAGGAAATTCCCGCAGGTATTTATCTGCTTACGAAACAGTCTGCTGATGGGCGGTTGGGGCGGGCGAAAGTGGTTGTTAAATGAGTGCGCAAAGACTTTTCTGTTTGTTTTTTGAAGTTATAAGAGTGGGGATGAGGACTTATTAGAATAAAAGTTTATTTCGTTTGATGGTTTATTGTATCACCTTTAATTGCGTGCCAATCATCTTTTGGAAGGCTGGCACGATTAGGGTAAGGATTTTTATACGGTTCTTGGTTGTTATAAATTTCTTTAGAAATAGGTTCCGCATTCCATACAATATAAAGAATGCTAAGCATTGCTATTCCAAGTAGAGTAAGTATTATGGGCTTATGGATATTTAGTTTGCTTTCACTTTTAATATAGGCCTTCGCACCGGTATAAAATACAAACGCTCCACTTGTATAAGTTCCCCAAAGGCCGATTCCTGTATAATTTATACCAATATTAAGCTCAAATACAAATTTGTAAAATACACATCCAATGACCATAATTATTAGAAATTGTATAATAGGAAGGTATTTATAATTTGCAATTATGGAAATGTAAATTTGTAGCAATGATAATGCAGGAAGAGCATAGAGAACAAAAAACGAATTGTCAAGTTCGTATGCGTAGCGATTCACTTCAGCTGCTAATTCTTCAGCTTGCCCTAGGATTTTGAGTAATTCCCAAGCTGAGTATGTAACTCTGCCGGTTAGCCAATGAACTTCAATCCATGGTAGAAAGAATGAAATAAGTAATAGTACACTTAAAACAAGCGTTGGTATTCTTTTATCGTAATTTGGTATCATTGTTTCAAAAAATAATTTACTACTCCTTCTCCACCCAATCCCCATACTTCTTAATCAAATCAACCAAAGCATCAACGGCTTTCTCCGAATTGATATTGCGCTCTACCACTTCGCGTCCTTTGTATAATGTAATTTTACCTACACCGGTTCCTACATACCCATAATCAGCATCTGCCATCTCACCCGGTCCGTTAACGATACAGCCCATGATCCCTATTTTTACACCTTTTAAATGATCGGTACGATTACGGATTTTAGCTGTTGTTTCCTGTAAATCAAATAGAGTTCTTCCGCAGGAAGGGCAGGAGATGTATTCCGTTTTTGAAATGCGTGTGCGTGTTGCCTGCAAAATGCCAAAAACAGTGGCATTAAGGTTCTTAGGTGAAGTGCAATTGTTTTGCTGTATCCAGGCACCATCGCCAAAACCGTCTAATAGCAATGCCCCTATATCTGTTGAAGCATGGAGCTGAAACGTTTCTTCTGAAAGAGAAATGTAATTCCGTTTGATAATAACGGGGGCCTCACCCCAGCCCTCTCCAAAGGAGAGGGCGTTTTTGCTCATCAGTTCAATAAACATTCTGCGCTGTTCGGCCATGCCGTGCTCATTGCTTGTTTCGAAAACAAAAACTACCGTTTTGTCAAATTGTTGCAGCTTTGTACCGTCAGATGCCCGAATTAAAAAATCAATATCAATACTCACAAAATTCAGCTCTTCCGACCTTTTATCAGTACGTAAGTACTCTTCGGCAGAAAATAAAGGATAGCTTCTGACCGGATTTTTTATGTTCTTCCAGATAGCTGAATTATAAACGATCCCAAGGGTTCCGGGTATTGCAAAATCTACTGTGTTATCTCCGGCATAAATGTAATCACAAGCCTGATCCGTTAAGTTCCATTTATCAAGTGGTATTGAATAATTGTAACCAACAGCAAACAGAGTTGCAGGAGTAATGGTTTGTTTTTGGCTGAAATCGGCTATTACACGAGGAACATTATGCCCCCCAATATTTACTACTTCATTTGTTTCTCTGCGTTTATAGTCGTAAGGGTCATAAGGTAAGGTCAAGCTTTCAAGTTTCACGTTTTCAGAATTATCTGAATTTGAAACCTGAAACGTTGACCCCGAAATTGCGGGAATCGATTTGTGTGAAGGTCTTTTAGAATATCTATCGACCAATGCCTTCGCAACAGGTATTTCAAATTCCGGTTCTTCGGTTAATGAAACCCTTACGGTATCACCAATTCCATCTTCGAGCAACGTGCCAATACCTACTGCTGATTTGATTCGTCCGTCTTCACCTTCACCAGCCTCTGTAACGCCCAAATGCAAAGGATAATTCATGTTGTACTGCTGCATCTTTTGGATCAGCAAGCGGTAAGCCTGCACCATTACCTGTGGATTGCTGGCTTTCATTGAAAGTACAATATTGTAATAATTGTTGTCTTCGCAAATACGCAAAAACTCCAAAGCGCTTTCCACCATTCCTAATGGTGTATCTCCATAGCGGCTCATAATACGGTCGCTGAGGGAACCGTGATTGGTTCCAATACGCATGGCAGTTCCATATTCCTTACAGATTTTTACAAGGGGTGTAAACCGTTCGCGGATACGTTCGAGTTCACGTTCATAAGCAGTATCGGTATATTCAATGGATTCAAATTTTTTCTTGTCCGCATAATTGCCCGGGTTTACACGTACTTTTTCTACGATGCGTGCTGCCAGCTCTGCTGCATTTGGTGTAAAATGAATGTCGGCAACCAGCGGTGCATTGTAGCCACGTGTTCTTAATTCCTTTTTGATGTTTTCAAGATTCTGCGCTTCTTTGATACTTGGTGCAGTGATACGTACATACTCACACCCGGCCTCAATCATCCGGATACTTTGCGCCACGGTAGCTTTCGTATCCATGGTATCGGTTGTCGTCATCGATTGGATACGGATTGGGTAGTGCCCTCCAAGGGGGACATCTCCAATATTAACAACCCGGGTTTTATATCTGGAGTAACTGGTGAGACTGTTGCAATAAAGTAGCGTAGACATCGTAAAAAGATTATATATACAAAGTTAGGATAACTATTGCGAAGTCGAAAGTGAAACAGGCTAAAATTCATTAAATATTAAGAAGAATTTAAATAATCCAATACTTGTAATTGACGGGTTTATTATTATACTTGTATATTAATAATTCAATGCCAAAGGCGATTAAACGGTTTATATACATATTGATTTTACTTTATGCAGTTCTGCTTTGTGCGGTGTGGTTGTTGCCTGTTGAGTTTACGGCTTGTACCAGGGATAACTGGTGGTGTCGTGTTGCTTACTGGCTTACTGAATCAGCTGGTAAAATAGGTACTGTGCTTATTGTTGTTTTGGCTGGGTGTTTGTATACTCTTACTGTTCAACCCCTGAAAGATAAGCTGAAGGTTTTTTTTAAGTCGGTTTTAGCAATTGTAGCGCTCCTTGCAGCAATTGCATTTTTCAATGAACATATTTTAAAGGAAACTTTAAAAATTGCAAGGCCCAGCCACAAGTATATTTTTAGTCAATCCGGTATGGAAGCCGGGCTGGATTCACTGTATATCCGCAGTGATGACGCACGTAAAGAATTTATACGAAGTACTATAGATACGCATCAGGATAACTTTCAAACCATTGATATGCAGGTGTTGGAGCATTGGACTGCCGAATCAGGCTATTCCTTTCCTTCCGGCCACTCCTGTAATGCATTCTTGCTTGCTTATATCCTGGCTTACAGCATGTATCGTTCGCGAAACAAAGTGGTGAGGCTGCTGTTTGTATTGCCCCTGGTATGGGCTGTTATGGTCGCAGTTTCCAGAGTTGCCATTGGTGCACACAGTGCGTTGGATGTGAGTGCTGGTGCGGCATTGGGTTTGCTGATTGCTTCGCTGTTTATGTATTTTGATGTAACAAAAAAGTGGATAATTCCTTCTAATTAATCTGAACTATGAATATTTTATATGGTGTTCCCGGGGAGGGAATGGGTCATGCCACCAGGAGTAAAGTAATAATCGATTACCTTTTAAAAACACACAATGTACTGGTTGTATCCAGTTCCAAGGCTTATCAGTTTCTTGATAAATCTTTTCCGGGAAAAGTGCATGAGATTAAAGGGTTGCATTTTGCATATAAGGACGCTGAAGTATCAAAAAGCGGAACATTCTTTCTGAATCTTAAGAATGCACCTAAAAATGCAGTATTTAATTTTGCAAGGTACCTTGAGCTCCATAAAAAATTCAAACCGGATTTAGTTATCTCTGATTTTGAATCGTTCACTTTTTTTTATGCGAAATACTTTGATATTCCTATTATCAGTATTGATAATATGCAGGTGATGAACCGCTGTGAGCTGGATATAAAAATTCCTAAAACAGAAAAAAAGAATTACAAACTTTCAAAGGCCATTGTAAAAGCAAAGTTGCCGGGATGCGATCATTATTTTATTTCCAGCTTTTTTGATGCTAAAATCAAAAAGAAAAATACCACGCTTGTACCGCCTATAATCCGGGAAGCGGTTTTGAAAGCTAAGGTTAGTAATGGAAAACACATTCTGATGTACCAGACTTCAAGCACATTGTCGGATGTGAAAGAAATTTTGCAACAATTGCCGGATGTGAAATTTTATGTATATGGTTTTGGAAAGGACGAAACAGATGGAAATGTTGTATTTAAATCTTTCAGTGAAGATGGATTTGTGAGAGACCTGGCCAGTGCGTGGGCTGTTATTTCCAATGGCGGTTATTCTCTTATCAGTGAAGCCATTTATTTAGGGAAACCTATCTATTCTTTCCCTGTGAAAAAGCAGTTCGAACAGTTCATGAATGCAGCTTATATTGATAAGATGGGCTATGGCAGGTACTTTGAGGGTTTAAGAGCCGATAATTTAAAAGCTTTTTTATACGATTTGGATGTGTATGCTAAAAATCTGTCAACATACAAACAGAAAGGAAATACCGTTTTGTTCGAGAAGCTGGAAAATAAAATGAAGGAATTGAAATAAGTGGTCCCTTACTTTTTTTTCAGATAGCTTTTCAGGATACCATTCCCGAATATGGTTGCCAGTATAATCAGTGTTCCTATATAAAATCCCGGAGTCATGGCTTCGTCTTTTTGCCAGATAAGGTAGGCAAGGATAATACCATAAATAGTTTCCAGGTTAACAGTTAATGATACTGTATACGGACTGATGTGCTTCATCAACCCAACGCTTGCAACAAATGTAAATGCTGTGCCAACAACAGATAGCAAGCACAACCAGCCCCAGTCTGCGGGTTGAATAGAAAGGAACTCGGTAGTAAGGTTGCCGCTGAACAGCAGATAGAGCGATAATGCGATGAACCCTCCGCTAAGCTCGTAAACGGTTATTACTGGTGAAGATAAGCGTTGTACCAGCAAGCCATTGAAGACTGTAAAAAGTGAAGATGTAACTGCTGCAAGTATTCCTAAAATAATACCTCCGGCATAGTGTGTTTCTACTTTAAATATCATTGCGATAGCCCCCACAATAACCATCCCGAAAATCAGTTCGTATTTGATGATTCTGCGCTTGTAAAAAATAGGCTCTACGATTGATGTAAAGAAAGTGGCAGTTGAAAAAGCTACTAGCGTTACTGAAACGTTGGATATTTTGATAGCATGATAAAAACAGTACCAGTGAAAGGCAATGATGCCGCCTATTCCGAATAATTGCAGCATGTCCTTTTTTACAATCCGTAAGCTTTGTTTGGTGCTTGTGAAATAAATAATAAGTACAATAAGCGTAATAAGAATCCGAAACCAAACCAGCTGAAAGGCATCTACAGAAATTACTTTCCCAAGTATGGGGGCCCATCCCCAGATAAAAACAATGAAGTGAAGTAATAAGAGATGTTTGTTTTTGAAAAGCATAAAAAAACGTTATGATTCTTGAATCATAACGTTAGCAAATATAGGAAGAAAAAAAGGGCGAAAATCGTATATTTTATAATGTGCGTGGTCAGTCTGAGCCAGGTCGAAGACTGTGCGTTGGCACCATCTCATTACTCAAACCGCTCAGTAATCCTTGCCTCTATAAAATCCCTCAGTTCATCAATCTTAATCATGTCTGTAACTTCCGAAGCAAAGGCATGCATCAATAGCTTTTTTGCACTTGCTTCGCTCAGGCCCCGTGCACGAAGGTAGAACACTTTCTCTTCATCCAGCTTGCCGGTAGATGTCCCGTGAGAACATTTCACATCATCTGCATAAATTTCTAATTGTGGTTTGGTATTGATAGTGCCATCATCGCTCAATAGAATATTTTTATTTGACTGAAAAGCATTTGTTTTCTGAGCATCTTTTCTTACAAATATTTTTCCGTTAAACGTTGCAGAAGATTTATCGTCAATGATGCCTTTGTACAACTCATTGCTGTTGCAGTTTGGCATGCGATGGTCAACAAGTGTGTGGTTATCCACTATTTGGTTGCCTTTGGTTAAATAAAGCCCATTTAAGTGACTTTCAATATCCTTTGCATCAAGGATAATGTTTAAATTGTTTCTTACAAGTGAACCGCTTAATGTAAAGGTGTGCGTGCTGAATACACTATATTGTTTCTGAATTACCTGGGTGGCATTTACCTGCAAACCCCACTCATTTTCATCCTGTATTTTGTAATGCTCAACAATAGCACTTGCATTTACAATAATTTCGGTCAAGGCATTATTAAAGGTTTTCGCTGTAGAATCAATTGTTGCGTATGTTTCAATTATTTTTGCCTGGGCGTTTTCTTCAATAATAATAAGATTGCGTGGATGAATAATCGTATTCTTCTCTGCTGTTGAAGTATGAATAATATGAATTGGAATTTCAATAACTTCATTTTTTTCAACACGGATAAATGCTCCATCCTTTGCCATTGCAGTATTTAAAGCAATAAAAGGGTCTGGATTTGTTTCTGTAGCTAAGGTATAACTGCTTTCGAATACGGAAGTATATTTTTGTGATGCTTCTGCCAGACTGCAGATTGTTAAACCTTTTGTTAAACCTGAAACCGTGGAAAGCTCCGGAATAAATTGACCATTGTGGATGACAACAGTAATTGTGTTTTTGAGAAACATCAGATGTTCCACCTGTTTAGCCGTAACTGTTTTATTCGCAGTTCCGGCAAACCCTTCCTTCATAAACAAATCAAAATTGATGTATTTGTATTCCTCACTTTTGCGATTGGGAAAACCCTGGCTAGAAAAGCGTTCTATTGCTTCTGTACGCAGTGCATCGTTTCCGAAAAGCGAATCTTTTGAAGCTTCGAACTCCGCAATAAGACTGCTTTCAAGTTTTTGTGAGGATGATATTTTGGGTTTGATGGTTTCGATTGTGTTTACAGACATAATAATTTTTATTTTTATTCAACACCTGTATTTGCTTCCTTGTTGGAATTAAATACTTACTCCTGCTTTAATAAAATCGTATCCTTTTTCTTCCAGTTCCAAAGCCAGTTCTTTTGTACCCGATTTTACGATTTTCCCATTGTACAAAACGTGAACAAAGTCAGGAACAATGTAGTCCAAAAGGCGCTGGTAGTGGGTTATTACAATAGTAGCATTGTCTTTTGATTTCAGCTTATTTACACCATTAGATACAATGCGCAACGCATCAATGTCAAGCCCGCTGTCCGTTTCGTCAAGGATAGACAATTTAGGTTCCAGCATAGCCATTTGAAAAATTTCATTGCGTTTTTTTTCTCCACCGCTGAAACCCTCATTTACCGAACGATTCGCAAGCTTCACATCCAGTTCTACCAGTTTTTGTTTTTCTTTTACCAAAGCCAGGAAATCTTTTGCTTCAATAGGCGACTGCCCCTTATATGCACGTATTTCGTTGATTGCGGTTTTCAAAAAATTGATATTACTTACTCCCGGAATCTCTACCGGGTACTGAAACGCAAGAAATACGCCTTCTCTGGCTCTGTCCTCGGGAGACAGTTCCAGCAAATCTTTACCATTGAAAGTTACTTCGCCTTCCGTTACTTCATAATCTTCACGGCCGGCAAGTACAGCAGATAAAGTGCTTTTGCCGGAACCATTCGGCCCCATAATAGCATGTATTTCACCTGCTTTTACTTCTAAATTAATTCCCTTCAGGATTTCTTTCCCGTCAATAGACGCGTGCAAATTTTTAATTGATAACATATAATTATTATTTTATTCTGTTCACTTATTATCTTTTAACTTTTAGCGTTGCTAAAGCCATACGCTTTACTAAAGGTCCCTTACGGCCATGTTTGCTGCCTTTCAGGAAGCTATCAAAATACATTTTGGTATAGGCCGAAGCATAAATAGCACATTGGCCATGCCCGAATTTTTTACCAGCGTTCTGTAGTTTAATGTGCTTGGCTCCTTTTGCCTCCATTGCATCTTTTGCAATAAACGCATTTTTATAATTTACCTGTTCATCGGCAGTGCAATAGCACATCATTACGGGTACTTCCGGTTTAAAGTCGTGTACGCTGTTCTGGCTTAAAGCTACTTTGAATGGAAAATCATTGTTGTTTTTGAAAGCCTCTACAAATTCATCCTTCAATACATCTTTAGGGATTGATGGCATAAACTTGTCGATATCGTTCATGGAATGCTTTCCATCAAACAAAGGAGGCAATACTTCTGCATATGCAGTTTTAAAACAACTGTTCGGATCGTCAAAGCAGTTGTACACTTCATCATACGAGTACAAAAGATAAGGGAGATAAGCAGGGTGTTTGTAAGGCTGAAACATGTACTGTGTTTGTATACCCGCTAAATCATAAGCCCCGCTCATTGGTGCCGCAGCTGTTACTTTAAATTCACCTGCATGTTTTTCCTGCATCACTTTAAGTGTTGCAAGAGTAGCGTGTCCGCCTTGTGAGTAACCGGTTAAAAAGAGAAACTCATTCTGTTTTGCATTTTCTTTTTCAAGTAAAACTTTTACAGCACGTAATAAATCAATGGATGCAGAGGCTTCTGTTTCTACATGATGATATAAATGTGTCTTTTTCCCGGCTCCCAAGCCTATATAATCCGGGAATGCAACCATGTAACCGCTGGTGCTGAATACGGTACAAATAGCCTGTTCGCCACCAAAACCAATAGCCCTGTCTTTCACCATTTGGGTGCCATGGTGGTAACAGATCATTGGAAATGCCTTGTCTGCTTTTTTGGGTAAAAAGAAAATTCCGGATGCCTCAATCGCTGAGCCATCGTGCCATGCTGTTTCATAAATTACTTCAAATACATCTAAAGGATAATTGATAGGGGCAGCAAACTTTTTTATGTTTTTTGCTTTCCATATTGAATCCAATGCTTCAGTGCTGTAAGATGTAATAAGGCGATAGCTGATAAGCTTACCACGTTCGGCATGTGCCGTTGTACTGTAAAAGGATGAAAGCGCAAAAAGTAGTACAACAGAGAAGATGCTTGATTTTCTCAAGAGTGAATTTTTAAATCTGTTATTTATAACTTCAGCACTCATTTTGTAACTCTTTTTCCCAATTTAATTTTAGCAACAAGTATTTCTGTCAAAAGCTCCGTAGGAGTGTTTGGCATTTGTTATATGTCGCCCCTAAGGGGCTTTTTATAATTTTGTTTTAATTATTTCCTATTAAGATTCCGCACCTACGGTGCTGAATTTTTATCCTACACTGCCTTCCAACGAAACTGCCAATAATTTCTGTGCTTCCACAGCAAACTCCATCGGCAGTTTATTCAATACTTCTTTACAATAGCCATTTACAATAAGGCCAATTGCTTTTTCAGTATCAATGCCACGTTGTTTGCAATAGAACAGCTGGTCTTCACCTATCTTGGAAGTAGTCGCCTCATGCTCTACAATCCCCGATTTATCTTTGATTTCAATGTATGGGAAGGTATGCGCCCCGCATTTATCGCTCATCAGCAAGCTATCACACTGCGAAAAATTACGTGCATTGGTCGCGCCTTTTGCAATACGCACCAAACCTCTGTAGCTATTGTTACTGAATCCAGCCGAAATACCTTTTGAAATGATGGTGCTGCGTGTGTTTTTTCCAATGTGGAACATTTTGGTTCCCGTATCGGCCTGTTGATAATTGTTTGTAACAGCCACGGAATAAAACTCTCCTACTGAATTATCACCTTTTAAAATTACAGAAGGATATTTCCAGGTGATGGCAGAGCCTGTTTCTACTTGTGTCCAGGAGATTTTGGAGTTGTCTTCAAGACAAACCCCGCGTTTGGTAACAAAGTTGAAAATTCCGCCTTTGCCTTCTTTGTCGCCAGGGTACCAGTTTTGCACGGTGCTGTATTTTATCTCTGCATTTTTATGCGCGATTAATTCCACAACTGCCGCATGCAGCTGGTTTTCATCACGCATAGGAGCAGTACAGCCTTCCAGGTAACTCACATAAGAATCTTCGTCTGCAACAATCAGTGTGCGTTCAAACTGTCCTGTACCGGCTGAATTGATCCTGAAATAAGTAGAAAGTTCCATTGGGCAACGTACGCCTTTAGGAATGTAGCAAAATGAACCATCTGTAAATACTGCTGAATTCAAAGCCGCATAAAAATTATCTGTGTGAGGCACAACAGTACCCATGTATTTTTTTACGAGTTCTGGATGTTCCTGAACCGCTTCTCCAAATGAGCAGAAAATAATACCTTTCTCAGATAATACTTCTTTGAAAGTAGTTTTAACAGAAACGCTGTCCATCACAATGTCAACAGCAATAGTACTTTCTACACCTGAAAGACGTTTCTGCTCTTCAATAGAAATACCTAGTTTTTCAAAAGTCTTTAACAGCTCGGGATCCACTTCATCCAGGCTGTTCAACGTTTTTTTGGGCTTTGGTGCCGAGTAATAAATAATATCCTGGAAATTTGGTTTCTGATAAGTAACATGCGCCCAGTCCGGTTCTTCCAGTGTTTGCCAGTAGCGAAACGCTTTCATACGATACTCCAGCATCCACTCTGGTTCGTTTTTCTTTTGAGAGATAAAACGGATGATATCTTCATTCAGCCCTTTTGGAGCATTGTCCGCTTCAATATTAGTAACAAACCCGTACTTGTACTCTTCGTTAATCTTTTCTTCTAAAATCTCGTTTGCCATATCCTGCTGTGAATCTCAACTAATTGCAGAGATTCTTATGATTGTGTATAAATTTTTTTCAATTCTTCAGCGTCTTCTTTGTCTTTCAGACGTGATGATTTTTCTTTTTCTTCAATAAGTGTTTTAATATGAAGTACAGGTAATTCAATGTTATCATTCGCCTTAAGTTTATCTGCAAATCTATAGCAGTCATTAAAAGAATCCTGCTTAAAAAATTGCAAATTGCCCATCAAATCAACATAAACACCGTTATCCAACATTATTTCTGCAAATCCAGGCAAAAACGGACAGGTTAAAAATGTTTCGCAACCTTCAATATTTCTTTCCTTTAAAGCATTTACAAATTTTTTTCTGTTTTCATCAGATTCATCTAACCATATATCCACATCTCCAGTAGAGCGAGAGAAACCATGGAAGTTGACTGCAAGTCCTCCGACAAGAATATATCTTACAGAATGCTTATTTAATAATTGAAAGAACTCAAGAATATCTTCTTCAAAAATATCCATTACTTAAATTTTAACACAAAACCTTTGCCTTGAGGCTTTTTAATTACACCATTTTTAAATAAAAGCGATAACCGCATCAGTTCAAAGGCCTTTTTCAACCGTTCTTGATGCGTTAATGCAAGGTTCTCCTGCAACCGCCTTTCCTTGATAGCATCTAAATCCGGGCGGGTATGTAAAATTAATTTTGCCATAATTTTGAAATTGGAAAGTTAAAATCACATTGCTACTGCCAAATTGCTTAAACCCCAAATGATTCACCACATCCGCAGGTTCTTTCAGCGTTTGGATTATTAAATACAAAGCCCTTTCCGTTTAAACCACCAGCATAATCCAGTTCCGTACCGATGAGGTATAAAAAGCTTTTTTTGTCAACAACAATTTTAATCCCTTTGTCTTCAAACACCTGGTCGCCTTCTTTTATCTGATTGTCAAACTCCAGTTTATACGAAAGGCCTGAACAACCTCCTCCGGCAACACCTACACGTATAAATGTTCCTTCCGGACGGTTTTCATTTTTTATTAAATTTAACGCATGTTGTTTTGCGTTTTCTGAAACTGTAATCATATTATTTATCTATTTTAATGCTTATTTAGATTAAATCT
>JAGVJJ010000091.1 GCA_020051175.1 Bacteroidia bacterium | reverse complement strand
TTCTGTTTTATTGTTCAATAACTTTTTATAACCGTACGCTGTTATTGAATCTTTTAGCCCTTCTTTATCCGTTATTTTGAAATATACAATCCAAGCCATGTGTGTGGCACAGTTTATTCTTTGGGTATCCCCCAACCAATCAATATTGGTTCTTACTATTTTTCCATTAAAAGGCATAATCAGTTCCATTATCTTTTCGTTGTTGCCCTCCACATAACCAAACTCTGCATGTTGGAGCAAAACCAATTCATTTGTATATATGTTAACAGAAGTAATTGCTCCGATTTGTTTTTTGGCATAGGCAGTTATACCCACAAAGGCATGATCTTTTTTAATCAATAGCCATAAATGGTTGCTAGTGTATTTTAATATTCCGGACATCTTGCTTTTTCATTGTTTTTTTTATTTACGAATGTATTGTGGTGGTGCTCTGGTTTCATATAACTGTGGTTATATAGAAAGAGGAATATAGAACTTCAACAAAGGTATGGGGCTGATTTTTACTATCCTTTGACGCTAAAGGGATAAAAAAGTTGATTTAGGTCAACTTTCTGAAAAATAAGGTTGGGTTTCTTATCTTTGCATCTTTATAACTTATTATGCCAACAGGTTTTCCAATAGATAAATTTCATTTCATGAGTAATTCCGTACTTGAGGGATTGCCAAAGGAGGAATTGGAATACCTGGAATCAAAAATGGTTATTCATAAATACAAAAGAGGCCAAAACATTTTTGTAGAGGGAACTGTTCCAAATGGGATATACTTTCTGAAAAAAGGGAAAGTGAAAAAATACAAGGCCGATCAGGAAGGGAAAGAGCAAATCATATATGTCTGTAATGCGGGAGAGCTTCTTGGCTACCCGGCTTTGCTTTGTGAGGAACCTTATTCTGATTCCGCAGCGGCATTAGAAGAATCATTGGTAGGTTTTATTCCCAAAAATTTTTTTTTGAAAATTCTTGACCAATCAGCTGTTCTTTCAAAAAAGCTACTGATAAATTTAAGTCATGAGTTTGGTGTATTGGTAAACAGTATAGCAGCTTTTGCTCATAAATCTGTACGGGAGCGTCTTGCATTGAGTTTACTTATTCTTAAAGACAAATACCGTAAGCAGGGAAATGAAAATAAACCGGTCGAAATTATTTTACCACGTGAAGACCTCGCCAGCATTGTAGGTATTGCTGTTGAAACACTTGTTCGCCTCCTGCATAATTTTAAAGACGAGGGATTAATTGAAACCGAAGGCAGGAAGATTCGAATTTTGGATGCAAAAAAGCTCGTTAAAGTGGCTAATTTTTATTAGAAAAATCAACACAAATGTTTGCCGAAAATGTCGACACAACATTTATAAACTATACCTTAACCCTTTTTCACAAACTTAGTAAGTATCACAATTACTTGATCGTTAATCTTACCTTCAATTTGTTCAGGATTATCATTTACCAGTTTAATCCTTTTGACAACCGTTCCTTTAGAAGCAGTAAAATTAGTTCCTTTCACATTGAGGGCTTGCGTAAGAACCACATTATCCCCATTTTCAAGAATATTTCCAAATGCATCTTTATGAGCATCCGGCATTTCAAATGCACTTAATGCCCATTGGATTGTGTTTTCATCCAAATCTACTGAATTAATCAAATCGTTAGCCCAAGCTTCTTCCTTGTATTGATTCAGAATCCTGTAACTCAACGCTTGTACGCTTGGAAAGGGACTCCAGATACTACCTTCGATGCACCGCCAGTGAAACGCTGAATCTTTATTATCCATTGCTTTCATGCAGGTTTCACATACCGCCACTTGATTTTCTACGCTACTATCACTTTTGGGACTCACTGTAAATTCAACGGTTGCAATTTCCGAATTACATAATTCGCATAAATCTTGGTTTCGCTTTTTGAGTTCTAGGCTTATTGACATCTAAAATAGTTTAATTGAATTGATGGATATAATGAACAGTAACAATTATTTGAATAGCAAAAGTACAAGTTTTTAATTTTCGTTAGGATAAAAGGTAGCAATTCCCAATTTCCCTTATTTTCCTAAATTCCTCCCTTAACGCTCCTTAACTCCAATTGATTGCTGCCAATTGTTCCTAAAGTATTCCCCAATTTCATCTCAAGCCTTAACTTGGAATTACATACTCAAATCAGTAATAGTTAACCCCAGATATGTTTTTTTATTTCAAGATTTATGCAATTTCAATAAAATCAGTAGGTAATTCGTTATAACTTTGTTTCAAAATAAACTCATCATGCCTTTTCAGTCATCCGCAAAAAATTTTACAATGGTGCTTATTGCTGCAATAACACTAAGTTCCTGCTCGGAAATCACTACAAAAAAAACCGATCCCGCAGCCATCCCGGAACTTGTATTGGCAGGAAATGAAGGCCTTTTCAGAACAATGAACCTGGGAGATGACATAAACACCGTATTAAAAAAAGAAACCGCCAAACCACTGGAAGTTGACAGCGCTTATCTTTATTATGAATATGCGTTACCGGACAGCGTAGGTTCTTTCAATGTAACATACAATTTTGATGAAAAAGGATTGTTTGAAATCCAGTCCATCATTTTCATTAATAATGCCGAAGTCACTGAAGAGGTGCAAAACAGGTTTAAAAGCTATTTTGATAACTACTATGGCTCCAGCCAGACGGAGATGGGATTTAATATATGGTCTGTAAAATCTGAAAAATTTGGCCAGGTAAAAATAAACCTCACGGACGAAAGCAGTGATTTTACTATTGATAACGCTCCAGGGAAACTTTCTTTGTGGATTTATAAAGAAGAGAGCAATTCATAACTATTCCGCTAGTTATTTTCAAATGGAGCTGATTTATTCTTCATTGGCGGCTTCCACTTCTTTTTCTTCTTTATTTTTTCCTTGTTTGCATTCTGTGCCATCTGTTTTTTGTCTCTTTTCAAAGACAGATAAAAGCGTAGCGCCAGATATCCCAGAATAATTACAGCAGTCCAAAAGTAGGGTTCAGGGATTCCATATGAGCTGTCATAAGGATAAGCAAAATCATATTTACTTGCCGGCTGATATGGCATCTTAACTTAGGTTTTGGCAGGTATTCCTGAAGTGGATGTTAATTTACTTTAACTCCATATTTATAAGTAGTTTCCATCATCACCTTGCCATTCTGGTCATAATATGTCCATTTACCGTGTGGTTTGCTTTCGGTACGTTTGCTCTTTTTATCCGTCACCAGCTTATAGGATGTTTCGCTTTTCAGTTTGCTGCTTTCATACCACGCACTGGATGGACCACTTAATTTACCATCTTCATAATTCTGTTCCATTGACTTTACACCCGTAGGATAGTAATAGGTCCATTTGCCTTCCGGTTTCTCATCCTTATAATCTCCTTCACTGTCCTTTGCCCCCTGAGGTGTCCAGAATACCCAATGCCCGTTTTTCCGGCCTTCCTTATAAGTCCCTGCTTCTTTAATTTTTCCCGAATCATAATAATATTTCCACATTCCGGTTTTAAGATTGTCTTTATAAAAACCTTCGTAATTCGGTTTATTGTTTGGGAACCAGCCTTTCCAGGCCCCATCCATGATACCAGCTTTAAAATTTCCATCGTCCTTAGCAACACCGTCCGCATACCACGACTTCCAGTTGCCTTCTTCCTTACCGCCAACATAATTTCCTTCCTGCAATTTCTGGCCATTCTCAAACCATATTGTCCACAAGCCCTCTCTTTTGTTCAGCTTATAGCTCCCCTCTTTCCATTTCGATCCATCGCGGTACCAGTACTGCCAAAGGCTATCCTGCATATTGTTTTTATAATATCCTTCTGACTCTTTTTTGCCGTCAGCAAACCAGCTCATCCATTTGCCGGTTCTAAGGCTGGCTGTTAGCTGGCCTTCCATTTCAATCTTCCCCTCCTCGTTGTACCATTTCCAATAACCATCCTTAAGATCGTTTACGTATGCGCCTTCACTTTTCAGCTTTCCGGTTTTATACCAGTTTGTACAGTTGCCGTTTTTCTTTCCCTGCCTGAAAGTCACCATGTAATCTTTCTCACCTGTTGGTGTGTAATATACCCACTCCCCATCCATAAGTCCGTTCAGGTAGTTACCTTCCGCTTTTTTTGTACCATTATCATAAACAATCGTCAACCTGCCATTGCCGTTTTTTATTAATTGTTCAGTACCCGCATCACTCCAAAGGTTCATCAGCAACACTTTATCGCTTTCGTACACCAGCTCCTGCTTTAATACTCCGCTTTTGCTCCACTCTTTCCATGAACCGGTTTCTTTTCCCTTCAGAAATGTGCCTTCCTTTTGTTTGGTTCCGTTGTTATACCAACCGGTATAGGTACCCTCGGGTAAATTATTTTTAAAATGCCCTTCACTCTCTTTCTGACCGTTTTCGTAATAGTAGATCCAGGGACCTTCCTTTTTACCTGCTTTATACACTTCAGTGCTTTTTACTGTTCCGTTTTCATACCACCCTGTCCAGGTACTATCTGCCTGATCATTTTTAAAAAAAGTTTCCTGAGCCTTATTTCCACTGTTATACCAGTATTTCCACGCCCCATCCTTTTTGCCTTTGGTGTAGTTTTCCTCCGACTTAAGCTTTTTACCAGGGTAATAAATAACAAATTTCCCGTTTTCTTTTCCTTCAAAAAAAGTCCCTTCTTTTGCAACATCACCATTCTCATACCAGGAAATAAATTTACCATGCTGCATACCATCCTTCATCTGCTGCTCACTCTTTTTCTTAGTCTGGGCAGCATCCCAAAACTCTGTAACAGGTTGTGAAAAAGAGAAAGTAATACTAAAAAGTAAGCACAGGCACACTACTGTTTCTTTTAATTTCATACAATAAAAGTAAGTTTTGGGTTTAAAATCCGGTATCACCCTATAACGTAAAATACGCAAAAAGATACTTAACAAAAATACAAAAAAACCAAGGCCTTACTCTCATTGTTGAGAAGTAAGGCACTTGGTTTATAACTGTAATTCTATAGAAAGAAAAGATTCTGCTACACTCCACACAACGTAAGTATCCAGAAAAGGATAGCGCCCAGAATACCACTGATTGGAATGGTAAGTATCCATGCCCACATGAGGTTGATGGTAACCCCCCATTTTACTGCAGCAATACGTTTGGTTATCCCAACGCCTATGATAGAGCCGGTAATTGTATGTGTTGTACTAACAGGGATACCCAGTTTCTCGGTCATGAAAAGCGTAAGCGCACCTGCGGTTTCGGCACTCACTCCTTCAAGTGGAGTTACCTTTGTAATTTTGGTCCCCATTGTTTTAATAATTTTCCAGCCACCCATCATGGTACCACAGCCAATAGCAGTATAACATGCAACAGGTATCCAGCCCGGGATATGATGTATCGTCATTTTACCCTTTGCATCTGCCATCTGCTCAATATTTGCCCATTCCGGTATCGGAAGGCCTTGTGCTTTAAGGTGTGCCATATACACCATTAGTGCAGCGGCAATAATACCCATTACTTTTTGTGCATCGTTTCCACCGTGGCCGATACTGAATAAACCGGAAGATACCAGCTGAAGCCGTTTAAACCACCGCGTGGCCCGGTTGGGGTTCGCTTTTCTGCTGATGTTTACAATAATTACAGTAATAATGGATGCTACAATAACACCAATTATGGGTGCTAAAAATATAAATGCAAAAGTAACCATGATTTTTTCCTGGTTTACTACACCAAATCCGGCATGAGCCACTGCTGCGCCCGCAAATCCACCTAGCAGTGTATGTGATGAGCTGGAAGGAATGCCAAACCACCAGGTGAGCAGGTTCCAGGCAATTGCTGAAAGAAGCCCCGCACATACAACAGCAAAGTTAATAGCATCTGTATGTACAATTTTCGCAACCGTGTCTGCCACCTTTAAATCGAATATCCAGAAAGCAACCACATTAAAAAATGCGGCCCAGACAACCGCCTGGAAAGGACTCAGCACTTTAGTTGAAACAATTGTTGCAATTGAATTTGCCGCATCATGAAAACCATTGATAAGGTCAAAAATAAGTGCAAGTATTATAATAATAACGAGTATTGTCATTTGTAAAGCTAATTTTAAGCAAGCAAAACACCCTAAATCGTTGCTTTAAGGGCTGCTTTATAGAAGTTTATTATGCATTTTTTACAAGGATGGATTCCAGGACATTTGCTGCATCCTCACACTTATCTGTAGCCGTTTCCAGCGCATAAAGCACTTCTTTCATCTTAATGATTTCAACAGCATTTTTCTCTTCCTCAAACAGCTTTGCAATTTCCATATCATAAATATCATCTGCATGGTTTTCGATGCTGTTGATACGTACACAGGCTTCCTTTATTTTATTTATATTTCTCATGTTCCTCAACTCGCAAACTGCCGTATGCAACTCGTCAGAACACTTTTGAATAAGTTCAGCAAGCTTTATAATAGAAGGCGACATGGTTCCTATTTTATAAATTTCAATACGTTTGGACGACCCATGCACATAATCAGCTACATCGTCAATGGCCGAAATCAGCGCATGAATATCCTCCCTGTCAAAAGGAGTGATAAAGTTCGCACTTAATTCATGGAAAGTTTCATGGGTAATACTATCACCAACATGCTCAAGGCGCTCAATTTCACGAATAAGTTCCTTTTTGCGTGCAGGGGAAGAAGTGGTCACCATTTCAACCAAGGCTTTGGAAATGTCGATCAGGTTTGCGGTAGCTTTTTCAAATAGTGAGAAAAATACTTTGTCTTTTGGTTGAAAAAAGTGAAAGATGTTAAATGCCATTTTTATTTATTTTTTTGATAGTTTTCTTTATTAATAAGTACCCAAAAGTACTTTTGATTTATTGACTGGACCTGAAAGCTGTGTTACAATTTTATTGTCTTAATGTTAAGAAATTGTTAAATGAAATCAAGAGGCTTTCAACTGTGGTTTATTTTTGTAAGACAGCTAAAAATTAAACTGTGCCTGCAAACGCAGAAGATTTCCTTTTTGTCTGTTATCCTGCTGCACCATATCCTCAAACCTGCGGTCCGACATAGTATACATGGCCACAAACTCAAAGTTCTTAAACGGCTGCCATTCTATGCCATACTCATACTCATTTACAATATAACTGCGGGCATCCAGCTCAAACCTTTTCCCTCCATCATAATACTGGCTTCGAATAAAGGGGATGAGTACCTGCTTTTTTATTTTCAACATATAAGAAACCGTAATATACCCACCTTTCAGCGACTGCACCTCTATTGAATCAGTAACCGTATTAAATTCCGGACCACGGCCTATATTGTATTCTGCCTGTATACCAAACGGCTTTGGGTACAACACAAAAGTTGCAGCAACCCGTTCATCGGCAAATGAGAAATCGGTAGGCGCTTTTACATTTTTACTCCGGTTTTCAGTGGATATTACAAATTTTCCACTATAAGCCTGGATTCCTGGTTCAAAGATCTGCCCGTTATTTAGCTCAAAAGGATACGTTAAGCGCGCAACAATATGCGCCTGGTCATTGCCTTCAGGCTTATTTGCTGTTTGACCGTTAAATGCCCCTATTCCAAAAACACCATAATCACCGCTTCCTTTCAAACCATCGTTCACCAGGCTTGCAAAACGCTGCCTGATTTTATCGGGGGCCCAGTAAAAAAACACCCCAATATCCCGCTCATTTGAAAGAGAGCTGTTAAGCGCATCGTTTCGGTCCAAAGGCAAACGGTTCTGGCTCGACTGCATATTTTCAAACCCAAACGGCACCTTGCTTTGCCCTATACGTAAACGAAATTCCTTTTTCCGGTCGAGGGACAAATCAAAATAGGCATCCCGGATCTGGCCGAAATGAAGGTTCGTAGATGATGCTGAAGACGCAAAATCAGGCTGAATATATATAAACACTCTTTCATGTACATTACCACTGAATATCAGACGCATACGCCTTAAAAAAAAGCCCCCCCCTTCCCCCCAGGATTTGTCACATTGATCGCATTTCAGCTTTTCATTGGTTTCCAACAAGCGGTTATAACGCACTTGTGCATAGCCCCTAAGTGATATTGTTTCATACCAATGCTTCTTGGCAGCGGGTGTTCCCCCTCTATCGGATAGAGCAGCACTCGTATCAGAAACAGCTGCATTTTGTGCAGTAGCTCCATTTAACAATGTAAATAAAAACAGTTGCACTGAAACCATGGTTAACAAAACATCTCTTTTAAATTTCATAAACGTAAAATAAAAGTTAAAAAAATATTAATTGGCGCAACAAATGTATCGGCATCGGCCAAAACAAATGTTACGTTAATGTTAAGAGTATGTAAACTTTATACCTTAAGAAGAAATAAAGAAAGGCTCAGATGACCCTTAGCGCTGTCAGTTCGAGCTGGCCGAGAAACGCTGGCAAGCAAATTTTTTCGAAAAATTTAAACTTGCTATAAGATTAACTCTATTTTTAAAGAATGATAAACCCCACAGAACGCCTGCAACTGTTACAGAAACTGCTGAAAATAGAACGTGACGAAGACTTTACACAATACAAAGCTTTTTTTTCAAGGAATAACATCAATCACCGCAAGCAGAACGGAGTTACCTGGTATCCTGTAGTAATTACAAACGTTGAGATTGGCTTGGGCGAATATCTTTCCATAGATATTGAACGCACCACCAATCACAATGAACCACATCAGTTTACAGGAGGTAAAAATGCCGCGCTTTTCTCCAACGCACATGAAGATGCTCAACCCATAAATGGGATTATAAAGGTGCTGGGGCCCAATAAAATAAGGCTATCCCTTAATATTGACGAATTGCCCGACTGGTGCGATGATGGAAAGCTGGGGATCAATTTATTGTTTGATGAAAACAGTTACAGGGAGATGAACATCGCGCTGGACAAGGTCATCAGCGCTACAGGTAATAATCGCCTGGCAAAGCTCAGGGATGTGTTGTATGGTTTGAAACCAGCGGCATTTGAAACTATAAAAAATCCCATAGTTATTGACAGGCTAAACGCTTCACAAAATGAAGCAGTGCAAAAAATAATTGCTGCAAAAGATATCGCCATTATTCACGGCCCTCCCGGCACAGGTAAAACAACTACTCTTGTACAAGCCATTAAACAAACCTTAAAAACTGAAAAGCAAATTCTGGTGTGCAGCTCCAGCAACACTGCTGTTGACTTACTCACAGAAAAGCTGCATCGCGAGGGAATTAATGTATTACGTTTAGGTAACCCAGCGCGCATTTCGGAAGAAGTACTGATGAATACCCTCGATGCAAAAATGGCTGCTCATGAGTCTTACAAAGAGCTGAAGAAATACCGCAAAAATGCAGAAGAGTACTTCCGTATGGCCGGTAAATACAAGCGAACCTTCGGAAGGGAAGAGCGGGAACAAAGACAGCTGTTTTATGCCGAAGCGCGTAAAATTCTGCACGATGCACGTGTATTGGAGGATTATATTTTCGATGAACAATTTGACAAAGCACAGGTGATTGCCTGCACGCCTGTAGTGTCATCAGGCAAAATGATGCGCGACAAACATTTTAGCACCGTATTCATCGATGAAGCGGCACAGGCCCTGGAACCCATGTGCTGGATACCCATCACCCGCAGCGACCGTGTAATATTTGCGGGTGACCACTTTCAGCTGCCACCTACTGTGAAGTCGAAACAAGCGGAAGCAGAGGGCTTGAGTATTACCTTATTTGAGCAATGCATGCAATTGCCGGATATTTCCGTAATGTTGAATACACAGTACAGGATGAACGAAAAAATAATGAATTTTTCAAACAAAAAATTTTACCGCAATGAGCTGATTGCAGATGCTTCCGTTAAAGATCATGTTTTAAGCTATGATACAAATGAATATCTTTTAAATACACCGGTTGATTTTATTGATACTGCAGGCTGCGGCTACAATGAAATCATCAATCCCGAAAGCCTGAGTATTGCCAATCCGGAAGAAGCACAATTGCTTATAAAACACCTGAAACTACTTTTAGATCAGTATGTACAAGGTAATAAAACAGGGCAGGAGATAACAATAGGCATCATTTCGCCCTATAAGGAGCAGGTACAATACATTACCAACCAGATAAACGAAGATGAAGAACTACAGCATTTCCGCAAATTTATTGCCATTAAAACAGTAGATGGGTTTCAGGGGCAGGAACGGGATATTATCTGCATAAGCCTTGTAAGAAGCAATGATTTGCGTGAAATTGGCTTTTTAAATGATGTACGAAGAATGAATGTGGCACTCACACGTGCAAAGAAAAAACTGGTGGTTGTTGGCGACAGCGCCACACTTGCCAATCACCCTTTTTATAAAGATTTCCTGGATTATATTGAAAGTATCAATGCCTATAAATCGGCTTGGGAGTTTATGGGGTAAAAACCACTCCACGTAAGTACGGAACTCTTCTGATGAGAATTTTCTCTGCGCACTTTCTCAACCAGGCTCGAAATAACAGCGCCCGGGTCATATAGAGCCTGGTCGAGAAATAGGGTGAGCAATAGAAGCAACAATCAAGAATAGAGTGCTTTTTTATCTGGCAAGATTATTTTAACAATTCTCCTGTGCGATAAATCAGGGAAGAATAGTATTTTCGTATAAAATAGTACTCATGCAAAATAAAAACGTCATTATAACCGGTGCTACAGCAGGAATTGGCCTGGAAACAGCCAAACAGCTTGCAAAAAAAGGTGCAAATGTATATATCGTTGGCCGTAATGCTGATAAATCAAAGGTTGCGGTTGAAGAAATTCAAACATATAGCGGGAATACGAATGTGCATTATTTTACTGCTGATTTGTCTTCACAACAGGAAGTTCGCAAGCTGGCAGCTGAAATCAACGCCAAACTCGACAGGCTGGATATTTTAATCAATAATGCAGGTGCAGTTTTCCAGGACTTACGCTATTCTGCCGATAATATTGAGCTTACATTTGCAACCAATCACCTCAGCTATTTTCTGCTTACTCACCTGCTGCTGGATAAATTAAAAACATCAGCACCTGCACGTATCATTAATGTTGCCTCCGACTCGCATTACAGGGGTAAAATTGACTTCAATGACCTGTATATGACAAAAGGGTTTCAAGGTCTCGCTGCTTATGAGCGTTCAAAGCTGGGCAATGTATTATTTACTGTTGAGCTTGCAGAAAAACTGAAAGGTACAGGAGTGACTGTAAATGCCCTGCATCCGGGAAGGGTAAAAACCGATATCGGAAGCAAAAACACAGGTTTGCTTTATAAGCTGGGCTGGAATTTTTTCAAAGCATTTTCTTCCATCAGTATAGAGAAGGGTGCAGAAACATCCATTTACATGGCTCATTCTGATGAAGTAAAGGATATTTCTGGCAAGTATTTTTCTGAGTGTAAAGCCAAAGAGTATTCCCGTTATGGAAAAACTCCGGGACTAAAAGAAAAATTATGGGAAGTAAGTGCACAGCTAACCAATTTGCAATAAATATTTCCTATTTACTAAATATTGATTATCAAAACATTACAACAAAAACAATGCAATTTGATTGCGAATTATTAGTATATATTAAAAAAAAGGTGTATAATTGCAGTGCGATTCCGCTGTTATAATTTCCTATAACAAATCAACCACAACTATTTACTTCAAAAACTTAAATCCAAATACCTGATTTATTTTAATCTTCCTAAAGAATCAATCCTTCTTTTGATTCATTTGATTAACGAAATTCCAAAACTATGTACGACATTATTGAATTGAACAACAAACTTGTTGGTGAGCTGAGAGAGATTGCTAAAAACCTCCATATTCCAAAGTTCGAGGCGCTGAAAAAACAAGAGCTTATATATAAAATACTTGATCAGCAGGCTATAAACCCGCCTGCTCCTAAAGAAGAAAAAAGTGCTGCTCCATCAACAGATGGCCCTCAAAGAACATTGCGTCCGCGTAAAGTTCGTTTAGACAATATTGATACTGAGCCAAAAACAAAAGAAATTCAAACACCTTCTTTTTTTCATGATGAAGAATTTCATCATCATCACGAAGATAAAACTGAAAAACATCAGGATATCTCTCCTGAAATTCATTCAGCACCAGTGGAAACACCAGCTACTCCGGAGTTTAAAAACGAATATTCCAATCCGGTTACGGAAAATACAGCAGAACCTGTTGTTGAACAACAATCACAGGAAAACCAGGGAGGAGACCGCAAGGACAATCAGAACCGCAACCGCCCTCACCAGAACCAGCAGCAGCGCCATCATGAAACGTATAATTTTGATGGTATTGTAATTAGTGAAGGAGTTTTGGAAACCATGCCTGATGGTTATGGTTTCTTACGTTCTTCTGATTATAACTATTTAACTTCTCCCGATGATATTTATGTTTCTCAGTCTCAAATTAAACTGTTTGGTCTGAAAACCGGTGATACCGTTCGTGGCAGCATCCGTCCGCCAAAAGAAGGAGAAAAATATTTTCCACTTATCAAGGTTGAAAAAATAAATGGGCGTGAGCCTGCATTTGTGCGTGATCGCGTACCTTTTGATTATCTTACACCGCTTTTCCCTTATGAGAAATTTCATTTAACCGGGCATCCGCAGCAAAATTTTTCTTCGCGTATTGTTGACCTCATTACCCCCATTGGTAAAGGGCAGCGTGCCTTGATTGTTGCACAGCCGAAAACAGGTAAAACAGTTTTATTAAAAGACATTGCAAATGCCATTGCGGCCAACCATCCGGAAACGTATCTGATTATTCTTTTGATTGATGAGCGCCCGGAAGAGGTTACGGATATGGCCCGCAGTGTAAAAGCGGAAGTTATTGCGTCTACATTTGATGAGCCCGCTGACCGTCACGTAAAAATTGCAAATATTGTTCTTGAAAAAGCAAAACGCATGGTAGAGTGCGGACATGATGTATGTATCCTCCTGGATTCCATTACACGTCTGGCCCGTGCGTACAACACCGTACAACCTGCATCAGGAAAGGTGTTGAGCGGTGGTGTGGATGCAAACGCTTTACACAAGCCAAAACGATTCTTTGGTGCTGCCCGTAAAATTGAAGGTGGCGGATCACTTACCATTATTGCTACTGCGCTTACTGAAACAGGCTCCAAAATGGATGAGGTTATCTTTGAAGAGTTTAAAGGTACCGGTAACTCCGAGATTCAGCTGGATCGTAAAATTGCCAACAAACGTATTTACCCTGCAATTGACATTGTTGCTTCGAGTACACGTAGAGATGACTTGTTAGTGGACAAAGACACCTTGCAACGTGTTTGGATCCTGCGTAAGCACCTTTCTGATATGAACCCGATAGAAGCAATGGAGTTTATGAAAGACAGGATGAAAAATTCTCAAACAAATGAAGAGTTTTTAATTTCAATGAACGGATAAGTCTAATTAGCAATTTGTCAATTTTGCAGTAGGCAATTTAATTTGTTATTAGTAAAGGTTCATTATTTGGAGTATGAAGATTGGTATAAATGTAAAGTTAGGTATAGCTGCAGGTATTATTAACTGTATCGCTTGGTATTTGATTGCCCGCTCGGAGAATTATTATTCATTCAATGTGGAACAGTACCGTTACTATGTTACCCTGCTGTTATTACTGGCAGGTATTCCGGCCTCCACTTACCTTGAACGCAAGACTAACAATGGATTTATTGAATTTAAAGATGCATTGAAATGCGGTGTACTTTATAGTATAGTATTGGCACTGATAATAGCAATATTCAATTATACCTATTATAAATTCATTGTACCTGATGCAATTGATTATTTTGTGAGTGAAACAAAAAAATCGATGATGGCAGCCAAGGTAAAAGAAGAAGACATTCCGAAAAATATAGAATTTGTTACCAGCTATTTCAGTTCTTTCCGGGTGTTTATGCAAACCTTGATTATCGGTCTGCTGATGTCATTAGCGGCAAGTGCTATACTCCGCAAAAAGAATTTGCAATCGTTCCAGGCGAATTAAAAAAGCGGGATAACCCGCTTTTGAATTTTGACTTTTTCCCTTTTGATTTAAAAGAGCTTATTTCTTTGGCTTTTCTTTTGGATCCTCACCGGTATACTTTTTCACGAACCGCTGCTGCTCATTAGCAATAACCAAATCGGCATTGTTTGAAATATTCATTGTCTCTAAAAGCTTCAGACGAATAATACTTTTAGGAAGGGAAATAAGTTCGTTGTTCTGCAATTCAAGTACAGTAAGACTTTTCAGCTTACCCAAACCTTCCGGCAATGTTGTAAGCGTATTGTTATTTAAATACAGCGATTGCAAAAGTACCATTTTACCAATACTTTCGGGAACTGATGCTAAACGGTTATTCCCCGCAGCAAGCTCCTGCATATTTACAAGCTTACCAATACTTTCAGGAAGTGCAGTCAGTTTATTTTTTGTCAGAATAAGCTGCTGCAAATTCGCCAGCTTACCAATACTTTCAGGAAGTTTAGTCACCTGGTTCTTGCTTATATCCAGCCTGGTAAGCTCAGCAAGTTCACCAATATTTTCCGGTACTGCCGTAATCTGGTTACCGCTCACATTCAATTCCCTAAGATTAGTAAACAGGGTAATGTCCTTCGGTATTTCCTTCAGCTGAGAATTGGCCAGGTTCAGAATATATACCTTAGAAGGATTTTTCTGAGCATCTGAAAGTGAATAGTAGGTTTTGTCCTTTTGTCCGTAGCTGGCAGCTGCTACAGCCAGGGACATAAATAAAAATAATTTTTTCATAAAATGTAATTTTAAATGATTCGTTAATTACCCTACAATTTTCTCACCAAGTTCTTTAAAATCAATACCGTCAAAATTTCCGGAGCTCATCATCAGTAGATTTTTGGTAGTAAAATCTTTTTTTAGCAAATCGTTCAACAACTCTTTTGAATCGGTATATACTTTTATGTTATTGCCACCAAAGGCTTGTTTTACCTGAGCTTCAGTAATCGGTTTCAACTTTTTATGTTCAATGGTATGAGGATTGAAGTATACAAAGGCTTCGTCTGCAAGTGCCATGGCACCGTCATATTCTTTTAAAAAATTTTCGTTCAAACTACTGAATGTATGCAGTTCCATGCAAGCAATCAGCTTGCGATCGGGAAATTGTTTTTTTACAGCCTGTGTAGTAGCCTTTAACTTTGAAGGAGAATGCGCAAAATCCTTGTATACCGCTGTAACGTTATTTTTTTTGATTAATTCCAGGCGTTTTGCCGCACCAGTAAAGGATTGTATCGCCTCATAAAATTGCGTATCGCTTATACCCACCTGACTACAGCACAAACGGGCAGCCGTCAGGTTCATTAAATTGTGTTCGCCAAATACCTGCAATGGAATTTTTTTCGAATCTACCAACAAATAAGTAGTTCCGTTTTCAATGGTATAATTTGGTATACCATAAGGAAATTTTTTAATATCAGCTCGTGCTTTGTCTCCTACCTTTTTCACCTCTTCATCCAATTCACAATATACGAGACTTCCGGCAGGTTCAATTAAATCAGTGAAAATGCGGAACTGCTCCACATAATTATCAAACGTTGGAAACACATTGATATGATCCCATGCAATACCGCTGATAATGGCAATATTTGGTTTGTACAAATGGAATTTAGGCCTTCTGTCAATGGGTGACGAAAGATACTCATCTCCTTCTATCACAGCAATTTTAGCTTCTTTGGTAAGCTTCACCATTGTATCAAAACCATGCAGCTGGGCTCCCACCAGGTAATCGCAATCCACTTTATGAAAATTAAGCACGTGCAATATCATAGCAGTAATAGTAGTTTTACCATGGCTTCCGCCAATTACAATACGTGTTTTATCTTTGGTTTGCTCATACACATATTCGGGGTAGGAATAGATTTTAAGCCCCAATTCCTGTGCTTTTAACAATTCCGGATTATCTGCCCGTGCGTGCATACCTAAAATAACCGCATCCAGTTCTGTATGTATATTATTTACATCCCAACCTTCTTTAGCCGGCAATAAATTCAGCTTCGCCAGACGGCTCTTTGAGGGTTCAAAAATCTCATCATCTGACCCTGTAACTTTAAACCCTTTTTTATGCATGGCAATGGCCATATTATGCATTGCACTCCCTCCAATGGCTATTAAATGTACGTTCATTTCAAGTTGAAATTCAAAAGTTAAAATTCAAAAGACCAGGCTTGGCTTTCTGTTTGATTATCAACACCATATAACCTGTCACTAACAGAGAACAAATATACCATTCCAGCCTGATTATAACCATTTTAAAGCTACAAATACAGTGATTTTATATAAAAAAGCAATTCGTTTTTTTGATTTTTTGCTTTTGAAATAAATTATTTTTTGCTACCTTCGCAGTCCCTTGAAAAAAGGTGTGGGTGAGATGCCTGAGAGGCCGAAAGGAACAGTTTGCTAAACTGTCGTACTGGGCAACCGGTACCGAGGGTTCGAATCCCTCTCTCACCGCAAGAAGGGACTTAGAGTTTTTAGGAACTTTAAGTCCCTTCGTCATTTTAGACAAATCACCCGATAGACGGGCGATTTCAACGATTGCTTCATTAACTTTTCCGGTTCGAAATGCCTGTAATTTCTTGTCGTAAGCCAATCCTTCCGGAAATATCAGTTTTTGAAGTTCTTCTTTCGTAGAAAAACTTCCGTTTTCCCATATTTCAGGGAGTTTTAGACATAACTCCGCAGCTTCTACTATTTTCTCATTAAGGTTCGAAATGGAATGGGAACATTGCTCCAATTCTTTTATAATTTTAGCTTCCTGCTCCTCTAATTCAAAGACCATTTTCGTGTATTTTTCTTTAGTCATTTCTTCCTTTATATAGAACTTTTTATCGAGGATTTCTATATTTGCTTTTACTTCATTCAGTTGTTTGGAAAATTCTTTTTCTTTATCCGAATTATCTTTATTCTTTTCGTAATAAGCATGTTCCAATTCAAAAGCTATTGCAGTCATTAAATCTTTTTTAACAGAATATTTGGCAAGTTCTTCCAGAAAGTATTTGTGCATATCCTTTGCACTTTTATTGCATTTACATCCTTTTTTACGGCATTTGTAATAATATAAGTTCTTTTTCTTTACTATATACCCTGTCATTGGTTCTCCGCAATCTGCGCAACTTATAAATACCTTTAAAGGAATAGCTTCATTTTCTTTTTTATGAGGTACGGCAAATCTAGTTGAACTTTCTCTGATTTTATGGATTTGGAAAAACACCTCTTGGCTAACCATTTTCTCGTGTTTTCCCTCTACAACCTTGCCATCCAACATACCATGCGCTATCAGCCCACAATAAAATGGGTTTTTAAAAATTTTATAAATCTGTTGTTTATACATTTTCACTCCAAGTTTCTCCAACTTCACGACTATTTCCTCATTTTTCATTCCTTTGAGCTTCCATTCCCAAGCCTTTTTTAGCTTTTTGCCTTGTTCATTTAAAACAATCTTACGTTCACCGTTAGTACGGACAATATCATAGCCCTGCGGTGGATTGCTTAACCATTCTCCTTTGTTATATTTAGACTTCATTCCGGCAGAAGTAACCTGTTGCCTTGTACATTATCCCATTTAGCAAAGATCAATTGCATTTCCTGAAACAAAACACCATTAGGATTGGAAGTGTCCATAGGCTCACTTACCGCTATGATATGAATACCGTATTTGTTTCGTAATTCATCGGCAATGGAAATAGCTTTACCTCCTGTACGGCTAAACCGTGTCATCTTATAAACAAGGATCGTGCTTATTTTTCCTCTGCTTCGCTTACAAAAATCAATCATACGCATGAATTCCTTGCGGTCATCGGTTTTCGCGCTTTCATGTGTATCGCCAAACGTAGCAACTATTTCCAAATTGAATTTTTTTGCAAATTCATCAATAGACTTATTCTGATTTTCTATTGAATCATTAAGCATTTGTTTACCTCCAGAAACCCTGGTGTACTTAACGACAAGTTTAGAATCTACTTTTTTGATTGTAGTCCGGCTAAACCTTCCGAATGTCTGGTCAAGGACTTTTTGCTGTTGTATGTTCATGCTGCTTGTTTTAAATCGTAATCGGTTTCGTTCTTTTCTTTTAATTCTTGTTCATACTGGTAATCCACTATTATACTTACAAGTTTTTTTATTGCTAAAACTATTTCTTGTCCTTCTTCATCACTCATTTCCTTACGTAACAGGCTTTTTAATATCTCAACCGTCAGCGGTTGTTTATTGGGATTGAGGACTTTGATTCTTGTCTCTTGAACTTTTCCTAAATTTTCTTCCATTACTCTGTTATAAATATACAATTATTTTGCCAACTTATTGATTATCAATAAGTTGTGATTTTAAAAGGCGGCTTGTTTAACCTTTTCTGCATTAATAACCCAAAGTTGGGACAGATATAAGTCAGCTTGTCCAGAGTTTTGACGATTAATAATTAGTTTATTGTTATGTTTCTATACGTTTACGAGATATCAAAATACAAAATTCAAGCCCCTTTAAATGCTTTATAGAGCATTTGTTTTTTTGAAGTCAAACTCGTCCTTTCAGCGTAAATATGCAGTATCAAGCTTGTTTTTACACTTTATAGGTAATGGAATGCCCTATGGTTGTAAATTAAAGAGCCAAATGAGTTAAAAAGGCATATCTTTATACAATATTTGCAAAGTAATCTATTCTTTTGGCAGTATATCCGCTTGTGTTTGATGGCGCGTAGAAAGGGTGTGGCTTCTTTTTTGATAAGAGAAGTGTTAAATAGTTTCACCCTTTAAATCACCCGAGAATGTCAAAGAAAACACATTTAGCTCCCATTCACATACTTCTTGCGGACGATGATAAAGATGATCGTTTTTTCTTTGATAAAGCCCTGAAAAATATACCGGTTCATACCGTCCTTGAAACAGTTGAAGATGGGGAACAGGTGATGGCTTATCTGAAAAAAAAGAAAGAAAATTTTCCGGATGTCATTTTTCTTGATCTCAATATGCCGCGTAAAAACGGGATGGAAAGTATTACTGAAATAAAAAGTGATGACAGGCTGAAACACATTCCTGTGGTGATTTATTCAACGTCACTGCATGAAGATATTGCAGATTTATTGTATGAAAAAGGGGCGCATTATTACGTACGTAAAGCGGATCTCACTGAACTAAAAAGGGTACTGTTGCAATTACTTACCCTGATGAAAGTAAGTAAGTAAGTTTTTGCGGCCATCACGTAGGGAATTCATTGTTAGCCCTGTAGAGATTTAACCTTAATGTTTATTTTATTATGCTCAAAAAAGCTTCGGGTGGCGGTGAAAAAACACGTGCTGTATTTAAAAAAGAAAGCGGTTTATTTCCAATTGTTGCAATTGGGGCTTCTGCCGGAGGGCTTGAAGCAGTTATACAATTAATGAAACATATACCTGAAGATACGGGTATGGCATTTTTTTACATACAGCATCTTAGCCCGGACCACGTGAGCAGCCTTCCGGTACTTTTAGCAAAATCATTAAAGCTGAAGGTGCTGGAAGTAAAGAACGGATTGACTGTAAAACGGAATTGTTTGTACGTATGCGTTCCTAACAAGGAAATGTCGGTTATAGAAGGCAAAATAAAGCTGGTATTGCGCAATGATAAAAAATTGCCTTACCTGCCAATAGATGCTTTTTTTTCTTCTCTTGCCAAAAATTATAAAGGGGATGTTATTGGTGTGGTTTTATCCGGAAATGCTTCTGATGGCACACAAGGCCTTAGGGCAATAAAAAAAGCAGGTGGGCTTACTTTTGCACAAGATAATTCTGCTAAGAATAATAGTATGCCAGTTTCGGCAATTGAAGAAGGCGTAGTTGATTTTGTGCTTTCCCCCCTTGAAATTTCCCGTAAGTTGATCCGTTTCAGTCAGAATAATTTTGAAAAAGAAACAATTATGTCGGATATAAAACATACCGGCATAATAGATAACGCTCCCGACTTAAAAATTATTTTTGAAATTTTGAACAAAGAAACCGGGGTGGATTTCGGACATTATAAACTGCCAACTATTAAAAGGCGTTTGAACTACAGGATGCTGCACTGTGGAGCCAAATCATTAAAACAATACATAAAGCGGCTACTTGAGGACAAAAAGGAGGTTACCTTGCTTTATAAGGACCTGCTTATTAATGTTACCAGCTTTTTCAGAGATAAGGAAACTTTTAGGTATTTAAAAAGCCGTTTTTTGCCCAAGCTGATTAAAAGTAAGGCCGATGGACAAAGTTTGAGAATATGGGTGGCAGCGTGCTCTACAGGAGAGGAAGCATATTCCATTGCAATGCTGGTTGCCGAGCTGCAGGATGAAAATCAGCTTAAAGTACCAGTTCAAATCTTTGCCACCGATCTCAGTGATCAGGCCATCCGGGATGCACGTATCGGGGAATATTCGCAAAATGAAATAGACTCTATTACCAGCGATCGTTTAAAGCGTTTTTTCAAAAAGGCCGGTAATTGCTATCGTGTAGCAAAAAGAATTCGTGAAATGTGTGTGTTTGCATCTCACAATATTCTGCGGGATCCACCTTTTTCACGTATGGATTTTATCAGTTGCCGCAACCTGCTTATTTATTTCGATACTGCTGCACAAAAAAGAATTCTTGCTACCCTAAGTTTTGGTTTGGGGGATAAGGGCTACCTGATGCTAGGCAAATCAGAATCCATAGGTACAACATCCCAGTTTTTTACAACTGTAAATTCTAAGTTTAAAATCTATTCGAGGAAAAAAAGCACCGGTGCGAGGAAAATTCCTGAATTGTCGCCTTATTATATGAAGGCACCGGCTGTGGGAATTCAAACAAAAATTATTGATAAAAAGAAAACGGTTATTGTTTCGAAAGAACTGGATGATGTAATTGATACAGTTCTTTTATCGCAGTATACACCAGCCTGTGTTGTTATTAATAAGGATATGGAAATCCTCAAATTCAGGGGAGCCACGTCTTTTTACTTGTCTCATTCATCAGGGAATGCGAGTTTAAACATTTTAAAAATGGCTGACCCGGAGTTGACTTTTGAATTGCGAAGCGCCATCAATAAAGCATTTAAAACGAAGCAGATGGTTCGCAGGCCCGATGTTGAATTAAAAGGCGGGCCAATACCCAAGGTAATAGCTATAGAAGTATACCCTCTTAAAATAGACTGGAATGAACCCTTGCTGCTTATTGTTTTTATTGCTCAGGACAAAATTGAGCAGGCCAGCGATAGGCAAGGAGCTATGGTTCAAACCAACCGGAGAATAAAGAAGCTGAAAGAAGAGTTGCAAACTACCCGTGCGGAAATGCAGGCTGTGCTTGAGGCACAGGAAGCTGCATACGAAAAATTACAACGGGCGAATGAAGAGGTGGTTTCTACCAATGAAGAATTTCAAACTTTGAATGAAGAACTTGAAACCTCAAAGGAAGAGATTGAAGCTGCTAATGAAGAGCTTACTTCCACTAACCAGGAGTTGCAAATGCGTAATGAACTTTTAAACGAATCTTATTTGTATTCTGAAGCTATAATAGCCACTATACATGAGCCAATGCTTATACTGGATAACAATCTTGTCGTAAAGTCAGCTAATGAATCGTTTTATAAAAAATTTCTTCTGAATAAGGATGAAACGGAAGGAGTGTCGCTGTTTGAATTGAATAATCAGCAATGGAATGTACCAAAACTGCGTGAATTACTAAATGGTATTCTTTCACACAATAGAGATTTTAAGAATATAGAAATCACAAATAAATTTTCAGGTGTCAATGAAAAAACAATGCTGTTTAATGCACACCGTATTATTCAGAAAACACATCGAAAACAATTGATTTTACTTGCTATTGAGGATATTACTGAACGTACCCTCCATTTTATGCGGGAAAAGGAACTGTTGCACAAAGACATAAAAGTATATAAGTCTGACAAAGAGGAGTTGGAAAAGGCAGTGAAAAGGAGAACCAAGCAGCTCGACAGGAAAAATAAAGAACTCGAAAGTGTAAATAAAGATTTAACTTCGTTTACTTATGTTTCAAGCCATGATTTACAGGAGCCCCTTCGAAAAATCAAAAATTTTGTAACCGTTTTGCTGGATGAGGAAAAGAAAAATCTATCCGAGGACGGTAAGAAATACCTGCAGCAAACATATGATACAGCAAAAAGGATGCAGGCGCTTATTGAAGATTTGCTGGCTTATTCCCGTGCCAAAAATATTGAACGTAAATTTGAAAACACCGACTTAAATTTGCTTTTAAAGGAAGTGGAAAGCGATTTTGAGGAGGTTTTGCTACAAAAAAAGGGTAAAATAAAGGTTGGCAAGTTATGCGAGGTGAGTATTATACCTTTCCAGTTCCGACAGCTTTTTTTTAACCTGATTGGTAACTCTTTAAAGTTTTCACAAAAGGATAAAGCACCGCTGATAAAAATCAGCAGCGAGATTGTGCTGGCAGGTAAGTTAAACAAAGAAAAGCTGTTGCCGAATGTTCATTATTGCCATATCACGCTTTCAGACAATGGTATTGGTTTTGATAATGCATATAAGGATAAGATTTTTGAGGTATTCCAGCGCCTGCATACACATGATAAATTTGATGGTACTGGAATGGGCCTTGCTATTTGCAAACGCATTGTAGAGAATCACAACGGTGTTATTATAGCTTCAGGTGAAGTAAATAAAGGTGCAGCATTTGATATTTATATTCCACTTATTCAAACACAGCTTCAAGGGTCCAATATTTAAGGAGCTATATTTGTATTGTAATACCTGAGAAGGAAGGTAATTACGTATTTTCCTGTTTCACCCGACTGAGTTTGTGTGAAACTTTCAACATACATTCCTTTATTAAACCATTCTTCCAGTTCTGGATAGGTCTTCATTGTGGCATCATTTGGAATATCTGAAAAAATGGTAACTACTTCCTGTACTTTCATAATAAAGATTGTTTTATTATGAAAGATAGTAACGATGAACATTACCCACTTAATTATTTCGTTGAAAATAGCAATTTAAGGGTTATATTGATCGTTAATCAAAAAGTGCTATTCGAATTTTTTGAACGGATTCACATAAGGGAAAACCACCATTATCTTTATAAAGGTACGTGTAAACTGGTAAGCAAACCAGCGCCCTAGTCTGGCAGTCCATTTCCGGTTCTGCTTTTCGGGAAAGGCCTGTTCGCAATCGCTTTCAATAATGGATTGAAGGTGTTCTTTAAAATCCCTTACAAAGACTTCGTCCGGCACATCTATGTTTAGTTCTATACTGCCATAAGCACTTAAGTGATTCAGGTTAAAGGAGCCCACTGTTGACCAGTTATCATCTATCACTGCTATTTTACCATGCAAAACGGATTTTTTCCACTCGTAAATTTTTATTCCATGTCTGAATAAAAAATCGTAAAGCCAGGTTGTGGCAGCCTGAAACATAGGAACATCAGAAACTCCTGCTAAAATAAGATTTACTTCTACCCCCCTTTTTGATGCAGCCACAAGGGCTTTTCTCAGTTTTGTACCGGGTAAAAAATAGCTTCCGGTGATGTATATGCTGGTGTGTGCATTTCTTATGGCCCTTATATAGCTCCGGCTGATTTGGTTTTTACCTTTTAGCCTGTCGTTTTGTTTTATTTTTACCAGAATACGTTCATCATCATCCTGTATGGGTGCGATTTGTTTTTTTAGGAAACGTTGTGCCCTTATTCTTTTGAGCCTGTTGCGGATACCGTACATATTATGGCACAATAGTTCAAGCTCCCCGCATACACTTCCTTGCAGCAGTATGGCATAATCCAGCCACGGTTCCTCAGTTTCAGAGCCATGATATTTGTCGGCAATATTAATTCCGCCAATAAGAGCAACACTTTTATCCACTACAACTATTTTATGGTGCATCCTTCGGCCCAGGTAAATGCTTTGAGTGGAGAAAAAAGGAGCAAAAAATCGAATGTCGATACCGGTATTTCGGAGTTCCTGAACAAATTTATGAGATAAAGCCTTGGAGCCAAAGCCATCCAGCAGCAGTGCAATTGAAACTCCACGCAGGGAAGCCGCTTTCAGAGCATTTGCAATGCGTTTGCCGATAGCATCCTCCTCAAAAATATACGTTTGGAGGTGGATGGTGTGCTTTGCAGAAGCGATAACGTCTTCAAGTGTGTCGAAATAATCTTTCCCGCTATGTACAAGTCGTACACGCGATGCGGGATAATATTCCCTTGACTTAAAATAATTTCTTCTGAAAAGGCGTTCACGCATCGGGTACACTTTCTTAGTCCGTAAAATTAAGGTAGAAAAGCGCCTTTTGTTTGTTTTAACTATACTTTTATTATCAGTTTCTGGGAATCCCTATCGGGGTATTAGGGATTTCTCGCGCATTTTTTCAGGAGGATTTATTTGTCATTTGTCGATAAAAAACAATTATTCGTCTTTAAGTTATAATCACGTTCCGTCTTTCCGTAACATTGGAACCGAAATTATAAGTGCATAACTAAACCTTAATAAATCATATTCTTTTAATGAAAACAATGACCAAAGAAATGGACATGATGACATGCATGTCTAAAATGGAAATGTGCAATAATACCATGATGGATTGTATGCATTCCATGAAATCCATGAAAATGAACGAGTGTTCAAAAATGATGATGGAGTGCATGGATATGTGTAAACAGAGCATGAGCATGATGCGCGACATGAACATGATGGATGCAGGAACTAAAATGATGAAAAACTGCATGCACATGATGATGAAATGCATGCACATGATGATGATGGATTGCATGAAAATGATGAAGTCAGCAAAAGGTGCTTCTATGAAGCGCATGATGGATGACATGATGATGTGTATGAAAGAGATGGAAGGCATGATGAAGAAAGACATGGACATGATGATGTGTATGAACATGATGCAGAAAATATGCATGATGCACATGGACATGGAAATGATGATGATGACCAAAAAAATGGATCATTCCATGATGATGTGTGCCGATATGATGAAGTGTATGTGCATGGTAGGTAACTGCATGTGCATGATGTGCGATTGCATGTATATGGCAAAAGGTGTTGAAATGCCAGTAATGATGAACATGCAGATGGCAATGATTGGAATGAATGAGATTAAGATGGCAGAAATGGAAATGCCGGGCATGATGGCAATGCGTGAAATGTATTGTGAATCAAAACCGTTGAAAGGCATGAAAATGGCCTGCTCTATGCACATTACCGTTCAAACGGCTGTGATGATGAAAACCATGATGATGATGGGTGCTGAAGTACGTGTATGTGCATGCAATACAAACTCCACTCATGAAGAGGCTGCTGCGGCAATGAACATGATGGGCATTCCTACATTTGGTGTTAAAGGAATGAGCATGGACGATATGGCAATGTGCATGGATATGTGCTGCTTTATGGATGAAGACATGAAAATGCCAGTGAACATGATGATGGATTGCAACGGCATGATGACGGAGCGCATGATGGAAAAACATCCAAAGGCGATGAAACACATGATGGGCTGCTGCATGGATTCATTAAAGGGGATGCAGATGATGAACAAAATGATGATGGCTGACAAAAAATTAATGATGCCGGTTATGAACATGAATACTTCACCTCGTGAAGCAAAAATTGACTACCGTTACGGAACAATGGAGTCATTAACTGCATCCTTACGTAACTTAACAGGAATGATGATTTCCGGTAAGGTATGTGTAGTTGCCGGTTACGGTGATTTGGGTAAAGCCTGTGCGGATGCTATGCGCATGGCTGGCGCACGTGTGATTGTTACAGAAATTGATCCTTTCTGCGCAATGCAGGCGTGTATGGATGGTTGTATGGTTATGAAAATGGAAGATGCCTGCAAAATGGCAGATATCATTGTAACTGCTACTGAAAACCGTGATGTGATTACTGAAAGGCATTTCAAAATGATGAAGAACAATTGTGTTGTTTGTAATATGAGCGACTACGATTGTGAAATTGATATGATGTGGTTGAACAAAACACACGGTAAATCAAAAGTTACCATGAAACCAATGGTGGACATGTACAAGATTGGTGGTAAATCCATTATGGTATTGGGCGAAGGTATGGCTGTAAACATGGCTTCTGCTACTGGTTATTCTTCTTTTGTAATGTCAGCTTGTTTCACTATTCAGCTGATGGCGATTATGGAGTTTTACAAAAACAATAAGAACTACAAACCAATGATCCACCGTATGCCTTATGGTATTGGTGTAAAAGCGGCTACAATGCACTTAAAGCAATTAGGTGTTGAGCTGGATACATTATCTCCTGCACAGGAAAAATGCATGAAAGAGCTGGAAGCAGTATTGCCGGGCAAAATGATCAGCCTTACTGAACTTGCAACGTTGATGCACTAACAGTCCAATGATTGATTACAAAAAAGTCCCGTTTTGACGGGACTTTTTTGTTTTATACATAAGGGTTTTGCTATACGCAAAAGGCAATAAAAGACAATTTGAGAACAAAATCCTACTATTTTGGTAGACTTTTGTATATTCGCAATGATTTAACCGAAATATGCTGTCGAAAAGAACAAAATATGCCTTAAAGGCTTTGGTGGTACTGGCAAAGCGTTATGAAACCGGATGGCCCATGCGTATTTCCCAGATATCAGCAGAAGAAAATATTCCACATAAATTCCTGGAGGCAATATTACTTGAACTTCGCAAGCAGGGCATTCTTGGTAGTAAGCTCGGAGTTAACGGAGGCTATTATTTGCTGAAGGAGCCCAAGGATATTATGCTCAGCTCTGTTATACGTTTAACAGATGGGCCTATTGCACTTACCACCTGTGTGAGCCTTAATTTTTATGAGCGTTGTGCCGAATGTAAAGATGAAGTTACCTGTGGAGTACGTGATGTGATGAAAGATGCACGGGACGCAACATTGAGCGTACTTGCAAATACTTCACTGGCAGATATTGTAAAAAGGGAGAGCAGGCTGTCTAATCCCGGGAAGGCAAAAAAGTAGTAGTTGAAATATCCATCATTGCTTTTCCTTTTTTAGCAGAAAAGAATGAAGCAATAAAGGACTAAATTATTGCGCTTTTAAAACCGGGCCTTCCTCCAATGCTAATGCAGGTTTTGAAGTATCGTTGCAGCCATAGCTTACCTTCGCTCTTTGCTTTCCTTTTGCAGCGCCAGTTTCCACGCGTGCTGAAAAAAAGCAATTGCTTGCAGAATCATTCATCGTGTATTGGATTACTTCATAGGCTTCCTGGTTTTCGTCTTCATCAGATTCTGCCCCGAGGAAAAATAGCGCTCCCAACGTAGCTTCACCAGCTTGAGAATATAGTGTTTTATCATTATCAGTAAGCTCAAACTTAAAATCCACACTTGTATTGTTAATACGCGTTATTTCGAGTGTATAATGTCTGTTGTCCTGATTGCCAACAAAAATTGTTAGTTTATTCAAAGCCAAATCTGTCGGAAAGCTTATTGTATCGGTGCCCGCAATCAAGTAATCACCTGTAAGTTTAACAGGTTGCTCGTATTTGGCGGCAACCAGATCATCAATAAATGAAGCTGCATATTTTGATTCGTCCGTTACTTCTATATTCCCTTGTTTAAAGCTTCGTCCGGAATCGGTCTCAGCAATTGCATCTGAATTTTTTTGTGAACCGGGAGAACATCCCCAAAGGGTTGTCACGAATAATAGTAAAAAATATTTGTTCATAAAGGGGGGCTGAATTACTTACGCTCTACTTTTACAATATAGCTTCCCGTATTGGCAGGGTTAAACATTACTTCGTAAATAGAAAGGTATAAAACACCATAGTCGGGTGATGTTCCTGAAAATTTATCCCCGGCTTTTAGCATAGTACCTTGTTCGCCAATTTTGTACACTACATTGCCATAGTTCGGATAAGCGTTATCACCGCTTTCTACTGTAGGATAATCATAATTGGAAGCAGATGTTCCGGCCACTTTTCCATCCGGTGTATACTTCGCTCCCGATAAGCTTGCAAACACAACCTGTCCGTTAGCAGTAATCGTAAAATGTTCTCCTTTTTTAAGCATGATACCGGTGTTGAGCCATCCTCCCGGAGTATTGCTGCTGATGTGCTTGGAAGCCATCAGTTTAAAAGTGGATTGACCATCAGTTACCATATATACCTCCATGCGTTCTATTTTGTCGCCCGGAATGGACAGCATTCCATAATCTGTTTTTACATCCAGGGTTTTAATATTGGTTTGTCCTGCCATAGAGTAAGTGTTGTCAATTTCAACGATGTCAATAGGTTTACCATTTTCCTCATCTTCAGGCTTTACACCAAGTCGTATACCTGAAACATTTTTTGCCGGGATCTCAAGCTTGCCATAATCAGTAACAAGGGTTATTTTGGACAGTTGTACTGTACCGGATATAATATTGTCATCTTTTAAGGTAATGCGCACCTGAACCTGCGCGAATACACTTGCTGATGCCATGAAAAGCACAAAGGCAATAATGTTTTTTCTGAATTGTTGCATAGTTTGAGGGTTGTTAATTGATTACGGACGAAATTACTGTTTCTTTGTTTTGGAGTAATGAACAGGCAGTTGAATGACCTATTTTTTGTTTAAGAATCCTTCAATCATGGGTACAACAAAGTCTTTATCCTGTATCGTGTCCGTTAAGGTGGTAATTTCTCCAATATACGTCCCATGTCCGCCAGGAATTATTGCCAGCTCGCAATTTGGGATTAAACGATACAGCTCAACTGCATGTTCGGGTGTTGCAACATCTTTATCCGCAAAAATCAGTAATGTTGGAGCTTTTACAGATTTAATTTTTTCATCGGGCCAGTCCTTGAATTCTACCATGCGCTTTACACATCTGTCATGCATTGTCTGAAGGTGATTTGGATCGGGTGCTACTTTTTTGTATTCATCTTTATACTGTTGCGGCATCTGATCAATGGTGGCGTTTTTCATAAAATCCCAGAACTGCGGAAAAGCCCCATTCCTTTTGCAAAGCGGGGAGCCGGCAATCACTTTGTTCACAAATTGCGGATAGCTGATGGCTATCTGCAGCGCGGTATTGGCTCCATTACTAAAGCCGAATACATCTGCCTGTTTTACATCCAGGTTTTTCAAAAGGGTTGCCACATCCTCCGCATCCTGTTCAAATGACAAGTCTGTGCCCCTATCAGTTGTTCGGCCATGGGCCTGCAGTTCAACACCAATGATTTGCCGGTGTTTTGCAAGCAATGGTATAATTCTTCCGAATGAGGTTTGTACAGTAGAACCTCCGCCATGAATAAGAACCAGAGGTTTACCTTCTCCGTGTATTTCATAATACATCTTTAGTCCGTTTACGTTGGAGTAACCACTTTTAAAATAAAGGCTGTCAGTTTTAGGTGTTGTCATCGTTGTTTCATGTTTTTTAATTTGATTGCAGGAGGCCAGGAGCAGCGTAACTGTAGACATAAGAATAAAAAAGTGTTTCATGTATGGTGTTAAGCTTTATTAAATTATAATGTTCCGTTCAGTAATTTCCAATTCGTACTGTTTTGTTGTTCGTGAATTTCATGTATTGGGATTTTATGGTTTGTCGCGTCCAACAAACCGGTTGTTGCCCAATAAAAAATCAATCGTACGTGCAATATTACGGGTAATGCTTTCTTCTGTTTTTAAAAAGGAAATGTACCGCACAATTTCTTTCTGTCGCGATGGAGGCAATTTCTCAAATACCTTTTGGGCTTCTGGGTTGGCTTTGAGTGCCTTTGTTAATAGAGGATGAGGCTTTATTGTTCTGTCGGAAGGGTCAAAGGTTATGCTTAGCTTCAGAGTTTCACCAATGCGTTTGGGTGAATCTTTAAGCATCAGGGTATTGATGTACAATCGCCATTCTCCCTGGAATTTTACTAATGTTTGTTTGTAAGCCTTGTTATTGACGGTTCCTGTTACCGGTATGTGCCCTTTGTCTTTTCCTGCCTGTTTGAAAATAGCGTTCAGGATTTGTTGAGGCACAAATACAAAAGGATTGATGCCAATAATATCGAGCGAAGCATTGAATTTGTGCACAGTGAAAGCCATAAGTACCAGTAAAAAAACAAGCAGTTTCACAAAATTACATCTAAATTACTTGTTTTTATAAAGTTTTCTGCAGGCCTTGAATCTGTTTACCCGCTACCTGAAAAATTTCCAGAAATGTGGCTTTTTATGATGCAGGGCAACATGTAGTTCCTGCCTGTTTTCAGGCTCATATAAAAGCTGCTCAAGATCCGAAGTGGTAAAAGAAACTTTGTGTTTCAGTATTTGTTGCCAGGTTGCACCGGGACTTGTTTTTTTTGTTGTTTTCATGGTGGTGTAAGAATTTTAATACAAAGGTACTTGCACGATGCAACAAAAAATTTGACATTGATCAAAAAATGTGGAACTACTGAACTTATTACCTGGACCGGATTCGGCTTAATGTTTCCTGCGTAATGCCCAGATAGGAGGCAATGTGCCCCAGTGAAACCCTTTGAAGCAGGCCGGGGTTTTTATCTGCGAAAATTTTGTAGCGTTCATGGGCATTATGAAACTGAAGAGCTATGATGCGCTCATTCGATTGTAAAAGAAAATTGCGGAGAACATGACTGTTTACTTTCATTAGTTCCGGGTGGTTATCAAGCAATACTTCAAACTCCGCAAAAGAAGCGGAATGAATTATTGCGGGTTCCAGCAGCTCAATACTATAAAAGCTAGGCTTTTGGTTAAGATAACTCTCTATTAATGCAGTAAAGGTATTTTCTTCATTAAAACGGTACGTAATATCTTTTCCCTCTTCGTTGTAATAAAAGGTACGTGATAAGCCGCTTTCAATGTAAAACAACTTGTTGCACACAGTACCCTGCTCATGCAGTTTGTAATTTTTGGGTAGTTCTTCTGCTTTAAACACCCTGTTTACTGCCGCTTCTGTTTCAGGAGCAATGGGAGTAACGGTTTTCAGAAAGTCGACCAGGTTCATGACAAATGCACTTTTGTTTTGTTGTCGAAAATACTGATTTTTGCATAAGGACAAAACAAAATATTTAACAGTACCTTTGTGAATGTATTATGGAACTTTCTGAATTTAAACCTGGTAATTGCTACAAAGTTTTTTTTGAAAAGCAGAAGCCGATAGAATTTAAATACATTGGAGTGGATGTGCTGGGCCGGCATGTGTGCAGGGAGCTAAATGGTAATGAATTTGATTTCAATAGTCTGGAACAATACCTTGCTATAAAGGAAATAGATCCTTTATGATAAGTAACGCAAACCAAAAACAGTGAGCGAAATTTCAAAAAAAGAGGCAGTTTTGTTATTTGAAGAGCTTTCGCGGAATGGCCTTTCCTCTGTAACGTTTACTGCGGAAGGCACGACTTTGAAATTTATGCCGGCAGCTTCCGGCAGGAATATGCTTAAAGTATTTTACCTGGTTGCGCTTCTCCTCCCACATGTTGTTTATTTTGTTTGGGGCTTTTCAGAAAACTCATTGTGGAACTCTGTTCTCTATGGCGTATTTGTTCTGCTGGGTATTCTTATCAGTTTAATTTTTGCCGTTTTCCTGCCCCTGGAGGAAATTGTAATTGATCCGGTAAAGGGAGAAATTGAACTGATCCCGAAAGATGCAATTGGTAAATATTTAAAAAAGACAAAGTATATAAGGATTGCAGATGTGTCGGGGATAGATCGTCTCGATTTTAAAACAAAATCCGGCAGGGAAACCTATATTCGCCTTCATACAAAGAAGGGTTCAGTACATCGCTTGTTTGCTCTGAATAGTTGGGAAAATGTCACAAAAATAAAAGCCGCTTTTTCAGCTCTTGTTTTTAATAAGTCTGTTTTGTATGATGATTCCAGTGAACCTTCTGTAAGAATTGATAAAACACTTCAAAAGCTGAAGAATGAAAAGGATGGCGAAACATCCTATCTTCCTCTTGTTATGCTCTTACTTGCCTTGCTGCTTTTGGTGGTAGGATTTATCATTTATCTGAGCCTTGGCAAGCCTACTGATTTTTGTGCCCCCATTGATGGTCTCACTCCTGTAATTTTGAAGTACAGTGTTGTCTGTTTTGGCTTTTATGCTATTCCACTTTTTTTTGCCAGCCGCACTCCTTACCAGAGAAGGAGGAAAGCATCATTAAAAACATTTGTAGTATTGGGAGCAATGGCGGTAGGTGGCATTTATATGCTATGTTCCGGAATAATTCGGTTTTGTAATGTAAAGCTGGATGCTTCACAGCCTGTTATAGCCACAGCGGCTGTTATTGATTCGTATTATCATACAGGTTCCCGCAATTCTTCCGGCTATTATGTTATTGTTGTTCAGCCGGAGGGCTCAACACAACAGGTTTCAGTAAAACACAACAATATTGTGGTACACCGCGATCTGGGTAAACAGGTTAATGTTTCTGTTTATGAGGGGTATTTTAAAAAGCGCTGGCTGAGGGTGGATGCTGAGTAATGATGCAAAAGCTTTAAAATAACAAGCCTGTTTTGTCTCGCTATTTTAGCCAGCCTGTTATTGTATTATAAATGGCTGTTTGCTGTTCGGCTGAAAAATCTGCAATCCTGCTTTTGTGACTTCCTCCCTGAACCCAAAAAGAATTTTTATGTGTTGTTGTTTGCAATGCCCATGGATCATTTTGGCCGTATATAAAAAGAACGTTTTTAGTATCGGTACTGTTTACAAACGAACTTACGGTTTTTTGGTAGCTGTTGTCAAATTGAATAGCGATGTTTTGAGGGGCGAAGTGTTTGTTTGAATATTCTTTTTGTTTGAGGTACTTTATAAACGGAGCTGTGTGGTACTCATAGTATCCAAGTTCATGGTAAAACATATAAAAGGCGGGCTCAAGCTCTTTTTTGTTTTGTGCTGAGAAGAAGCGGGGATGGACAACTTTTACTAAATACCCCAACAAATGGGAAGTTGCAGCAGTACTGTCAGGAATATCTTGTGGACTGTTGCCGTTTTGCCAAAATGAAAAGGGAAGTTCAAGCAGCAGGAAATCGAACACTGTTTCATGATCAAGGGGGCTGAAGTCAAAGTTCTTTTGCTCACAAAATGTAACAAAATAGGGTAGTAGGCTGGTTTTGTGTTTAAACAAATAATGCTGTAAGCCACCTATTTTTTTTCCAGGAGTGGTTTGCGATAGATCTGATAAAATAGAATCGGTAAAAGCGACTTGTTTACTTTTTACTGCAGTACCATATACAACCGCTCCTGTCATATCCTCGGGATAATACATCTTATAGGATAGGGCTGCTTGTCCGCCTTTACTTATTCCTGTGCATAGCCATTTTCCGGTTAATAGTTTTTCAAGTATGGATTTAATAAAATGGTAATCATCAGCTGCCTGTTTTACCGTTAAAAGTTTCCAATCCATGCTGTCAGGAACAGACTTGCCAAAGAAGCGGTGTTCTATCACAACAATGTTTGCCCGTAGTTCTTTAGCAAGCTCATTCGTATAATCTGATCGAGACGCGTAGTCAATAGCATACCCGTCCGTCACCATTACCGTTGCGGCATTAAAATTCTGAAACCCTATGTAAATTCGCTGGTTGAACCTACTTTTCGGATTGGAATGGTCAACCGATTGCCGAATAGTAATTTCATAATATTCCTTAAAATTGATGTTGGTTTTTGGGGTGATAGTGCAGTCAAAAAGTTTTGAAAATTTGTCCTGGAAGATACTTGTTTGCGAGAACGTTTTAAAAAAACATAAAGCGAATAGAACAACAAGTCCTTTTTTTACAATATATCTGTTCATTCGTATTGTGTTATAGTCGGACACCAATAACCAAAATATCGTCCACTTGTTCTGTTTTTCCTTTCCAGTTTTCAATAAAATGGTCCAGGTGCTTTTCCTGTTCCGGCATCGGCAGGTGTTGAACGCTGATCAGAATTTCCTTGAACTTTTTTGTCATTAATTTTTTGCCGATTTGCCCACCGAACTGGTCCGGATAGCCGTCAGTAAAAATATAAAAGCTGTCGCCCGGTTGTAATTTTAGTTCATGGCTTTCAAACTGCGAATGATGCTCTGTTAAACCGCCTATTGCATTTTTTGTGGGTTTAACTTCTTCGATAGAGCCCTGGCCACTACGAACTATCCACAAAGGCCTGTTTGCACCTCCAAATGTTACAACGCATTCCTTCGTATTTACAGAGCAGAGCGCAATGTCCATACCATCGCGGGTTGATTCCCCGGCACTTGTCTGCCGCAACGACTTTTTAATCCCCTGGTTTAGCAATTGCAGTATTTCCGATACCTTTGTGCTTTGCAGCACTGCTTTGTTTAACTGTTCAGAGCCTACCATGCTCATCAATGCCCCAGGCACTCCATGCCCGGTACAATCCGCAGCAGCGATGATTATCTCGTTTTGGGTTTTGTGAATGGAATAAAAATCACCACTCACGATGTCTTTTGGCTTAAAAAGAACAAAGCTTTGCGGTAACAGGTTGTATATTTCTTCTTTCTTAGGGAGCTTTGCATTCTGGATACGTTTGGCATAATTGATAGAGTCTGTTATTTCCTTGTTTTTAATTGCCAGGCCTTCTTTCTGGGTGATGATGAGTTTTTCGAATTCCCGGTTAATAGCCAGGGAATAGTACCCTAATAAAAACGTGAGCAGAAGGGTCATGAGGTAAAAAATAAACGTGAATTTTTCCTTGTTTTCCGGACTTACATTATAAACGGGCGGAATAGTTTCCAGGCAATAATACAATGTCAGATAAAACAGAACCGAAATAAAAAGCACCAATACTCTATCCCTTGTGCTTTTGAAAATGATCATTCCAAAAAGCATGAGTGGTATCATGGCAATATGGTTGTTTACCCCTTTTCCAACAAGGATTCCAGCTACTATAATAAATGAGTTGCCAATAATAAAGCTGAAAAGCCTTGCTGCCCAAAAGTACCTGTATCGCTGAAGTATTAGTGGAATAAGTATCAACAGGATGAGGGAAACCTCCAAGGGAACCAGCTGAAAGCCGTTTAAGATAATTTCCAATGGAATAATCAACGCAATTACAATAGGGGATATAATAAGAATTTTGTTTAAGAAAATAACTTCGCGGTGCTCGAAAACGCCCTCATTATCTCTTAATCCGTTTCTTGATAATCGCTCCCAGATTTGTAGAATTGAATTCATTGCTTCTGTTTTTTTTTAACGGGATATTTAAGATATCGATCTTGTAAAATTATCAAACAAGTTAACCACGGTCATATTTTTTCTTCGATCATATTGCCTTTTATGCCTTTGTTGGTGTTATCATCAACAAAGCAAATCGTCCCCTAAATATACCCTTATTCGCCAATTTATCCTACCATTCATAAACACGCTCCAAATAAAAATCAACAATCCGCTCTACAATCCCCGAATTGCTTAAATTTACACTATGGAAAAAAGGTGGAGCATAAAAGCAGCGGGTGACGAAGCTATAGTGAGCAGGCTGGTGGCTGAACTGGGCATCGACCGTGTGCTGGCCAGCCTTTTGGTTCAGCGTGGCATCACTACTTTTGATGAAGCACGCAGGTTTTTCCGTCCTTCACTTTCCGATCTTCACGATCCTTTCCTGATGAAAGATATGGACAAAGCCATCGCCCGTTTGGAGAAGGCCATCAGCAGCAATGAAAAAATACTGGTGTATGGCGATTATGATGTGGATGGTACCACTGCCGTTTCATTGGTGTATTCCTTTCTGCGTAAGCAGAGTGCCCTGAAAGGTAGGGAAGGCCTCATAGATTATTACATCCCCGACCGTTATGCCGAAGGTTATGGCATTTCATTCCAGGGCATTGATTTTGCAAAAGAAAACAATTTCACGCTCATTATAGCGCTCGATTGTGGTATTAAAGCCAACGATAAAGTGGATTACGCCACCGAAAAGGGTATTGACTTTATTATTTGCGATCACCACCGTCCGGGCGAAACATTACCCAATGCTGTAGCTGTTCTGGATCCCAAACGCAGCGACTGCAGTTATCCATTTGATGAGCTATGCGGTTGCGGAATTGGATTTAAGCTCGTGCAGGCTTATGCCCAGAAAAATAATATTCCTTTTGAAGAGCTTAATGAGTACCTGGATTTAACTGCAATTTCCATTGCTTCGGACCTGGTGCCTGTAGTTGGGGAAAACCGTATCCTGAGCTATTACGGCCTGCAGGAAATAAATAAAAACCCGCGTAAAGGCATCAAATCCATACTCGATCTGGCCAATATTAAGAAAACGGTTGGTGTAAACGAGCTGGTGTTTACTATTGGCCCTCGTATTAATGCTGCCGGAAGGATACAGACCGGGCGTAATGCAGTGGCATTGCTCATTTCCGATAATCACGAACATGCCAAAACATCGGGTATAAACATAAACACTACCAATACCGAACGCAGGGCGCTGGATCTTACTATTACACAACATGCTATGAGCATGATTGAAGGGGATACCGAAATGCAAAAGCGCAAGTCTACGGTGCTCTTTCATACCGACTGGCACAAAGGTGTGATTGGGATTGTGGCTTCACGGCTTATTGAAAAATATTACCGCCCAACCATCGTTTTGACCGAATCCGGTGGCAAGGCAACAGGTTCTGCACGTTCTGTGAAGGATTTTGATGTATACAACGCCATTGAGGCCTGTTCTGATTTGCTGGAGCAGTTCGGGGGGCATAAATATGCTGCCGGACTTACCCTGAAGCTTGAAAATGTACCTGCTTTCCAGCAACGTTTTGAAGAAGTCGTGAGTTCTACTATTCAGGATCATCTCTTAGTGCCTGAAATTGAGATAGATGCGGAGCTTGACCTGGCAGCTATCACACCCAAATTCTGCCGTATCTTAAAACAGTTTGAACCTTTTGGGCCGGACAATATGGCTCCCGTTTTTATTACTAAAGGGTTGACAGACAAGGGTTTTGTTCGTATTGTTGGTAACAATCACCTGAAAATGGACCTCCACCCGCCACAAAAACCGGAAGGCAGCTTTGCTTCCATTGCATACGGACAGGCCCACCACTTTGACGATGTGCTCCGCAAAAAAACACTCAGCGCCTGCTATGCTATCGAAGAAAATGAGTTTAACGGCCGTGTGAACCTTCAATTGAACATAAAAGACCTCAAAATTGAGTGAAATTTGCCCGGATTGCATATCTGACGCTGTTTTTGTGGACCAGGTATCCTCTAAAAACAAAAATTCATAGATTTTTTTAATGGTTTCATAGACATAATTTGTGAGTTAATAAATAATTAATGCACAATTTTATGTTGTATGATATTTAAATTTCATACATTTGCCGCAGTATTAATTTTTAAAATATTTAATTTATAATGAAAACAGGAACAGTAAAATTCTTTAATTCTGCAAAAGGTTTTGGATTTATCACAGTAGACGGTGCAACTCAGGAACTATTTGTGCACGTAACAGGTTTAGTTGATCAAGTACGCGATGGCGATAAAGTAACTTTTGACGTTCAGGAAGGTAAAAAAGGCTTAAATGCCGTGAACGTGAAAAAAGCATAAGTTCATAAAATTACCTTAATAAAAAAGGCTTCTTTCAAACCGAAAGAAGCCTTTTTTATTACCCGGAAGTTCAGGAGGTTACTTGACTTCCTCTCCTTTTATCCATTTTTCTTTTCTGGAGCTGCCTTTTTCATCGTAAACCGTCCACACGCCATCTTTCTGGTAGTCCAGCATGGATGCACTGTAACGCATAGGGCCTTCCGCTCTTAACTTACCTGTCCCATTTTCATCGTATTCTTTTTTCGTATATTTTTTCTTTTTCTCATCCACCAGTTCAAATATTTCCAGTGGTTTGCCATTTTCAGCGTATGATTTACGGGCAATAAGGTATTCCATGTCTTTGGTATTTTCCTCGTAGTACTCAATCTGCCCGTTAGGATAGTAGTCGGTCCATATCTGAGGTGCTCCGTCATAATAGGTAATTTCGGATTTTAATTTACCATCCGGGTAAAAGAGCTGCATGTTGCAACGTTTAAAATCAACCTGTTTGAAAGAACGCTCAACAGTTCCATTCTCGTAATAATTTTTATAGATTTTCAGCTGTCCGTCTTCATAATACCCCCGGTGCAGGATTTTACCGCTTTCATAAATATCTGTTACCCACTCCTGGCAGGCATAACCTTTCCTGTCGTGACGAACAGAATCTCCGCCTGTTTTGGCATTTAGTTTCTCGTACATGGTAATGCCATAAGTAGGATCAACAACCTTTGCAGCACTGTATTTGGCCGGAGGAGCATCCTTGCTGAAGGTCTGAGCAAACATGATTTGTAAGCAGCCTGTAAAGGCAAAAAGCAGAATAAATTTTTTCATTTTCAGATTTTGGTGACGGATGATTGGGTACGTAAAAGTATAAAAAAGCAGGAATATACCAAATGCAACAAACGATTTCGTATAAATGAAACAGGATGAACAATTCCTTTATCCGGGCATTAAATAACAAAGAAAATGCCATTTCTTACAGTATACGATCTGTGAGAAATGGCAAAAGACTGTTTTTTGTCCTTAGTGAGCGCCTTTTTCAACAAGGTAGCGCTCAGCATCTAATGCGCCCATGCACCCGCTTCCTGCAGCAGTAACCGCCTGGCGGTACACATTGTCCTGTGCATCACCTGTTGCAAATACACCCGGAATATTGGTTTTGCTCGTGCCTGGAACAGTTTTAATATAACCGGTTTCGTCCATATTGAGCCAACCTTTGAAAATATCGGTGTTGGGCTTATGGCCTATTGCAACAAAAAAGCCGGTAACATCCAGCTTGCGCTCTTCTCCTTTGTTGTTTACAATTATTGCGCCTTCTACGGTTTTTCCACCCAGTATTTCCTTGGTTTCGGAATTGAAAATAACTTCAATGTTTGGTGTGTTTAATACACGGTGCTGCATGGTTTTGGATGCGCGCATCTCGTCCCTGCGCACAATCATGTATACTTTTTTGCAAAGCTTGGCAAGGTAGGTAGCTTCTTCGGCAGCAGTATCACCTGCTCCAACAATGGCCACATCCTGTCCCCTGAAAAAGAAGCCGTCACACACGGCACAGGCAGAAACACCAAAGCCATTTAAACGCTGCTCCGATTCAAGCCCCAGCCATTTTGCCGAAGCGCCTGTGGCTATAATTACTGCATCAGCAGTTATCGTTGTTTTTTCATCAACCACCACCTTGTGGACCGGCCCGTTGAAATCAACAGAAGTAACAAGTCCCCAACGTATGTCTGTACCAAAGCGCTCAGCCTGGGCTTTAAAATCTTCCATCATTTGCGGGCCGTGGGTTCCTTTCGGGTAACCCGGGTAATTCTCCACTTCAGTGGTAATGGTAAGCTGCCCGCCAGGTTGTAACCCCTGGTACATTACGGGTTTCATATCTGCGCGCGCAGCATAAATGGCTGCTGTATATCCTGCAGGTCCGCTGCCAATAATAAGGCATTGAACGTGCTCAATTTGCTCTGTCATAATCGTATAAAAATGTTTGATGGTTTAACCCTGCAAAATTACGATTTTAATAGGTTACAATTGCAGAAATATTTATTTGAAAACATCCCCCGGCCCCACATTGGCTACACGAAATAAGAATTGCCTGCGCTTTGTTGCAAAGTGCAGGCAATCAGCTGTTTGTGAGGATGTGTCGCGGTTAAGCGAAGGCACAGATAACACCGCCCATCAATGCAAGGCATACAATCCAGTAACCAACATTAATAGCAATGTATTTAAAACCTTTGCGTTCAAACATTGCATTGGTACCAAGTATAGGCAATGCTATGGTAAAGCCAGCCATAACACCGTGAAATACACCATGTTTGAAAGTGCGAAAATTGTTGCCGTATTTAGCCAGAAAATCTTTTATCCAAAGGTTTATCTCAGAACCTTCTTCCTTTATGCCTGGCTCGTTGGCAAGAATGGAATAAATGCTCCACTGGTGAATAACCATAAACTGTACCGACATGGCAAGTAAAAAACTTAAAACAAACGATAATCCGAATATCAGCGCCATGTTGGCGCCCTTCATTTTTTCATCCGTTACTCCAGCTGCATTTTTCCAGGCATTGCCAAATACTTTTGGGTTGTACCAGATAAAGCCTAATACCATAGGAATAAGAGCCGCAGCAAGAATAATTACAAAATTTAATTTCATGTTTTTGGTTTAGTTACTAGTTATTTGGTTATTTGGTTATGGGGTTCGTGAAGTTATAGTATTTTCTATTATTAACGTACTTTTTCGATGGTCATTTTTAATAACCATAACTATTAACAGATAACTATTAACAGATAACTATTAACAGATAACTATTAACAGATAACTATTAACAGATAACTATTAACCAATAACTATTAACCAATAACTATTAACCAATAACCAATAACCAATAACCATTAACCATTAACCAATATCTGTATAAACAATATTCTTCTCTTCAATCAACGGTTCGCCTTTAAAACGGAGCAAAAGCTGTGCAACAGTTATTACATCTTTCTGGCAATAAGTGGCAATGCGTTGTATATTGTTTTCTTCCCAGTACACCCGTGCTACATCGCTTCCATCAATGTCATCTTTTGGGGTGGGAATGTTAAAGATGTTTGCAAGCAGGTTCAGGGATGTATAGCTTTTATAATCGCCAAACTTCCACAGTTCCATGGTGTCCAGGTGATTTACTTCCCAGGGCTTTTTTCCTGCAATGTTCAATAGCTTCGGTAGCCGGAGGCCGTTGATAAGCATCCTTCTGCACAGAAAAGGAAAATCAAACTCTTTACCATTATGGGCGCAGAGTAAGTGCTTTTTACTGTGATAATGCTCATTCAGTAACACTGAGAAGTCGTGTAGCAGCTGTTTTTCATCGCCTGTAAAGGATTTTACGCGAAAGGATTCAAAGTGAAAAAAGCCGACAGAAATGCAAATCACTTTGGCGAATTCCGCATAAATGCCCGCTTTTTTATACAGGTTTTCCGGACTCTCCGTTTGAACATATCTGAACTTTGTGTCCCAGAGTTTACGTTTGTCTTCGTCAAGGTCGGTATATTTATATACTACCGGAACGGTTTCTACGTCAATAAATAAAACGTTTGGAATTCTTATGTCTTCAAGCATGTTATTTATGTTTTATTAAAACATCGGTATCGATATTGTATATGTTCATACTATCGTTTTCTTCTATAGCACCTGATATAGAGTTAAAATTTAGTTGAATAAACAAAGAATCAGTTTCTACCGGAAGAACAAAGAGCTCTGGCGGAACTTTGTAACTATTATACTCATGCTTGCCGGATTTTTGTAATGTTTTTATAAAGCTTACAAAGTCTATACTTGTCAATTGCTTATCGTTTAAGTAAAATGTCAGTTGCTGATGAATATTTTTGATATGCATTACATTTTTTCCAAAATTAATAGGAGTATAATAATCAGTTCTTTCCTCACTTCTGTAATGTTGTCGAAAGCTCTGGTGGTAGTCGAATCCGGTAACCTTGGTGGCCATTTCCTGATCCTGGTATTCAGATACAATGTAAAAGCTGTTACTTCTTTCATAACGGCCATGGTAATTCCCAACACCCATTAAATCCAGCACCATTTCTTTTTTATGATATTTGTATGAGTAGTCATGCGGGGTTTTCGAATCCAGCAGAGAGTCAAGGTTTTGGCTAAACCAAGGCTGAATTGTCTCAAAACTATGGTATTCGCCAAGGTAGCGCACAAGCGAAGAAATGGACGCACTGTTCTCATTCCGGAGCAAAGAGTCCGGGCGAATTATCTTTCCGTCAACTAATATATTTTCCTGTATCAATAATTTTTCAAGCCGGTTCACCTGGCTGCGTTCCGATACGCTGAATGCACCCCATGGACCAAAGGAACTCAGGAATGCAACGATACAAAGCGACACAGGAATTACCTTGATGTTTTTTGTTCTGCTGATTAAAAAGTAGGTTGCCACGGTAGCCAGCCAAAGTGCTATAAGCAAAACAAAATAACGGTTTTCAGTAATACCATATTGCGATACACGTTTGTAAATGGCCAGGCCAAGCAGAACAATCAAAGGATACAGTGCCCTGTAAAACCACCGGTCGGCAATTTTGATCCAGTTATTCCCTTCTTCATTTCGGATGGGCCAAATAAGCAGTAGTGACAGGATGCCTGCCACCGAAAGCCCGATTACAAGGTAAGAAACCCATCCTCTTGGAAGCTCCATCATGATGGCTATTTTAGCACCATACGCATAGAGTATAAGCAGGTAAATAGTAACCAGTGGAAGCAATACAAACTGTGTAAATATTTTCAGGCCTTTAGGGTAGCTGGTGTCCGAGTCCTGTGTTTGTGAATGTTTTGGAACACCCGCCAGAAAAAAGCAAGTGTTGAATACCCCAATCATTATAAACCATAAATCACCATAAAATTTTTTGTTCACATTTGCATTAAACAACTCATCAACGGCAAGGATCGCGAGTGCCAGTCCAACGTATAATACACCCGTATATATGGCGCTTGTTAAAATGCGAATAAACAGTGTTTCATTAAATTGCCAGAAACCATTGGTTGTGCCGTTACCAATAAAAGCAGAAAACGAAACCAGTAAATGCAACCCGATAGTATAGAGCGCATACCGGATTCCATCCTTAACGGCAAAGTCATTAAAATGAGGCAATGAAAAATAATAAACAACAAGAAGGGTCAATGCTACAGCCTGTATTAAAATGTTTTGCAGCAGACTCAATCTTTTGCTTTCAGAAAACAGCTGAATGGAAATAAAAGCGGTTAACCCAAGCCAGCAGCACATGATAATTTTAAGCGAGTCTTCAGCGTACTGACGGATGTCGAATGACAAATGATTGAAATGAATAGCTGTGAATGCGCCTATTATACCCGCCAGTATTGGCAGTGGAAATCGTTTAAGAGTCGCAATAGTTTCCCTTAAAGCACCCTGAAGGGACGGAAGTTTTAGCATAAGGATTTATTATTTTATCATCACCCCTTTTTTGTTGATAAAGGGAACAGATGTAAAATTTTCTTCTTTTATAGTTTCAGGCAAAAAGATGTATTTCTTGTCGTACATTACATTGTTGAGGAAGAAACTTACCCAATACTCATTATTTAGTCCAAAAACCGTTTCTACTATGGGTTCAATTTTTTTAAAATCACCGGCATTTACTACGTCCAGAAAGTGTCGGAGAGTAGATGTTTTAACTTCTTCCTCATTGTAGGTCCCGTATCCTTTGGAAGTTACAAGTACACCTTCGATATTCTCTTTTTTTAAATTCAGCAAATAAACGTTCCACACGTCCTCATTCAGCTCATTCAGCTCCTTTACCACCGCAACAGCAATGTCTTCAACAAGAGGTGGGTTAATGTCTTTCTTCATACTACGAATAACGAATTTTAACGAATAACAAATCTACGAGATACTAAGAGCCGGTTTAAAATTTGTTCAAATTATTTACATATCCCTTAC
>JAGVJJ010000041.1 GCA_020051175.1 Bacteroidia bacterium | reverse complement strand
CTATTTCCAAAGATTGTTCCAAGCCCAAAAAACATTTCAAAAACTGACATTTTTTCAATTTTTGGAAGTTTTTTATGAAAAAACTTCAGTTTTTTGGCTAAAAAGCTGAAAAAATGCCAGTTTTTGGAATTGGGTATTCAGGAGGGTTTTTCCATAATTTGGGGTATAGTTCGAATTCCGGTAAAACGTTCTATGTTGGTTGATGAAATATTTGATTTCAGGGCCTGTTGAGATTTTTGTTTCCAATTGTCACCCTCATTTCGAGCTTGTCGGGAAAGTGCGGGGGCTGTATTGTCATTGAGGAAAACTTAAACCGCTCTTAGAGGAAATACAAACCCTCTAAATTGCAGAATGGCTATGAAAAAGCGGGAACGCTTATTTTATCGCAAATTCAAATTCTGACGCGAATAAATTTGTAAATTCGTCATCTTATTTAAAAATTCAGGGCTATGTGGTCGTTTCTGGCGCGTAATATTTTGCGTAACCGTTTAGTTTATCTCTCCATATTAATTGCTTTAACAGCCATTTTCGGCTTTTTTGCTACCAAAATTGAGCTGTCGTACGACTTTGTAAGAATACTTCCTGGCGATAACAAAGCAGAGATTGTATACAACGATTTCAAAAAGGTTTTTGGTGAAGATGGTGCTGTAATGGTTATCGGGTACAAATCCGACAATATATTTTCCCTTAAAACATTCAATGACTGGTCCGTACTGTCCGACAGTATAAAAAATATAAAGGGCATTCAGAACATTCTTTCGGTTGATAAGGCTTATGGCCTCAGGAAGAACGACAGCCTGCAAAAGTTCGATTACTTTCCCATTATTACTGCCAAGCCGCAAACAGAAGCGGAGCTTGATAGTTTAAAATCGGAAATACTATCCTATCCCTTTTATAAAGGCCTGCTTTACAACGATTCAATGACCAGCACATTGATGGCAGTAACCTTCGATAAAAAGGATCTGAACTCCAAAAACCGCCTCGACATTGTAAAGAAGATAAAAACCCTCGGTGATGCCTTTGCGCAGAACAACAATGTAGAGATTCATTATTCCGGTTTGCCATACATCCGTAGCGAATACATGCGTAATGTGCGTGGTGAGCTGGGTTTATTTATGGGCCTTGCTTTCCTGGTAACAGTTATCACGCTGTGGATATTTTTCAAATCTTTCAAAGTGGTGTTCTGGTCGCTGGTGGTGTGCATTATAGGCGTTATATGGTCGCTGGGGACTTTGTATTTATTTGGTTATAAAATCACCATATTGACCGGCCTTATTCCACCGCTTATTATCATTATCGGTATCCCGAATTGTATTTTCCTGATCAATAAATACCAGGAAGAGCTGCGTGTGCATGGCAATAAAATAAGGGCTTTGACACGTACCATTGAAAAGGTAGGTTTGTCGAACTTCCTGGCCAATGTTACTACATCCATTGGTTTCTTTGTGTTCTATTTCACCAATAGCGAGCTGCTGATGCAGTTTGGTATTGTTGCCGGTGTAAACGTATTGCTTACCAATGCTGTTGCGCTTGTGTTTATCCCTATCATATTCAGCTTCCTGAAAGCGCCATCAGTAAAGCAAACCAAGCACCTGGATGCAAAAAGAACAAACATTGTGCTTGACAAAATAGACTACCTGGTACACAACAAGCGTCCGGCTATCTACATTGCAATTACTGTTATTACGTTGATTTCAGTATGGGGCCTTACCATGGTAAAGCCTATTGGCTATGTGGTTGACGACTTGCCAAAGAATGATCCTATCATTGAGCACTTACGTTTTTTTGAAAAAAACTTTAACGGGGTTTTACCTTTTGAATATGTAATTGATACCAAAAAGCCGAATGGTGTGTTTGCCGACAATGCCAAAACACTCTATAAAATAAAGGCCCTGGAAAAGATGATGAGCAATTATGATGAGTTTACACATCCTATTTCCACGCTTGAGTTTGTAAAGTTTGCCTACCAGGCTTATAAAGACGGTAAACCAAAATATTTTACGTTGCCCGGAATCATGGAGCTTCAGAAGCTTACGGATTATACCTCATCGTTGGGTGAAGGGAATGAGCGTTTCAAAGCATTTATTGATACAACAAGACAGGTTACGCGTGTAAGCTACCAGATGCGGGATGTTGGTTCTGTTGAGATGAAGCGCCTGCTTGCCAAAATTCAGCCTAAGGTAGATTCTATTTTTGATTCGAAGGAATACACGGTAAATATTACCGGTCACAGCATGCGTTTCCTGCAGGGAAATGATTACCTGTTCCATCACTTGTTCATCAGTCTTGGGATAGAAATATTTGTCATCCTTATTTTAGGTATTGTTTTGTTCCGTTCCATTGCAATCATTGTATTGTCTAAATTGCCATGTTTAATCCCGCTTGTGATTACAGCCGGAATCATGGGCTTTATGGATATCTATATAAAGCCTACCACTATTCTTGTATTCAGCATTGCCTTTGGTATTGCATCAGACGGAACAATCTATATCCTTGCTGAATACCGCAATCAGCTGAAGCGCAAGAAAGCCGGTGATAATATTGCAAGCGCTGTATCGGCTACTATTAAAGGCACAGGGCTTAGTATGATTTATACCAATATAGTATTGTTCTTCGGCTTCTCCATTTTTGCGGCTTCCAGCTTCGGTGGTACTGTAGCATTGGGAATATTGATTTCGGTAACGCTTTTGGTTTCTTTGATTACCAACCTTTTGCTGATGCCGTCCATATTATTATCCCTTGAAAAGCGCCTGATTACAAAGGAATTCATGCAAGAGCCGATGCTGGAGATTTTTGAGGAGGAGAAGGATTCGAATCAGATCGAGAACGGAAAAAAATAAAAGATAATCAATATGGCGCGCGGGTCAGTCTGAGCCTGTCGAAGACTTGGGGTGGGCGTATCTGCTTTAAAACTGAATTTAAACGGTCACATAAATTATCCCGAAAATGAATAAATCAATTTGTTTTATTGGAATTCTGTTTTTGTTTGCGCAATGTAAAAATGCAATTAGAAATGAAAGCGCTTCGCTTGTTCTTGAAGCAGGGACAGACTTTTCCGCAAATAAAAGTATTGCTGAAAAGAACATTGATGTGGATACCCTTGTGGGTAACTACACTGCACTGTATGGCTTTTGGGTGGGCTATTTCGAAAATGCCGAATCGCATGATGAGAGCAATAAGGCTATTTATGCGGATGAAGGCTTTATTTGGAACAGGCAAAATAAAATTAACATTTCCATTGATAAGATAGAGGGAGAAAAGGTTACAGGGCACAGCGTGGTTGCTGGAAATGACAGGCCTTTTAGCGGTATCGTTAAAATAGCAGGCAGTGCGTATCTTTTTGAGGTTAAGGAACCGGGAGATGATAAGTACGATGGGACGTTTAGTTTCAAAATTACAAACGGAAAGCTGGAAGGCACTTGGCAGGCATATAAAAAAATTGAAATCTCAAAGCGGAAGTACGAGCTGGAAAAGAAAGTGTTTAAATACAATCCGGATGTGATGATGGATGAATATAAGCCATTTGTTGATTGGCAAAAGTCCGTTGTTACAGATACTTGGGGGGATGATGACGGTTATACAGAAATTATAAAGGAATTTGCCACTTCAACACAATTGATTTATAAAGTAAATGCTTCAAACACCTTGTTAAAAAAGGAAGACGTTGCTAATATGAAAAAAGGGGATTTGCTTGTTATCAGGAATGCTATTTATGCGCGACATGGCTATTCCTTTAAAAACAGGCCTTTGAGGGTGTTTTTTGATTCGCAGGACTGGTATATTCCTGTTCATACGGATATTAAAAAAGATTTTACTGAAATAGAGAAAAAGAATATTGAGCTTTTGCTGCGCTATGAAAAGAACGCCAAAGAGTATTATGACTATTTTGGCAGGGGTTAGTGTACTACTTTTGTTCTCTTGTAGCAATCCTTTTGCTGAAAGGACTAGTGAAAGTATCGGTAAGGATTCAGTTATTCTGTCTGACATTTTAAAACAAGTTGATTCCATTGCCGGTTGGTCTCAAATAGATTTTGAAAAACTGGGGATTATAGCAAAAATGGCCTATGCGGATACAGCCAATTTTATGCATGAAAAAATATATCCTTGTGCAAAGTGCTTTCTCAGGCCGGAGGCAGCAGCGGCACTCATAAAAGCGGCTGATATTGCCAAAAAGCAAAACCTTCGCCTGGTGATATACGATTGCTACCGGCCCCGCGTGTATCAGCAAAAAATGTACGACATAGTACAAAACCCCGATTATGTGGCTGCTCCGGGCAACGGCTCCAAGCATAACCGTGGACTGGCTGTAGACATTGCCTTAGCGGATGCTTCAGGAGTGCTGCTTGACTTTGGTTGTGCCTTTGATGATTTCTCTGAAAAGGCACATTATACTTATCAGGGCATTTCAGAGCAGGCGAAAAGCAACAGGAAAAAACTGAGAGATATAATGGTAGAAGCCGGTTTTGAGCCTTATAAAAATGAGTGGTGGCATTTTAATTACTCAACAGTATCCTATCCTTCCGATGACTTTCTCTGGAATTGTAATTAAAAGAAATTGGAAGTTTCAGCTCTTGTGGTATGCTGCATTGCTGTATTTTTCTTACCTGATGGTGTTGATTACCATACAATACGTTCCGGTAGATTTTGATGTGGCTTTTCTTCGTATCAAACAGGATGAGATTAAGCTGTTGCATTATCAAATCGCTTTTTTTACACACGTTTATACAAGTATTTTTGTTCTGCTTCTGGGCATGTTCCAGTTCTCTGATTATGTGCGCAGGCGTTATTCTTCTCTTCACAGGTCGGCTGGCAAACTGTACATTGCCCTCATACTGCTCCTTGCCGGACCATCGGGCTTGATAATGGGCTATTATGCCAACGGTGGTATTCCTGGCCGCATTTCCTTTTGTTTATTGGCTGTGTTGTGGATGGTGTTTACATACAAGGCATACATGTATGCAAGAAAAAAGGACTGGAAGAAGCACAAAAACTATATGTACAGGAGCTATGCATTAACACTTTCTGCTATAAGCCTTCGCCTTTTTAAGTGGCTCATTGTTTCTGTCTTTGCGCTTCCTCCAATGGATACTTATGTTATCGTTTCATGGCTGGGATGGGTGTTTAACTTGTTAATTGCGGAGTACATCATTTATAAAGCCGCCACAGATTCACAGATTTCTAAATCTTAAATCTGTGGCTATAATCGTAGTGACGGCCCAATTAAATTCCTCTGTTCCTGTACTTTTTAAAAGTCACAAATGAAACAGCAACCAGTAACAGCAAAGGCCATATTCTAACAAAAAACACAAACATTGCCTCAAGCGCTTTCCATCCGCATTTTACAGCATCCCATAATTTAGTTACCAGTCCCGGTTCGTACACATCAATATTCTTATTGTTTGCTATCAGCTCACGCCTTACTGTTTCGCGCTGATACATTGTAATAGTGATTGTGCTAAAGTTAATCTGCTCGTTTAGTGCCATGTTGGAGAGTTTGGCATTGTCTTCCTGTTCTTTTTTGCGCAACAAAAAGTCTTCAGAAAATACCGTTTCCGTTAATTTTTTTCCCTGCGAATTGATTGCATTTGTCACCCTCGATTCATGTTGGGCGGTTCGCTTCTGTATCATTCTGTTGGAGAGCATTTCAAGTGCCACGTCTTCGGCCTGTATAATGCGATGGTCCAAAAAGTCAATGTTTTGTGATATTTCCTTTAGTGCTGAATCCAGCAGGTTGTTGGGCACACGCAGGGTGATGGTGTTGTATACAACATAGTGTTTTGTTTCCAGTGAGGAGTCGGCACTTACGGGAATTGTATTTACGGCATTGATAGTGGCCGCTAAATTGGTAAGGGTTACAAATCCTCCTAACCTCACCGCGGTTTCTTCTATGCGGTAAGTCGATTCGATAACACTGTTTACCTTAAATTTCAGGTTGGCGGTCCGAATGAACTGATGTGTTGTATCGGCCTTATTCTCCCGGGCTGCGGAGGATGAAACAAATTCTTTGGTATTGTTGTAGACTTCGTCCATATCTTCGCGGGATGCAGTGTTACAGTTTGCAAGCAACAGGCTTAGGCCTATTAGCAGAAGGGGTTTGTAAGTTTTCATAAGTGAATTGATTAGGGTTTATATAAAATTTAAATCGTATTATTCCGGAAGTTGCTTCAGTATACCTTTATCAAAAGGAGTCCATATACAGGTTTTTACACCACAATATTTCAGTCCGTCATTGGTCCAGGTGTTGCAGGTAAAAAAGAGGCTGTAAACACCTCTTGCTTCATAGAAAGCATCATTGCTGCCGTAATGTTGATTAGGAATGCAGAGGATAGTGTTTTCAGTATTTCTTAAAAAGCTGGCTTTTATATACAACACCAGTTTTTTATAGCTTTCGATACTTATTTTTATTTTTTTACACTTTTCCCCTTCCTTTAAGGATTTGTAAGTACTAACATGCATGGCTGATGAACCAAGCCAAAACATGGCTTTAAAGGCGGTGCTGAATTTTAGATCCCCCCAGGTTTTCGTGTCCAGGTAAAACCCTTTATCCCCCCATCCAAAGCCAATCAATTTGATGCTCCTGTTTTTGGAAACCGTGTTATTAAGGTCAATTTCATTGGTCCAGTCGGCATATTCATTTTTTGCAGGAACAACAATGTCGGTATGAATCCCATTGGAGAGAATGTAGATTTCAACTCCGTCTTCAGCGTTTTTGAAACTTCTGTTACATGGAATATTGGCCATAATAAATGCCAGAGCGGCATAAGCTAACAGAAAACAGATAATTCCCAGGAATGTATAACATACATAACCTGCCGATTTGTGAAGGACTTTTTTCATACCGCTGATAATTAAGGTGGAAATGATGGTACAAACGTAGACTGATATTGCAGCGAAGGGAAGAAAAACGCTTGTAAAGGCTTTGTAAAATGTTTTACAAACCACTTATAGGGGCGGCTTCAGAAAAATAGTACCTCGTTCATCGGTGGTAAACTTTAAATAAGCTCGTTCTTTTTTACTTATTAAAAAAATAGTAAATAGATTTGCCAGACACAATCTGTTCAAAAGCACTTTCAGTATAAGGTATCACAATTTGTGATACCTTATACCGGAATATAGGATACTTCAAATCAAAAGCAATGAATAAAAAGAGCGAGTCATCGGTGATACCAAGTGATGTTATAATGAACAAGATTTTTTATGTTCGTAAGCATAAGGTAATGCTTGATGTTCATCTGGCAGAGCTTTACGGAGTGGAAACAAGGGCTTTAAAACAAGCAGTACGTAGAAATAAGGACTTATTTCCGGATGACTTTATGTTCGTCCTTACTGATACTGAAATAGAAATAATGGTATCACAAAATGTGATCCCTTCTAAACAGAACCTTGGTGGATCTTATCCCTTTGCCTTTACAGAAACTGGCGTAGCAATGCTTTCCAGTGTGTTAAAAAGCAAGCAGGCAAAAGCAATGAATATAGCTATAATGCGGGCTTTTGTGGCGCTTCGGCAAATATTTACGGACAACACCGAAATCCGTTTAGCTATTGAAAAGCTAATGACAAAAACGGAAAACAACACAAAAAATGTAGAGCTGTTATTTCAATATTTGGAAGAATTGACAGAAAAAAAGCAAGATAATCTTCCAAGAAAAGCAATAGGTTATAAAATACCTAAAAAAGGCAAGAGATAATAATCCCCCTATTTTACAATCTTTGTTAGGTGTTTTACAAGAACACGCATTGCAAAAAGTCTTACTTTTACCCCCGATGTCTTTAGCGGATCACCATTGGTTTGAACTTTTAAAAAAGGAAATTGCGGATACTTACGGTATTACCTATCCTTCCTGCCAGCTGCCGGTTGAGGAGTGGAAGGGACAGGACATTGTTAATTTCCAGGAAGAGCTCATCAAAAAGGTAAAGGGCCGTATCAGCGAAAAGTGGTTCTACACGCATATTAAGTCCAGAAACGAAAAATTACCCCGTATTGACATGCTCAATATGTTGAGCCAATATGCTGGTTATCAAGACTGGAGAGATTTTGTAAATCAGAAACAGCATTCTACAAAAGAAAATGAGGTAAAAGCGGAGCAAAATCCGTTGAAGCCGATAGGAGAAGTGAAAGAGATAAAACAGGAAAAAAGAAGTTTTTTGAATAAAAAAAGAGCCGTTTTTGTGATTTTAGGCTCAATTATTTCAATTTTTATTGCATTTCTGCTGATTTTTAAACAAAAAAGTACTTATTCGGCCTGTTTTTCCGGTTTAAATGGCAGCAATCTGATAGAAAACGCAAAAATAGAAGTACGTATATTGAAAGAAAAAGAGTCACCATTGCCTGTTGCTTGTAAAGGTGGGTGTTTTGAGTATAAAACATCAGATAAGTTTATTCGCTATTCAATACAATCTCCTTACTATCAGCCGGATACAATAACCCGTTCGTTGACACAAAAAAGCACGAATGAGCAAATTGTACTGAAAACCAATGATTATGCATTAATGATCCATTTTTTTTCCACTTCAAGTGTAAACGACTGGATAACAAGAAGAAAGCAGCTGGACGACATGATTGCTGCCGATGCAAAAATATACCAAGTATATGAAGATGGAAGCGGTATGGAAATGTACAACAAGGAAGAATTTGTAAACAAGCTAACTATGCCCCTTCAAAGTTTAAAAAACGTTGAAATTATGGAAACAAACTATGCAGGTGGCCGCATTTCGGTTCTCCGTTTTACTCAAAAAGATACAGGAAAATGAAAAATAGGTTCAGGATTCGTTTAAACCCGCTTTTGATTGTAAGTGTTTGTTTACTAGTGTCTTGCAATAACGCATCCCGTGAAGAGATGGAGTTGGGCGATGTGGAGGCGAAAGCCTTGAAAGAAGAAATGCTTGAGGAAGCTTTTGAGTCAGATTCTCTGAGCAGGGAGCAATTGCATGCATTCCAGCAGCGCGGACAGCAAAAGCTGGACGATTTCATCGATTATACCGGAATAATATCGAATAAGACATTCAATAAAGAAATGCGGCTGGCTGCACAACAGCAAATGATGAAGTTGTTTATAGATACTATAGTAAACATTGAGGCAGGTATTTCAGAGGCGCAGGAAAAGCGCAGGCCGCTCTTTGAATTTGCAGAAGAGGTTTACAATTCAAAGTACGATTCGGTGAAAATAAAAGTACTTTATGTAAAAGTGAAAGAACCGGAACAGAAGGAAAAAGGTCTTTACCAGGGTTCGGTAACTGCTGATGTGAGTATAAAAAGATTTTTGGGAGGAAAAGATGTTTTCAGCACCATGGCTACATTTAAAGCAGAAACAGTTATCCAGCAGGTGCAAAAGCAGTTTGGTGCAGATAGTAGCAGGGTCTGGACAGTGATGCTGGGGGAAATAAAGCAGTTGAGTGTAGCTTTGCCGTAATGGTTATGTTTTTAGCACAACACCAGCTGATTTCCCGTATTTATTTATTTTTTTACTGCCTTGATATACAGACTTGAGCTATCTATCCTTGCGAGCTCGAACTTGTTGTTTTTATATTCCGTTATTGTAAACCGGTTTTTCATAAGTGTAGTGAACTTAGAACCTGCTTTAATTTTTGTTATTACAAATTCTTCACCTTTCAAATCATACGAGAATGTGTCTCTTGTATCAGTTATAGTCGGATCCTGGTAGTCAGTTACAAGAACGCCTTGCATGGTACGAGTATATGCGTTTTTGTATTTACTGAATTCCAGTGACATATTTTCCTCCGAAAAATCCGTTTTTACAAGACCGTTTGCCCTATTATAACTAGTTATTGACCACGCTCCCTCCAATTCTTTATTTATCCGGTTTTCTTTTTTACAATTCGTTAAAAGAACTAAAGAAAATAAAACAGCGATTATTTTATATGAAGTCATCATCATAATAATATTAAAAAGTTGCTACTAATGATACTTGCCATCTGCGCCCCATACCCACATTAACAGTTGCAGCCGCAGCATTAAAATCATTGTTCACCTGATTGTTTTGCGCATCAGAAATATAGAAAGTATTTAAAGCATTGATGACAGAAGCGCGTACATCCAGTTTCATTTTCCAAACATTAAATCCGTAACCTGCATTTAAATCTATAAGAAAATAATCCGGCATTCTCCAGGACTGACGGCCCGTATTGGGGCCATAATTGGTTGCATTATTAGTAATCACCAATGCATCAGGACTAAAGTTTGAGTAATTTTTGCCAAAATAATTAAACTGTGGTTTTATGTAAAGCTTCTCAATCGGCTCATAACGTATTCCGGCAGCATATGTAATTTGTGCGGCATCGCCTACTTTAACGCCACTAGGATCAAACTTCTGTTCACCAACTACATTACCGTTATCGTCAACTATTGTAGCAGTCGCCATGGATGTCCACTCCCAATCAGCAATGTTTACCATCCCCTCAAGGATTAATTTAGAAAAAATTTTATAGCTGCCGTCAAATTCAATTCCCGTATGTCTTGCATTCATTCCGGTTGCTGTAGTGCTATATGGGTCACCGCTTATTGTAAAAGTAGCTGTAGTGGGTCTGTTATTCCATAAAGTATAATATCCGTTTACGTTTCCTGAAAATTTGGTATTGGCAAAGCTATATCCCAGTTCGGCAGAATTAATTATCTCATTGTTTACTTTATCAAAGACCTTATTATCGGCTCTGTAAACAAAAGTTATAAAAGGAGCTCTGTTTAAATGACCAATATTCACAAAAACATTCATATATTCGGTAAGATTATAATTCGCTCCTGCTTTAATCGTATAACCAACTAACTGTTTCCAATCTGTCTGATTTACTTTTAAGCCGGAAGAATTTCTATCATATGTTTGGCCTTGATAGGTGATAACATCATTATAACCTATCAGTAAGGTGGTATCGCCTATTTCAAGTTGTTTTTTCAGGAAGTGGTTTTGTTGTTTGTACCAACTCACCGCAGAGCTTAAATTTACAAAACCAGACCACTTATCTTTTTTGTATTCGGCCATGGCAAATGCGCCAGTCCATCTGACGAAACGTTCAATATTCTGCACATACTTGTCGCCAGACAGCTTGTTTGATGCTGGGCTGTTCTGGTCAGCATTTCCTGCATTTTTTGTTACATCTCCTCCCAGCAGGTCGCCAATAGTGCTGTATACAAATCCTCTGTACAGCCTCCCGTCTAACCCGCCTGAAATATTAATGTTTGGTGTAAGAGCATAGTTGGCTGTAGCCAGTGCTCCATACCAGTTATGATCATTGTGATTTTTTCTTACCCAGGTAGTTGAAAAGTGTTCTCCGCTAGGCAGTACCTGGTTGGAAGAGCTATTATTATCATAGATTGTTTGAATGGCTTGCTGACCGTTAGCAGGATCAATTGCATTTCCTCCACTTCCACCATCCAGCTGAGTGCCATATCCTCTGCCATAAGATGCATACGCTATTGTTGAGATAGTAAGTTTTTCATTAACGGCAATAAAATCTTTTAATGAGAATACAGGCTTGTGAAACTGGTTAATACTTGTGTTAAATGTTTTAGGTGCTGTTTCCCCTTCTCTGGTTCGTGTTAAAAGATTCCAGCTGGGGTTATATCTCCAACCGTATTCTTTTTTTCCTACGGTGTCAATCCCTAAATCATAGGCAAACTGTTTATTATAAGCTGCCACACCATAGCTTACTCTAAAATCACGCTGTGCCGAAGTTTGTGGAGCCCCTAACACCTGGAAACCTAATAAGTGGGAACCAATTCTCTTTTCCACTTTTCCATAATAAAACCACATGCGACTCCACATGTTGTCAAACCAGCCATCATTACGTTTGTATGAACCGGCAAGATTAAAAGCCCAGCCATTTGCCAATCGTCCTGAAGAGTAGCTTAGTCCGATCCGGTAATTGTTGTTGTTACCATATTCGTTTTTTACTACAATCTCTTTTTTGGAGTCAATTCCGGCAGTTAAAATGTTTATTGTGCCTCCTATGGCGGGAATGGCCAGTTTGGATGCACCTAAACCCCGCTGAACTTGTGTTCCCCGTGTTAAATTATCAAGGCCAAACCAGTTTGTCCAGAAAACCCTTCCATTTACCATATCATTCATAGGAATGCCATCTAACAATACAAGTACATTTTGAGAATTAAAACCTCTGATACTTACACGAGCATCTCCATCTCCCCCTCCCTGGCTGGTGGCATATACTCCTGGTGTAGAATTTAAAATCAAAGGTAAATCTCTGGCACCTAATTCTTCCTGAATCTTTTTGGCGTCAATATTTGAAAATGCTACCGGTGTTTCCCTTGAAATAGCAATATCTGATACAACTTCTACTTCTGTAAGTGTTGTGGTAGAAAGTGAAAAATCGAGAACAATAGTTTTACCCTTTGTCGTAATTGCTTTTTCTGCAGGTTTATAACCAACATACGAAACCTTTATAGTATAACTGCCACTGTCCAGCTGGATAGAAAATGTGCCGTCAATGTCAGTAACAACACCTTTTCCTTCTGTATAGGTAATAATAGCTCCAACAATTGATTCATTTGTTACGGCATCTTTAACAGTGCCTTTTATCTGGCTTTTTTGAGCAGAGGCGATACTGAAAACAGAAAGAAATAAGAAAGAGAATAAAAAGCGCATAAAGATAGATTATAAAAAAGTCCCACGTGTTTCGTGGGACTTTGCAGTTATAGCACTAATTGATAATTAACCGGGTTACCGACCTGTTATTTTTGTCATCAAAAACAACAACAGAGTAGATTCCTTTTGCAAGATTGGAGATGTCAATAGTGCTGCCGGAAATAGATGTCGTTGATACAACAGATTTTTCTTCTTTACCTAATACATCATAAAATACAGCTTTTGTTATTTTGGTATTCGATTTTATTTTCACAGAAGCCGAGGATGGGTTTGGATAAATGGAGAAAACAAAAGAATTTTTTATGTCATTAATCCCTGAAGTACTGCAGTCGCATGCATGTGCACCTAGGCCTGTGAATGTATTTACCGGTAGAGAGTCCCACTGAACAGAGGCATTAAATGTTTGAAACGCAGGATTTGTAGTAACGCCAGAAGTAATGGTTGATTTACGTTTTAGCGTTTTGTCTTGGGTCCAGTATTGAAGATAATAAGGGCCATCAACGTTTGAATCATAACCAGCAGGCATACTTTCGTATGGAGCTAAAATAGTCCACCCTGCAACAGGGCTGTCTGTACCATTCGAATTTAAGGGTTGCTCGCCAATACAGGCGAAAATATCCACTTTAGTCCATGTGCCACCTACATTTTTTTCCAATGATAACGCATCGTCACCATTAAAGCACATCACGCGGCTCTGGCCCGTTTGCCCACACCCTGGGCACAATAAGGTGTCCGCAGCAGCCTGTAGGGCTGGGTCAATGGGTGCGCTTTGACCTGTTCCATTGGGGTCAGTAAGATTAAGGGCGATTACATATGCCTGATAAGGGGCTAAAGTGATATTTGTAGGTAGCTGCATTTCACCCTGAACAGCTGTAAAGGATGCATTCCCGTTATCATGTCTTAAGATACGATAGTTGGCAAGGCTAATTGGTGAAGAAGATGCATTATATATCTCTAATGCTTTGTTGTTGTTTGTTCCTTCCACATATTCAGAGATAATTAGGTCATTACACTGTGCGTTAACCGCAGTGTAAGCAGATAAGGCAAGAACTGAAAGTAAAATTTTTTTCATTTTTTTGATTTTAAAAAGTGTTTATAGAATGTTGTTGTTTAGCGAGACGAAAATAATTTAACCATGGACTAAATTCGTATCAATAAATTCGGGTGCAAAAGTACTGAAATTTCCTCCCTTTGTCAATATGGGTTTTGAATAGTAATTAACAGGTAATGAAAAGGAAATGAAAACTTTACATGGAGCCTGAAAGTGTTGAAAAATGCGGATGCAGTAGATTTATTTTACCTTTTACCTGCACTCTTCTTTTCTTTCTCATAATCAGCCACTTGATAGCCTTGGGGGATGGTAAATTTTATAAAATCAACAGGTTCTGCAGACACTTCTTTGGCAACTAACTGGTAAATTACTTCTCCCTTGGCGTTTTGCACCTCATATTGTAAAACAAGGCCTTGTATGCGCTTGCAACGCCTTTGCACCCAGTAAAAGTTTTTGTTCAGTGCATTGGACTTTATTTTGTCCGTATAATACACCATAAGGGTTTCAGAGCTTTTTTTTGAAAGGATAATTTTCTCTTTTTTGCACACATAACCCGCTATCTCCTTGGTTTCGTCCAGCTTGATAGCCTTTGGCTTCTCTCCATCCGGGGTATGATTATCTTCCTCTTCCTCTATTTCTTCCGGACTCATTACAACTGCTGTTTTTTTTCCATCCATCTCCGAAAGTGCAGTGCAGGTTCCGGATTTTGCGTCACAGATATTCACACTTGTTCCTGTAGCTGTTTTTGTTTCCATACGCATGAGCTGATCTTTCAGGTAAATGGTAACTGTCATCTTTTCTTTAGGTGCTTTTTTCTTGGTTACTGGATCTTCTTCCATTGTGGTAGGATAAAGCAAATCATACACAATTTTTCCTTCAAATGGGGTTTGAGCCAATATATGGGAGAAGTGGGTGAAGATATATATTGTTATGATAACCAGCTGCTTATACATTGAGTGTGTTGTGAAAATTATAATGCTGATTGCAACTCAAGAAGCCTGTTTTTTATCGATTTAAGTTTGCTTTCAATCTCACTTATTTGACTTTTTTCGGCTTTAAATTCATGCTTAACAGCTTTCCGGTTTTCCTTCAGGTATTTTTTAGCGCCTTCCAGGGTAAGCCCCTGCTCTTTTACAAGATTGTAGATAACTTTAAAATTATCCAGGTCTTCCGGTGTAAACAGCCGGTTGCCTTTTTTGTTTTTTTTAGGCTTAATAATATCAAACTCTTTCTCCCAAAAGCGTATCAGTGAAGTGTTTACGTCAAACATTTCAGCTACTTCACCAATGGAGTAGTATAATTTGGTAATATCTGTTTCTTTGTATGGCATTTCACCTCTCCCCCCTGCCCCCTCTCCTCAGGAGAGGGGTGAGTTTGTGTGTTTAGATAGTTAGTTTTTCATTTTTTTAATTCTTAACCCTCCGATTCATATCACCCCTCTCCAAAGGAGAGGGGAAGGGGTGAGGCCTTTTTTAATCAAACGACTGCGAAGACTGCGAAGAAAGCTCTATCAGCTTCTGGTACTGCTCCGGGGTCAAATCATTGTAATAGTAATTAATTGGGTTCATTTTCTCACCGGCCTTCACCACTTCATAATGCACGTGAGGAGCAGTGGACAATCCCGTACTGCCCACGTAACCAATAAGTTGCCCGCGTTTTACCTGTTGCCCGGCCCTTACCACCATGCTGTTCATGTGCCCGTACAAGGTTTTGTACCCATACCCATGATTGATAACTACGTGATTTCCATATCCTTGCGCCAATGCATCGGCACGTTCCACAGTACCATCGCCTGTGGCATATATCTCAGTCCCCTGGGCAGCCGCAAAATCCATCCCTGGATGAAATTCTGCTGTTTTATAGATTGGGTGTGTTCTCCAGCCGAAACCGGAGGGCTGATGCCTTAAATCCTTGTTTGATATAGGCTGAATAGCCGGAATGGAGGCTAAGAGCTTTTCTTTTCCTTTTACAAGCGCAGCTACCTCATCAAATGATTTGGATTGTATGTACAGCTGTTTGCTAATCCTGTCAAGGCGTTTGCTGGTTTCAATCAATAGCTCAGAATTGTCGTATCCCTGCAGCTCTTTGTATCGGTCAACTCCTCCAAAACCCGCCTGACGGATACTTGCAGGTATGGGCTCTGCCTCAAATATAGTGCGGTAAACATTGTTGTCGCGCTCCTGGATGTCCGCCAGCACTTTGGTAATCTCATCCAGCCTGCCGTTTAAAAGCTCAAACTGAACCGCCATCTCGGCATTTTCACGTTTCAGCTGCTTTTCCTTAGGGGAATCAAGGTATTTATAAGCAAGGATAATGGTGATGGTCGCAAACACCAGACCCGTAGCAAGATAGGAGATTACCTTCCACACCCGCTTGCGAACCGGCACAGTTATCTTTTCAAACGATAACGATTTGCTGTTAAACTTGTAATTAATCTTGCTCATAAATGAAGACAAAGCGCAAAAGTCAAAAATCAAAAGGGCCTTAAATGAGACCTTTTTTCAAGCTTTCTTTACTCCGACTAACGCGAATATACACAAATAAACTAAATTTGCAATCTCTAATCCAGTTGGCAATAGGCAATTTGCAGTTGGCAATAAAAGCAATTGGCAATAGGCAGTTAGTATTTGGCAATGAAACAATTAAAAAATTGAGCAATTTAACAGTAAGTTATTAAGAAAGTTGGCAGTTAGCAATTGGCAATAAGGCATTTAAACAGTTTACCAATAAAGTAAGTAGTATTTAGTAGATAGAAAACACAGATTCGCAAATTCGTGAAAATTCGTTATCTGTAACCAGTAAATTCGTAACAATTCGTTATCCGTAACTATGGAATCCAATAAAGTACGCCAGACATTTTTAGATTTTTTTAAGTCAAAAGGTCACCAGATAGTGCCTTCGGCACCAATGGTGGTGAAGAATGATCCTACTCTGATGTTTAACAATTCTGGTATGGCACCTTTCAAAGATCTGTTCCTTGGCAATGCACCCATCAAATACCCTCGTGTGGCCGACACCCAGAAATGCCTTCGTGTAAGCGGTAAACACAACGATTTGGAAGAAGTGGGTGTGGATACCTATCACCATACCATGTTTGAAATGCTTGGTAACTGGAGCTTTGGCGATTACTTTAAAAAAGAAGCGATTACCTGGGCCTGGGAGTTGCTGACAGATGTATATAAAATCGACAAAAACCGTTTGTATGTAACAGTGTTTGAAGGCAGTGCTGATGATGGTCTTGGCTTTGATCAGGAAGCCTTTGATATATGGAAACAATTCATTCCGGAAGAGCGCATTTTAAAAGGAAACAAAAAGGATAATTTCTGGGAAATGGGCGATATGGGCCCTTGTGGACCATGCTCGGAAATACATTACGATGGCCGCACTGAAGAGGAAATCGCAAAAGTGCCGGGGGCATTGCGCGTAAACAATGACGATCCACAGGTGATCGAAATCTGGAACAACGTATTTATGGAGTTTGAGCGTAAAGCAGACGGCTCATTGATAAAATTACCAAAACAGCACGTAGATACGGGAATGGGCTTTGAGCGTTTGGTGCGTGTTTTACAGAACAAACAATCCAATTATGATTCGGATGTATTTACACCATTACTCAACAAAATTGAGCAGTTGAGTGGTTTGAAGTACAAATCAGAAAATGAAAATGCAGTTACTGATAAGGCGCAATTAACCATCAATATTGCCATGCGTGTAATTGCTGATCACATCCGTACCATTTCATTCAGCATTGCTGATGGTCAGCTTCCTTCCAATACAGGCGCGGGATATGTGATCCGAAGGATCTTAAGGCGTGCCATCCGTTACGGATACCAGTCTTTAAGTTTGAAAGAGCCATTTATGTATCAATTGGTAGATAGGCTTGGAAAGCAAATGGGACAAGCGTTTCCCGAGCTGGTTTCTCAACAGGCTTTGATTGAAAAAGTAATTAAAGAAGAGGAAATTTCGTTTTTCAGAACCTTGGAGAAGGGTATTCAAAGACTTCAAGCACTAATTGATTTCGTAGAGCCAATTGATGGTTCAAGCGAGGATAGAATTATAAAGGGGCAACACGCTTTCGAATTATACGATACATACGGATTTCCGCTAGATTTGATACAACTTATAGCTCGTGAAGAAGGTGTTGTGGTTGATGTTGATGGTTTCAACAAATGCATGCAGGAACAGAAAAACCGTTCACGTGCTGCAACGTCAATTGATACAGGCGACTGGATTTTGGTGGAAGGTAGAAAAGCCGAAGAGGGAGGAAGAACATTTGTTGGCTATAAAACACTGGAAGCAGAATCAAAAATTATTCAATACCGCAAGGTAAAAGCCAAAGGTAAAGAACAGTACCAACTGGTACTGGATCAAACTCCTTTTTATGCCGAGAGTGGCGGACAGGTAGGGGATACAGGGGTTTTAGAATCTATCAATGAAAAGGTAATTATTACGGATACGAAAAAAGAAAACGGGATTTTTATCCATTTTACCGACAGGTTGCCTGAAAATTTCACACATACATTTACAGCAAAAGTAAATGCCGAAAGACGCCATTTAACCGAGAACAACCACAGTGCTACCCACTTGTTGCATGCTGCATTACGACAGGTATTGGGTACACACGTGGAGCAGAAGGGGTCATTGGTAAATGATGAATATTTACGATTCGATTTCTCGCATTTTTCTAAAGTAACAGACGAAGAAATTTCAAGAATAGAAACAATTGTCAATCAGAAAATCCGTGAAAACATTGCTTCCGATATCCGGGAAATGTCACTGGAAGATGCCCGTAAAACAGGTGCTATGGCTTTGTTTGGCGAAAAATATGGCGAAACAGTTCGTGTAGTAACCTTTGATAAAAACTATTCCATTGAACTTTGCGGAGGTACGCATGTGCCTGCAACCGGACAGATTGGTTTGTTTAAAATTACTTCGGAAAGCGCTGTGGCAGCAGGAGTGAGAAGGATTGAGGCAATTACATCCGTAAAGGCAGAAGCTTTTGTGAATGAACAAATAGCTTTGGTGCAGGAGGTGAAATCATTGCTGAAAAATCCGAAAGATGTGGTGAAAGGCCTGCAGGGCCTGCTCGACCAAAATGCAGAATTGCAAAAGCAGGTAGAGCAGATGCTTCGCGAAAAGGCAAAAACTATAAAAACAGATTTGCTTACCAAGCAGCAAAGCATCAATGGGATCAACTTTATTGCAGAGCGCATTGAACTGGATTCTGCCGATGCAATAAAGGATTTATCTTTTGAACTAAGAAACCAGGTAAACGATTTATTTATGGTGCTGGGTGCCAGTATCAAAGGAAAACCAAGCCTTTCCATCATCATTTCCGATAACCTTGTAAAAGATAAAAAGCTGAATGCCGGAACCATTGTGCGCGAAATTGCCAAGGAAATTCAAGGCAGCGGTGGCGGACAACCATTCTACGCTACTGCAGGTGGCAATGATGCGCAAGGCATTGCAAAAGCACTGGAAAAAGCAAAAAGTTATCTGAACTAAATTGTTGATTGTACAATGGAGCTCTTTCAGAATTCAATTTTTTATCAGAAGGGAAAGGGATAGCGTGGGTGGTCATTCTGAATTTATTTCAGAATCTGTGCGCGGATGCTGAAATAAATTCAGAACGAGTTTTACTACAAACATTTATAAGGATAAACTATGAAAGAGGTCTAATAGTTGCCTTTATGTATTCGTTACATTGCTGTAAACCGAAACTGGATATGAAATATTTTTTGGCCGTTTTGTTGGGGCTTGTTTTATCCCTGCATGGATTTTCTCAGGGACCGGTAAATCCTGACTCCGACCCAATAGAGTCAACACATCCCTGTGAAAAAACAGAGTGGGGAATGGCAATTGGAAATAGAAGTACTCTCTGTAATGGCCTTCGCATCCTGGTTTTTGGTTCTGCAGGTGCATCTAAAGGGTATATAACAAATGGCATAGAGCTAAATGTACTGAATGACGCCAATGCCGAAGGGAAAATCAATGGAATTAATTTGGGGCTTTTTTATTTTGACGAAGAAAAAGTCAATGGTTGGGCTTTTTCCCACATTTCCTTTGGTTTGAGCAAACTCAACGGTTTGGCATTTTCAGGTATATCTATGAATATTGATAAGCAAAATGGTATAGGATTAAGCGGTTTGCTCCAGCAGTCGGAGGCAATAAATGGTATATCTCTTGCCGGGATTGATATCACGAGTAGAAATCTAAACGGAGTGGCGCTAAGCGGTTTGGTTTGTCTTACTGATAGTACAATGAACGGAATTGAAATAGCCGCTGCTTTTGCCCGGGCAGAAACTGTGAATGGTCTTATTGTTGGTATAGTAACTAAAACCAGCAAAACGAAAGGACTTCAGATTGGGCTCATCAACCGTGCACATACAATGCATGGCTTTCAGATAGGGTTGATAAATAACATTCAACAAAATCCAAGGTGGTGTAGAACCCTTCCGTTTATAAATTTTCGCTTTGCCATGGATACTTCAGAAAAATTGATAGACAAGCATTAATTCTCACTTCTCCAATCTCCAGTCAATTGGCTCCAACCCTTGCTGTTTAAGCAATTCATTGGTTTTGGAAAAATGTTTGCACCCAAAAAATGCCCCCCGCGCAAGCGGTGAGGGGTGTGCGGCTTTTAAAATAAAATGCTTGTTTTTATCAATTAGTTCTTCTTTGGAGTGTGCATAGCGCCCCCACAATAAAAACACAACTCCGGTTTTCTCATCTGAGACCTTTTTAATTACCGCATCAGTAAACGTTTCCCAGCCTTTTCCCTGGTGAGAGCCTGCCTGTGCCTGGCGTACCGTTAATGTAGCATTGAGCAGCAGCACTCCCTGGTCGGCCCAGGGTTCCAGGTTGCCGGTTTTAGGTACAGGAATGCCCAGGTCCGTTTCCAGTTCTTTGAAAATGTTGTTCAGGGAAGGAGGCTTGCTTACGCCTGGACTTACTGAAAAGCAAAGCCCGTTTGCCTGTCCGGGCTGGTGATAAGGGTCCTGACCAATAATCACCACTTTTACGCTTTCAAACGGGGTGCGATCAAATGCCGAAAAAATCTGTTTACCAGGAGGGAATATCGGGTATTGTTTTTTTTCCTCCAGTAAAAATTCCCTTAGTTTCAGGAAATAGGAAGATGAAAATTGATCCTCCAAAACCCTTTTCCAGCTAGGGTGGATGGAAATTGTTGAGTTACTCATAACCTTTTTTGGGTTTTTCCGTTCAAAAGTATCAAATGGACGTAACTTTTGCCCATTTTATGGAATAATTTTTGGTAAAATACCTAATTATATTATATTTGCATTCTAAACCTATATAAAAAATTATAAAAATGAGAAAAGTTGTAATTGTTTTATCTGTTTTTGTTGGAGCTATCAGTTTTACTTCATGCAGGGTTCAACATGAAAAATGTGCCGCTTATAGCAAAATAGATAAGATTGATACAGGCAAAACAGTTACTGATAAAACTGTTAGACCTATCTAGTTTACACAGGCTTGTGGTTGAGGTTTAGTGCGATTTGTAAAAAGCTTTTAAATATATTTAGTTCTCTCTGTTCATGTGCTCTCTTCTTGCATGAGGTTTAAGCACTTGAATGTTTTGTACATAACTACCAGTTAAACATCGGGTAAATTGTAAAGTGCTGTACCTGATGTACCAGATTAATAGTTATAAGCGCCACTGATTTAATAATCAGTGGCGTTTTGCATTTTTTACCTCTTTATTCCTGCTTTTCCTGTGGCTTGATACATGAAAGTGGTTTCCTTCTGTTGATTATTTAAGTGCTTGATTTTTTAGAAAATCCAAATAAAAGGGTTCAATGGTGAAAATTTGACCTTAACATGCTTTTTTTACTCTTTTTTTAAAATTGGCTTAGAAAAAGAGGGGGTGTTAGCAAAAAAAGATGGCTTTTTTGTTTGTACCCCCTCTTTTTTTATACCTTTGTGTCCGAAAATCAGAAAAATATACAAAACACATACTTAAATCCCTAAAACAATTTAAAAAATGGCATTTCACAGATTCAAAGCATTGGAAACTGTTCTTACAAGAACCCCGGTAGATGTTGTATTACCAAGCAATAAGGTATCAGAATTTTTTGGAGAAAACGTATTTGGTATTGATGCTATGCGCGAATACCTTTCAGAAGAAGCCTTTGCCAGTGTTATGGCTGCTATGGAGCAAGGTACACGTATCGACAGGAAGATGGCCGACCAGGTTGCCGCATCTATGAAAGCCTGGGCTAGCGCGAAAGGTGCTACACATTACACACACTGGTTTCAGCCTTTAACCGGCACTACTGCTGAAAAGCATGATGCTTTTTTTGAGCCTACCGGAAATGGTCGTGCAATGGAACGTTTTGGGGGCAGTCAGCTGGTTCAGCAGGAGCCGGATGCATCCAGCTTCCCGAATGGCGGTATCCGTAATACCTTTGAAGCCCGCGGTTATACTGCATGGGACCCAACTTCTCCGGCTTTTGTGATCGGAAAAACACTTTGCATCCCTACCATATTTGTTGCCTACACAGGTGAGGCGCTCGATTTTAAAACCCCGCTGCTAAAAGCCCTTCATGCTTTGGATAAAGCAGCCGTGGATGTATGCCAGTATTTTGATAAAAATGTAACTAAAGTAACTGCTACTTTGGGTTGGGAGCAGGAGTATTTCCTGGTTGACGAAGCATTGTACAATGCTCGCCCTGATTTGGCAATGACCGGTCGCTCTTTGTTTGGTCACACTCCTGCAAAAGGTCAACAGCTGGAAGATCATTATTTTGGCTCTATTCCTGAAAGAGCAACAGCGTTCATGCGTGATTTTGAAATTGAATCGCTGAAGCTGGGTATTCCCATTAAAACCCGTCACAATGAGGTGGCTCCTAACCAGTTTGAGTGCGCCCCGGTATTTGAAGAGTGCAACCTCGCTGTAGACCATAACCAGTTATTAATGGATGTGATGGAAAAAGTAGCTAGACGCCACAATTTCCGTGTTTTATTACATGAAAAACCATTTGCCGGAGTAAACGGTAGCGGCAAGCACAACAACTGGAGTTTGGGGACCAACACCGGCAAAAATCTGTTAAGCCCGGGTAAAACTCCAAAAACCAATCTTCAGTTCTTAACTTTCTTCATCAATACAGTAAAAGCGGTGCATGACAATGCTGATTTATTACGCGCTTCTATTGCATCCGCTAACAATGATCACCGTTTGGGTGCGAATGAAGCACCTCCGGCAATCATGTCCGTATTCCTGGGAACTCAGCTGTCTGGCGTGCTGGACGAGCTGGAAAGCAAAGTAAAATCAGGAAAAATGAGCCCGGACGAAAAAACTGCTTTAAAGCTGGGTGTAGGTAAAATTCCGGACATTTTATTGGACAATACCGATCGTAACAGAACATCTCCTTTTGCCTTCACAGGTAATAAATTTGAATTCCGTGCCGTTGGTTCCTCTGCAAACTGTGCAGGCCCAATGACCGTTCTGAATACCATCATGGCCGACCAGTTGATTAAATTTAAGAAAGACGTGGATACCCTTTCGGCTAAAAATGTGGATAAAGATGAAGCTATCTTCCAGGTTTTACGCAAATACATTGTGGAATCTAAAAAAATCCGTTTTGAAGGAAATGGTTATGGCGAAGAGTGGGTAAAAGAAGCTGCAAAACGCGGGCTTTCAAATATCAAAACTACTCCACAGGCTCTTGGAGCATTTGTTTCAAAACAAACAATGGAGTTGTTTGAGCGTAATAATATCATGAGCGGGCGCGAGCAGCATGCACGTTATGACATTTACCTGGAAACATACACCAAAAAAATCCAGATTGAGTCACGCGTTATGGCAGACCTGGCCATGAGCCAGATAATTCCAACTGCTATTAAATACCAAAGCTCTCTTATTGAGAATGTTAGAGGGATGAAAGAGATTTTGAGCGCAGGTGATTTCAAAAAGTCGGCCCAGATTCAACTGGCAATGATTTCTGAAATTTCTGAGCATGTTGCGATTATTAAGACCAAGGTTGACGAAATGGTGGAAGCACGTAAAAAAGCAAATGCCATTACCGATGTAAAAAAACAGGCAATTGACTACTGCGAGAAAGTAAAGGCGCATTTTGACATCATCCGTTACCATGTCGACAAGCTGGAGCTGATTATTGACGATGAAAGCTGGCCATTGCCTAAATACAGAGAGTTGCTGTTTACGAAATAGATATCGCATCAAATACTGCCCTGCATACCTCTTGCAGGGCAGTATCTGCTTAATTTTCAAACCCAATGCCTTCAATAATTGAAACAAAAAAGTTTTTTTGTTTCAATTATTTATTTATTTTAGCACCCTTAAATAGCTAAACTCTATAAATCAGATATGAATCTAACTACAAAAGTAATCGTTACATTCGTTGCAACTCTAGTGTTTTCGGTTAATGCAATGGCCCAGAAAAATTTTGCTGTAGAGGCCGACAATTCATTTAATAATAAACAATATTTTAATGCAATTGAGCTTTACAAAAAGGCATATACCAAAGCAAAGAAAAAAGAGGATAAAGCCTATATTATTTTCAGGATTGCGGAGTGTTACAGGCTTACTGGCGATAGCAAACAAGCTGAAGCATGGTACGTAAAAGCAATCAAAGCAAACTACACCGATCCGAAAGCAAAATTATACCTTGCGGATGCCAAAAAAGCCCAGGAAAAGTATAATGAAGCCCTTATAGAGTATCAGAATTATCAAACCGATGCGCCTTCAGATCCGAGAGGTGAAAATGGTGTGAAATCCTGCGAATTAGCTACGAAATGGAAAGAAAACCCAACGCGCTATAAAGTAGAGAATCTGGCCCTTGTGAATAGTAAGGATCCGGATTTTGCTCCTACTTATGGTGATAAAAAATACAATAAGCTGCTATTTACCTCTATGCGTCCTGGTGTTACCGGTGGTGCTATGGATGGTACATTGGGTGAGTATTATAGCGATATATTTGAAACTCAGCAAGATAAGAACGGCCGCTGGAGTACTCCAACTCCTATCCCACCTCCTGTAAACACCAATGACAACGAAGGTTTATCCACCATGACCAAAAAAGGGGATTTAATGGTGTTTACCCGCTGTTTGTCTGAAAAAGGTTCTACATCACTTAATCAGTTATATTCTGCTACAAGAAAAGGAACTACCTGGAGCGAACCTGAAAAGTTAAGCTTCTGCACCGATAGCAACAAGTTTGCTTCTCCTGCATTGTCATCAGGCGGAACCATGTTGATTTTTGCTTCTGATATGCCAGGCGGACAAGGCGAAAACGACCTTTGGATGTCGAACTACAACAAAAAAGAGAAAAAATGGGATGCACCAGTAAACCTTGGGCCTACCATTAATACAGCAGGTAATGAAGTATTCCCTTTTATCCATGATGATGGAACACTTTATTTCTCATCTGACGGACATTTGGGTATGGGTGGTTTAGATGTATTTAAGGCAGAGAAAAAAGGAAAAGGCGAGTGGACCAATGTTACTAACCTTAAATACCCTTTGAACTCAGCTGGTGACGATTTTGGTATCATTTTCGAAGGTGCTAAAGAAAGAGGGTATCTTTCTTCTAACCGTGAAGGTACTAAAGGTGCCGATGACCTTTGGTCGTTTGTATTGCCACCATTATTGTTCGTAATTGAAGGTAAGGTTGTGGACTGTAAATTTAAAGAGCCTGTAGAAGGTGTTGTTGTTCGTTTAGCTGGCTCTGATGGAACTAACGTAGAAACAAAAACAGACGCTGAAGGAAAATATAAGTTTGCTGAAAATGGTTCAGCACGTTATGTTGTTCCTAATGTGTCTTATACAATTACTACGGATGTAGGTAAAGATGTGGTTTCAAGAAAAGGCCCTTTAGGCTTCCTGAACTCTTCTGAAAAACAAAAAGTGACTACCGTAGGTATTGAAGAAGCAAAAACCTTTAAAGGTATCAATTTCTGCTTAACGCCTATCGAGAAAGAAATCCGTTTCCCGGATGTATTGTATGAATTGGGTAGCTTTGAGTTAACTCAGCAGTCAAAAGACTCGTTGGATTTCTTATACAATACCTTGATTGATAATGGAAATATTGTGATTGAGTTAAGCTCTCACACTGACTTTAGAGGTGGGGATGCCGACAACCAGGTGCTTTCTGAGAAAAGGGCGCAATCTTGCGTTAATTACCTGATATCCAAAGGGATACCTGCGGAACGTATGGTTGCTAAAGGGTATGGTGAAAAACGTCCGGTAGAGGTGAGGGATGCAGATGGAAACCTTCAGTATTCACTTACTGAGGCTTACATCAACAAAACTTCCAAAGGTCAGCCTAAAGAGGTATTTGAGGCAATGATGCAGAAAAACAGACGTACGGTATTTACTGTATTACGTAAAGATTACGTAAATCCGAACGCTCCTAAGGTTGTTCCTAAAACTCAGCAGCAAAAACCTAAAACTGAGGAAGAAGAAGAAGAGGAAGAATAAGATTATTTATAATTCAAAAGTAAACATCCCGCTCCCGGCTGATATTCTCTCAAGAGGTCTGGTACGGGATGTTTCATTTTACGCAAATGACAACTGACAGCAGGTACAATCAAAGAGGGGTTTCCGCATCCAAAGAGGATGTGCACAGTGCCATTTCAAAAATTGATAAAGGCTTATTTCCAAAGGCATTCTGTAAAATTGTTCCGGACTACCTGAGTGGTGACGAGAACTACTGTATTGTAATGCACGCAGATGGTGCCGGAACAAAATCCTCGCTGGCATATATTTACTGGAAGGAAACAGGTGATATTTCGGTATGGAAGGGTATTGCGCAGGATGCCATTGTGATGAATACAGATGATTTGCTTTGTGTTGGGGCTACAGATAATATTTTGTTATCCTCCACCATCGGGAGGAATAAAAACCTTATTCCGGGCGAAGTGATTTCGGCAATAATCAATGGTACGGAAGTGGTGCTGGAACAATTGAGGAGCTACGGTATCGGTATTTATTCAACGGGTGGCGAAACAGCAGATGTAGGGGATATTGTGCGCTCCATTATTGTTGATTCTACTGTTGTTTGCCGCATGAAGCGTTCGGATGTAATTGATAACAGCAATATACAGGCTGGGAATGTAATCGTGGGCCTGGCATCGTATGGTCAGGCAAGCTATGAAACAGAATACAATGGGGGTATGGGCAGCAACGGCCTTACATCTGCCCGTCATGATGTATTTGAGAAATCACTTGCTGCAAAATATCCTGAAAGCTTTGACCCCGCTGTTCCTGAATCGCTTATTTATAGCGGAAATGTTAACCTTACACACAAAGTTGATTTTGAGCATTTGTCTCAAATCCCACATCTCACATCTCACATCTCAACTGATGCCGGTAAACTTGTGCTGGCACCTACACGTACTTATGCACCAATTATTAAAAAGGTGCTTGGGAAACACCGTTCACAAATACATGGAATGGTTCATTGCAGCGGGGGGGCGCAAACCAAGGTGCTTCATTTTGTGGATAATGTACATGTCATAAAAGACAACCTGTTCCCTCTTCCTCCATTGTTTAAGCTTATACAGGAGCAAAGCAAAACTGACTGGAAGGAAATGTACAAAGTGTTTAATATGGGTCACCGTATGGAATTGTATGTTCCTGGAGCGATTGCGCAGGATATAATCGAACTGTCTCAAGCTTTTGGTGTGGATGCCCGTATCGTTGGGAGAGTGGAGGCGAGCGCTCAGAAAAAGCTTACTATCAGGTCGGAATTTGGTACGTTCGAATATTAAACGATTGTCACACATAGATTAAAACAATAAGGGCCGGTAAAACCGGCCCTTATTGTTTTAAAATGTTTGTAATTGTAGGGATTAAAATTTCAATGCCAGTCCTGCAGCAAAGTAGTACGGTCCGCCAACGGCAATACCCACTTCTGTATTCACTCCAACCATTCCGTTAAATAAATAGCTGAAACCAAAATGTGCCTGAACACCTGTTTTCAAAGGTCCGGCAACGTAGCTCCTTAGCTTTGAAATGTAAGCGGGATCAATGGTGGTATATGTTGATTTTACATTGTAAATGTTGTACCCGATTTTTAAACCGGTATAAAGGTTTATGTTCTCCTTGGCAACAATGTAGTAGTCTGCACGTCCTGACATGTGAAAGCGGGTCCATGTATCTGTACCTGCAATGCCATTGCTGGCAGCGCTGGCATTGAGCTTTATAGACTGGTAACCAAATGCCAGGCCAACCGAAAACTTCCTGGCAAAGCCATAATCAACCCCTACGTTGATCAAAGGTATTTGCGAGGAAGTATTAATTATAGGTACAATGTTTGCGCTTGAATCATAGGTAGTGTATTGCAGCAGCAGAAAAGCTCTTGTGCCGTTAAGCCCTATACCTGCGTTCACCATTATTTTTCCTTTTACACCATCATCGCTGCCGGATCCTTTTCCCAGCTTTTCAATGTTGTGCGTGGTAACATTCTGTTTTATTTCAGAACCGCTCTCTCCGGCTTTGCCGGTGTTTACTGTTAAAAACAGCACTCCCAGGAGTGTCAGTTGTAATAGGTGTTTTCTCATGCAATTTTTTATTAAAAGTTTTGATTAGGAAAAAATATAGAGTGTAATGTTAAGCATAAAAATTGTAAAAAATAAAAGTTAATCGAGCCCGAATATATAAGCCGGCAAAATCAGTCTTTTTTCATACCTTCGTAGCTTAAAATAAATTAAAAGTTTAAAAAGTGTTAGACAAATTAGCAGCCATAAAAAGACGCTGGGAGGAAGTAGAGCAAAAGCTTTCTGATCCTAAGGTTATTGGCAATATGAGTGAGTTTAAAAAATTCAATAAAGAGTATAAAGATTTAACGGAAGTTGTAAATGCTTACCACGAATACAAAAATGTGGTGGAGAACATAGATTTCAATAAAGGGATCCTGGCAACCGAGAAGGATGAAGAGATGCGTGAGATGGCCAAAATGGACCTGGATGAACTGAGTGCCAAAAAGGACAAGATGGAGGATCAGATCCGACAGATGCTTATACCTAAGGACCCTGAAGATGCTAAAAATGTGGTGATGGAAATCCGGGCAGGAACAGGAGGGGATGAAGCAAGTATTTTTGCCGGTGATTTGTTTCGTATGTATTCCCGCTATTGCGAAAGAATAGGGTTAAAGCTGGAAGTGGTTGATTCTAATGATGGAACGATGGGAGGCTTTAAGGAGATTATTTTTAACGTAACAGGCGACAACGCATATGGAATATTAAAATTTGAAGCAGGTGTACACCGTGTGCAGCGTGTCCCTGAAACGGAAACGCAGGGACGTGTGCATACATCTGCGGCAACTGTAATGGTAATGCCTGAAGCAGATGAGGTGGATGTGGTGATTAACCCTGCCGATTTGGAAATACAGTTTGCCCGCTCCGGTGGTGCTGGAGGACAGAATGTAAATAAAGTGGAAACCAAGGTAATGCTTACGCACAAGCCTTCCGGTATTGTGGTTACAAGCCAGCAGGAGCGATCGCAGCTGGGTAACAGGGAGATTGCCATGCGTATGTTAAGAGCAAAGCTTTATGAACTGGAGTTGCAAAAGCACCTGGAGGCGGTTTCCAAACGGAGGAAAACAATGGTTGCCACTGGTGATCGTTCAGAAAAAATACGCACTTACAATTATCCTCAGAACCGTATCACTGACCATCGTATTAACCTTACCCTGTACAATCTTACATTGTTTATGGATGGTGACATACAGGAGATGCTGGATGCCCTTCAGCTGGCGGAGAATGCGGAACGCCTGAAAGAGGGCGGGATAGTTTAAGACTAGTTGGCTGTTTCAAATATACTCCAATAACTGTGTCACCGTGCGATAGCGGAAGTTATCTAATGGCCAGTACCTAAAGTAATTGAAATGGTGTTATAATCGGGGACTTAGCAAATTGTGCAATTGCAGATAGTTGCTCTCTTTATTTAAAATAAAAATACCGCTGTATTGTAAAATAATAAGTGGGGCTGGTTCTTACATAAGAACGACCTAAAAGCCTTGTTCCCATTGATAAATCAATCCTTAAGTTGGACAGAAATATAAACTGAACCGAAGGCCTGAATTCTACATAATTGCCCTTGTTCAAAGCCGGCACACTGCTAACATCCGTTTGCTTTTCATTGTTCAGTATAAAAGCGCCCTGGTACGCTTTGCCCACAAACTCTGCGTATACGTTTACATTGGTTTGCTTGTAATCTTTGTATTTTAGAGGCAAGCACAACATACCCGTGGAAAGACTGTAAGTAATGGCATTCCCATACTCTACATTCATGCTTGAATCGTTTTCCTGGAAGTAATATTTCTGTGGAAGAATACCGCCTAAAGAGCCTGAAATTGCATACCGTTTATAAAGTTTGGTAGCAATCATACCAAACCCTATTCCGCTGTTATCGCCCATTAATGATGGTTCTGCTTCATCATGGGCCTGGTTGCCGGTTGCCATTTCAACATAAGCTGCCATCCTGAAATGCTCCTTCTCATCGTCAATGCTCAGAAAGCGGTATTTGATGTTGAAGTTAAGGTTGGCGAGCTGGTAAGGATATTTGTTGCCTTTTTTTACACCGTGTGTGTGGTATCCGATTGTTCCATCATTGCTGATAAAGTCCGAAGGAAAGGTTCGTACATGATGGTTCGAAAAATTAAAGGACTGTGTGAGCATCCATTTCGAGCTTATACCCAGCATAAAACGCACACTTTGAAGGCTTTTGAACTGTGCTACTTCCGTATACCCTTCATTAAAAACACGTATCCCGAAAACGCCTTTTGGAATATTGCTTGCTGGGTCAACATGCGGAAAAAGCTCCTGGGCATGGCTTAATGAAAGCGCAGAAAAAAGAAATACAATTAAAGCACGTATTTTCATTGAATGGTAACAATATACGTTTTTCCGGTAAAGGATTTATCCGTTTTACAGTTAGACTGAACGCCTTTCCATTTCTTTAGTTGGGCTTTGCTCATAAATTTTTTTCCGATGAACAGAAGCGTTGCCGGGCCATTCAACACAGTGTCGTTGGTGTTTGTGAACCCATATTTATCGCCCAGATAGTCAAAGCAGGCATTATTGCCTGCAGTCAAACCGTTGAAAGTATGAACGGCTGTAAGCTGGCCAACGGAAAACCCTGCATCGGTTACTTTTTGTGCAATCTGATCGATATCAACTTTTTTTGATTCTTTAAAGGTGATGGTAGCCAGATTTGTATTCAGATCCATTTTGACGCTGTCAATAAAATCGAGTTCATAAAGCGACTTTTGTGTAGCGTAGGAACAGGCCGAGCAGGTAAGGCCGTCAACCCTTACCTGGACACTGGTAAACTGCGCCCTTAGACCACAGTGAATGAATGCAAAGGCAATAAATAATAATAAAATACGTTTCATCGGATAAGTACCATTACCTAACAAATATAAGTATTTGAAGCAGTAAAAAACAACATTTTTCTGGCTTTTGGGTATTTGTATCCATATCTTTGTTTATAAGTGAAAAAATTTGTTGCCATATTTTTAGTATTTGCCATGCTGATGCAATTGTTCGGCAGTGTGGCCATTATTGCCAATTATGTGCTGAATAAAGAATATATTTCCAAGACGTTCTGCGTTAACCGGAGCAAGCCCAAAATGCGCTGCAACGGTAAATGCCACTTGATGAAGCAGCTTCAGAAAGAGAATAAAAAGGAGAAGTCCCCTCTTGCAGCCATTAAAATGAATACCCAGATTCAGTTTGTACAGGAGCTGCACAACTTTGTATTTGTTTCAGAAACTGCTACTGTTGTTTTTCCGGATTTTATAAGTGGTGAAGCCAAATCTGCATCCATCCCGGTTTTCCATCCTCCATCATTTTGCTGAATACTTCCTTTTGTAATAAGAAAGAAGCCCGTTAGTGGCGTCCAGTTTTCGCTTTTCTGCATTTTACCGTGCTGTTCCAGCCTGTGAATGTATTTATATGGAAAGATAAATCCATTTGTTGTGTATTATCGTTATATATTTTTATTGTGTATGTCTTTAAGCTTTTTGCAGGCAATGCCGGCAAAGTGCCAGACAACGGGCGAGTCCAACTGCGAGGTTGGAGGTTGCTGTTGCAGTGACGATCCTACGCCTGCCGGTGTTATGATAAGCCACGTACATAAAAAGAACGAGTGGATGCTATCCTACAGGTATATGGGTATGGGAATGAAAGGCCTGGTGAGCGGGACTGCTTCTGTTGACAAAGAAAGTGTATTTGTTAACTATCTGATGGCGCCAGATGATATGCGCATGGATATGCACATGCTGATGGGGATGTACGGTATTACACACCGTTTAACGGTAATGGCCATGTTGAATTATAATAGCAATTCAATGCAAATGTCAATGTTTGATGCAGGTGTTCATAACCATCCCGGGATGGGTTCATCACAGGGTGCTATGCACCCGATGAAAACTTCGGGTTTGGGCGATACCCGCCTTCATGCGCTTTATAGCTTTGTTAACAGGGCAAGTCACCAGGTGGTGGCAAGTGCCGGAGTAAATATTCCAACGGGAAGCATTCAGAAGAAAGGCGGAGGCGATGAAATGATTTATGCCAATGAACGTTTACCTTATTCCATGCAGCTTGGCTCAGGCACTATGGATGTATTGCCAGGAATAACTTATTTGTACCAGCAGGGAAAAATTACTTTCAGCGCTCAGGCAACTGCTGTTATGCGGATGGGCCGCAATGCTGCAGGTTACACCCTGGGAAATGAGTCTGTATTCGGGAGCTGGGCAGCTTATCGCTGGCTTTCTTTTTTTAGCACTTCACTGCGTGTGGAAGCAAGCGATGCAAAAAGGATAAAAGGTTATGATGAATCCATGTATTATTTCAGTGAGCCTTCTGCAAATCCATACAACTATGGTGGTAAAAGGGTTAATGTGTATGCGGGTATTGTGCTTCAACCCAAAAGCGGAATCTTGAAAAGTCAGCGCTTAAGCTTTGAATATGGAATACCGGCTTATCAGGACCTGAATGGAATACAAATGAAGCAGGCACAAACGATGAATGCCTCATGGTCAATGAATTTTAATTAGAGAAACTGTAATAAATATGAAGACTAAATTTTCAGCAATTCTATTACTTAGTGCGCTGGTAGCTGGTTTTACCTCCTGCGATAAAGATAAGGGTGAAGATCCAACGCCTGTAAACCCTGTAAATACTCCTAAAGGCACATTCATGTTCCACCTGCACACCTACATTGGGGAAAATGAGGTGGATCTGTATAACGTACCTTATGCTACCCAGGCCGGAAGGGAAATATCCCTGAGCATTGCTCAAATGTACATTTCGGACATCCAGCTTGTAAAACTGGATGGCAGTGTGCTTGACATAACAGGAAAAAAAATCCTCAAAACATTTGAGGGTTCTACCTATGTGGTGGGTGATGTTCCGGTTGGAAACTACAAGGCCATTCGCTTTAAAGTCGGACTTGATGCGGCAACCAACCAGCTGAGCCCTTCTGCTTCAGCAGATTCGGCCATGCTAAATAAGCCTGCCATGTGGTTTGGCAGCACCGCTCAGCCGGATGGCTATGTATTTATGAATGTTCAGGGAACCATTGATACTTCTGCAAACATGTCGGGAATGATGGCACCATTTAGCTTTAAAATAGGTACGGATGCCAATTACACGCAGGTAGTAATGCCCGATAAAAACATGAGTGTTGTGGAAGACCAGGTGGCTTTCGGACATATCATGATCGATTATAGTAAGCTGTTTACAGGGATACAGCTGAACCAAAGCGGAAATTTATCAGTATCAACAGCCGCAGCCAACAGCAGTGCAGCAGCGGAAGCTATTGTAAGTAATATTCCGTCCATGTTTATTTTTGAGCCATAATGAGGGGGTTGAAAACATTCGTGTTGATTGTTCTTTGTATGAGCCTGTTTGCAGCATGTACATATGAGAAGGCGGAGCTTAAGGTGGAATGTGGATTGCCGGAAACGGTATCATTCAGTAATGATATTGTGCCCATTTTTAATAAGCATTGCAACACCGCTGGATGCCACTCTGGTCCCAGCCCACAGGCAGGCTTAAACCTGGAGGCATCGATTGCTTACAGCCAGCTGATGAGCAGTGGCAGCGGATACGTTGATACAGTAACACCAAAGTACAGCGTTCTGCATGCATACATGAACTCAGCATCGGACCCCATGCCTCCCACGGGAAAGCTGGATCAGTGCACTGTTGATCTTATTTATAAATGGATAGAGCAGAAGGCAAAGAATAATTAGGTTTGATAGTAAGTAATATTTTTGTTTTCTATTTTACCATTGAAGTAATTATAAATTAGTAGTTCGTTAAAAATCAAATAATACGTAAGTGAATTAGTAAGAATCCCAAGCAATTAAAAACACACAGTAATTATGAAAAAAATATACAATACATTAAAAAAAATGGTGCTCACTACCGCTACGCTGGCCTTTGCAGTGAATGCCGGTTTTGCGCATTTTGGTTCAAAGGGGCCTTATGGCGGTACGGTAACCTGTGCATTTTCCTATGATACAACTGCTGTTTATTTAGGAACTGATGATGGCGGGGTTTATGAAAGCATCAACAACAATCTAACTGGTTGGAGAGCGCGTCCCGTAGGTCTGAAAAGCGGCAGAATTACTTCTGTTGTGCATACCGGCAGTTATTTATTCACCGCCACGGCAGATAGCGGGGTTTATATTTTTAACGGTTATGTAGGGAGCGACAGGTATTGGAAAAAAGCAAGCAGTGGAATTACCAATTTGAATATTACTTCTTTGGTGGCAATAGATTCAATTACGCTGCTTGCGGGTACCAATGGTGGCGGGGTTTTTAAAACAACCAATAAAGGAACAAGCTGGACTGCTGTAAATACAGGCCTTACCAACATGATGGTTCATGGTTTTGCAATGGCAGGAAGCCGTGTTATCCAGGTTTCTGACGGAGGGGTATTTGCTTCGGATAATAATGGAGCCACCTGGTTTAGCTTCAACGATGTGAACACATTGGGGATGGCAAGCACTGCTGTTTCTTACAATAATTCAACCGATGAGGTAATCATTGCAAACGATATGGGCCTTTACAGGGCATCTGCAGCAAGCTCTACAATGACCCCTGCTTTCAGTGCCGTGCAAACAGGTTTGCCAACAGGCGTTGAGATACGTGCCATTTCAAACGATGGCGCAACCTGGTACATTGCAACCGATAGCGGAATATATACTTCTGCTTCAGGCGCAATCAGCTGGGTAACAAAAAACAATGGGCTGCTTACTATGGATATGACAGCGGTTGTGCCCTTCAGGGCCAACCTGGTTGCTGGAAGTAATGGAGAAGGAATTTTTCAGACAGCGGCAACGGCACCCTCCTGGATACAGTTTAATAATGGCTTTAACAACCTTGAAACGTATTCTGTTGCAACCAGCGGAGCTTCTGTTGTAGTTGCAGCAACTGAGAAGGGTGTTTTTGTAAGTACCAACCTCGCGAATACTTATGTGCGGGCAAATTCAGGTCTTACAGACAGTTTGCATGTAATGGACATTACTTTTATGGGTTCAAAATTGTTTGCAGCAACAGCCAATGACGGTGTATTTGTAAGTGCTGATACAGGCATGAGCTGGACTACCTTTAATTCAGGGCTTGGCAGCAATATGCAAATGAAACAGATAGTTGCATCAATGTCTAACATTTATACTTATAATACCAATGGCGAGATATACAGCTCAAATGGTACAACTGCTTGGGCAGCTATTCAGACTGGCCTGCCTGGTGGCATAGTTCCAAGTTCCATCGCATTTAATGGAACAACAATTATATTAGGTTCTTTGGGCGATGGTGTGTATACCCGTTCTGAATCAGGCTCAACCTGGACCGCAGCCAATAGCGGGTTAACGGATATGGATGTAACTTCGGTAACAGCGGCAGAGGGTAAGCTTTATGCGGGTACAATGGGTTCCGGAGTATTTGTTACCAATGCAGGAACAATAGGCTGGACTGCAACAGCGCCTTTGTCGATTTCACACACAGTTACCATGAACCTTAATGGCAGCAACGTAGAAGCAATGGCAACCTATGGAGGATATGTATTTGCAAGCTACAAGGGAGGCTTGCTTATTACCGCGGATAGTGGGGCAACATGGGAAGAAGGTGGAAATCAGTTTAATTTACCAAGCTATACATCCGTTCATAAAATATCATTTGTATCAACACGTGTTTTTGTTACAACCGAGCAGAACTCCCTTTATTCCAATGCTCTTTCTGAACTTGATATAAACAGTACAATTGCGGCATCTACAGATGCAATTTGTAATGGTACCTGCAATGGTACTGCAACCGTTGTAGCAACCGGTGGTACGGCTCCCTATACGTATTTGTGGAGCAATGGTTCAACAACTAGTTCCGTTTCGAACCTGTGTGCACAAACCTATACTGTAACTGTTACGGATGCGAATTCTGCAACAAGTGTTAAAACAGTTGTCATCGGACAACCGGCTGCACTCACTGCCAGCTTTACAACAACTGCAAGTACAACAGGAGCCGATGGAAGCGCTACCGTTACAGTATCAGGAGGAGATGCTCCGTATACGTATGCATGGAGCAACGGTGGAACTGCTGCAACCATTACTGGTGTTGGTGCAGGTGACTATACTGTTGAGGCAACAGATGCAAACAGCTGTGTTGTTATTGATACAGTTACCATCACCGGGGTGGTTGGCATAGATGATGTTAACGGCATCGGTAGTTTTATTGTTTATCCCAACCCTGCAGATGACAATATTGTTATTGACCTGAAAGGGTTAAAAACAGAGGTAAACACGATAGAGGTTTATGACGTAACGGGCAAATTACTTTACAGTGCTAACAAAACAAGCATACAGCAACAACATGAAATACGCGTAGTGATTGACTTTCCGGCTGGTGTATATTATGTTCAGCTGAATTCAGTTGATGGTGTTGCAACAAAGAAGCTGATTGTTAAGTAGAAATATAGAGTTCGATAAATTTTAAAAGGCCCTGATTTTCTTAGATAAATCAGGGCCTTTTAAATTTAGTTTTTTAATTCATTGCTGACTTTTTATTTAGAGCCTGCTTGAATTTGTTATCAACGGGGAATCCCAATTGTTCGGCTTTGTTCGCATCCCTTATGGCTTCATCTGAATTGTTTGTTAAATAGTTCAGGAAAGCCCTTTTAAAATATACAGACCCATCCGTTGAATCAACAGATAAGTACTGGTTGTAGTCGGCAAAGGCCGCATTCATATTATGCATGTTCTCGTATGCGTTTGCCCTGTTGAATAGCGCATCCAGGTAGTTTGGTTGCAATGTGAGGCATTGTGTATAGTCGTTAATGGCATCCGAATAACGTTTCATCTTTGAATTCTCAACACCCCTGTTATAGTAAGCTTTAGGGTTATTCTGGTAGTGCTTTAAGGTATGATCCCATACTGTGAATTCATTTTTCCAGTTGGATGTTTGCTGCACTGTCAGTATTACGTAAAGAGGAAGTAATGCGGCTGTGGTGTATTCCATCCATGAATATTTTTTTGTGAAGTCCCGAATTGTTGGTATCCATAGGGCTGCGCCCACCATGGCAAAATACATATACCTGTCCGCTACTGTAGAATGTTTTTGATATTCAAATGGAACCAGGCCAGATACAGGCAGTAAGCAAACAGTAATAACTGCAAATCCACCAAATAATAAAGGGAATTGCTTACGTTTAATAAAAAACCATAAAAACGCTGCAATATATAGGAGTGTGCTGAAATTACTAAAGTAGCTCTGCGATACAGCCTCTGGTGTATAGCCATAACAGGCTGCCAGCGGATAGGGTAGCAGGAGTTTCGAGAAATAAAAAAATAAAGTGTCGCCCACAATGAAGAACCTTTGCCACAGCGTTATTGTAGTATATAACATTTCATTGGGCTGGGATTGCATGGTAATGATGAATACAGGTATGGTCATTATAAGCCATATAAACAGGGATTTCGCCACTGCTCTGAAATGTTGTTTGTAAAAACACCAGACTAAAATTCCTGCTACGAATGGTAATGCAACAGCCGAAGGCTTTGATAATAGTGCAAGCCCGAAGAATACACTGGCCAATAAAAATGCTTTTGAAAAAAGCCATGTACGCAGGCATATTTGCTCATTCTTTGCAAGATGCCTGAAAACAAACAGCAAAGCGGTTAAGGAGAACATAGCGCTGTAAAGTCCCCTGAATTCTGATATCCAGGCTACTGATTCTACCTGCAAGGGGTGCAGTAGAAATAATAAAGCGCCTATGAAAGCATTGAGCTGGTGCTTAAACAGCAACAACAACAGCAGGAGTACCAGTACACAATTGATACTGTGTATAGCTATATTCAATGCGTGAAACGTTTTTGGAGACAATTGCCTTTTACCCCTTGCAAGACCTTTTATCGCTGTCCATGTGGTATAGCTTGCGGGAATGTACATTCCCGAATAGGGTTTTTCCCAGAATGAGGCAATATCACCTCTCATCAAGGCCTCATTGTTGGTGAGATGAATGCGTTCATCGTCCCAGACAAATTTGTAGTTGAGTGTTTTGGCGTATAGGAGGAAAGAGAGTATGAACAGAAGTACAATCAGGTATTTTCTATTCGCAGGGTTGTTAAGCATAGTTTTTTTGTCAGTACCTGCTTATAATTTCTCTTTCAAATATGCACCCGTGTACGAGCCCTTGCACTTCACGAGGTTCTCCGGTATGCCCTCAAACACAATGTTCCCGCCATCCGCACCACCTTCAGGCCCTATATCAATGATCCAGTCGGCACATTTAATAACTTCTGCATTGTGCTCAATAATGATCAGGGAATGTCCTTGTTTTATCAGTGCATTAAAAGCATACAGCAATTTCGAAATGTCATGAAAATGCAAGCCCGTTGTGGGTTCATCAAAAATAAATAAAGTAGGAGTGTTGGTGCTTTGTCCGGCCCCGAGGAAAGATGCCAGCTTAATACGCTGCGCTTCTCCACCACTCAGTGTGCTGGACGGTTGTCCCAGTTGCACATAACCCAAACCAACATCGGATAGGGGTTTTAGTTTTTGTACAATTTTTTTCTCCGTATTGCCTGGACGCTGCGGTGAATCAAAGAAAGTAATGGCATCATCCACTGTCATGCTCAATACATCAGAAATATTTTTAGGCTCCGCACCTTGCACCGGTGTATATGTTATTTCGAGTACATCCTGCTTGAAACGCTTACCGTTACAGGCTTCACATACAAGGTGTATGTCCGCCATAAACTGCATTTCAATCTGCACTTCGCCTTCCCCTTCGCATACCTCGCAGCGGCCACCATCCACATTGAATGAAAAATGAGAAGGCTTGTATCCCCTGTTTTTTGCAAGCGGCTGATCGGCAAAGAGGGAGCGTATTTCATCGTAGGCCTTTACATATGTAACGGGGTTGGAACGTGATGATTTCCCAATAGGGTTCTGGTCAACCATTTCAACTGCCGCAATGCTTTTTATATCACCACTCAGTTTATCGAAGCTGCCTGTCTGTTCACCAAAGCCACCGTATATTTTTTTCAATGCCGGGTAAAGCACACGTTTTACAAGGGATGTTTTTCCGGACCCACTCACTCCTGTAATTACGGTCATTATATTAAGCGGGAACTTAACGTCAAAGCCTTTCAGGTTGTTCTCCCGTGCACCTTTAATTTCAATAAACTGTTTCCACGGTCTTCTGTGTTGCGGCACTTCAATTTTTTCTTTCCCTGTAAGGTAAAGTGCTGTAAGGCTCCTTTTTTCTGTTTCAAGCTCTTTACGTGTTCCCTGGAAAACCAACTCTCCGCCATGTGTTCCGGCCATTGGGCCAATATCAATAATCTGATCGGCAGCACGCATAATGTCTTCATCGTGTTCTACCACTATCACTGAATTGCCGATGTTTCTTAGAGAAGTAAGTACCTTTATCAGCCTTGCAGTGTCGCGCGAATGCAGCCCAATGCTTGGCTCATCCAGGATATACATAGAGCCTACAAGGCTGCTTCCTAAAGATGTTGCCAGATTTATTCTCTGTGATTCCCCTCCGGACAACGTATTTGACAAGCGGTTCAGCGTTAGATAGCCTAATCCAACATCATCAAGGAATTGCAGGCGGTTTGTGATTTCAATTAAAATGCGCTTTGCAACTTCCGTATCGTATGCAGATAATTCAAGCTGCTTAAAAAATACCAGTGAATCTTTTACCGGCATTAATACAACGTCTGTAATAGAGCGCCCGCTCACTTTTACATAGGATGCATCTTTGCGTAAGCGTGTACCGTGACATTCCGGACACACGGTTTTTCCTCGGTAGCGCGAAAGCATTACCCTGTATTGTATTTTATAAGCCTGTTCTTCAAGATGTTTGAAAAATGCATTTAAACCATCGAAGTACTTGTTGCCTGTCCAGATGAGATTGCGCTCTTTTTCTGTAAGATCATAGTAGGGACGATGAATCGGAAAATCAAATTTATGTGCATTCATCACCAGCACATTTTTCCATTCGCTCATTTTTTCACCTTTCCAGCATACTATGGCATCTTCGTACACAGAAAGGTTTTTATTAGGAATAACAAGGTTTTCATCAATGCCTATAACGTTTCCAAAACCTTCGCAGTGTTTACAAGCTCCTACCGGGTTGTTAAAGCTGAAAAAATGCACACTTGGCTCTTCAAAGGTGATGCCGTCCAGCTCAAAACGGTTTGAAAAGGACCTCTCCCCAACCCCCTCCTCAGTTGAGGCGGCTAATACTGTTGTGTTGCTTTTCGTGTTTCTTTTTGATTGGGAGCTGTGGTTGCTAATACCAGCTCCTCCCTCTCCTGAAGAGAGGGGATTAAGGGGAGAGATCCTGCATTCCCCTTCGCCTTCATAGAAGGCCGTTTGCACTGAATCTGAAATACGGTTGACGTTGTCCTCATCGTCATGCTTAACTGTGATGCGGTCAATAACAATTTCAAAATGTTCTTTTTCGGAAAATTTAGTTTCAATGAATTCATCTATTTTATGAATTTCATTTTTGTACCAGATACGTGCAAATCCTTGTTGCATCAGGAGTATGAGCTGCTCTTTTATTGTCCTTCCTGCTTGTTTTTTTAATGGGGCAAGAAGCAGGAGTTTTGTACCTTCCGGCATGGCATTGATATGCTCTATTACGTCCTGCACAGTATCGCGCTTTACCTGTTTGCCGGAAACAGGAGAGAATGTTTTTCCGATACGTGCATACAATAGTTTCAGGTAATCATAGATCTCTGTGGACGTACCCACCGTGGAACGGGGGTTTCGCGTGTTTACCTTTTGTTCAATAGCGATAGCAGGTGAAATACCTTTGATATAATCCACATCCGGTTTGTCAATACGCCCCAAAAACTGGCGCGCATACGATGAAAGGCTTTCTACATAACGCCTCTGGCCTTCAGCATAAAGTGTATCAAATGCAAGTGAGGATTTTCCGGATCCGGAAAGGCCAGTTATTACTACGAGTTTATTGCGTGGTATGGCTACATTCACATTTTTGAGGTTGTGAACACGTGCACCTTTAATTACTATGTAATCTTTAGCGTTTAATTTATCTATATCGTTCTTTTCTTTCGTCATTTCATACAAATTTAATCAATTTTCAGGGGCTTTTGAAGCATTTACAGGTCTTGCATTCAACTTTTTTGCCAGCGTGTTAATTAAATACAAAAAGTTCATGAATTTGCAGGAAAAGTCCTTATAAAATCGTATATTTAACTGAATCGTTTTCTTAAATTTGTATCAAAATCAAGTGGATGAATATTAATCCAATCATATTATCAATTCCGGTATTTTTTATTCTTATTGGCCTGGAACTGGTGGTGGATAAATTGCGCAATAGAAGCAATTACCGTTTTAATGATGCCATTACCAATATAAGCTGCGGCATTGGCGAACAGGTTACAGGTGTTTTTTTCAAGCTTACTGTTGTTGGCTTGTACCAGTTTTTATTTGAGCGCTATGCTTTGCTCGATATACCGGTTAACTGGACAACAGGCATTATCCTGTTTATTGGCGTTGATTTTTTTTATTACTGGTTTCACCGTTACAGTCATGTAATCAACCTGTTCTGGGGAGGCCACGTTGTGCACCATCAGAGTGAGGAATACAATTTGTCTGTGGCTCTTCGACAGGGATGGTTCCAAAAATTTTTTTCCTTTGGTTTTTATCTTCCACTTGCTGTTATAGGGTTTGACCCGGTACAATTTCTTACGGTGTCGTCTCTCGTTACACTTTACCAGTTCTGGATTCATACCAAGAATATTCATAAAATGGGGGTGCTTGAATATGTTCTGAATACACCATCCCATCACCGTGTGCATCATGGTGTTAATCCTAAATATATTGATAAAAACCACGGTGGTACATTTATCATCTGGGACAGGATGTTTGGCACATTCCAGGAGGAAGAAGAAGAGCCAACCTACGGTATTACACACCCTATTAATACATGGGATCCTTTATCTGCAAACCTGCACCACTGGAAACAGATGTACCGGGGCATAAAGCAGATGCGCGGTCCGGGCGACAAGCTTAGATACGTGTTTATGCCTCCCGGCTGGAGGCCTGCCTATATAAGCGAATCTCCGGCACCTGTGAACCACCCGTCCTATAAGAAGTACGATACAAATGTTTCGGGAAATATAAATTATTATGTGTTGTTTCAATACGCAATTACGCTTGCAGGTGCCACGCTGTTTTTATTGAGTGCGGGAAAGATGCATTTTATCCCCAAGCTGATTGCCTGTGGATTAATCATCCTGAGTATTGTCAATTACAGCAGTTTGTTTGAATCAAAAAAGTATGCCTTGTTATATGAAATCGTGCGTATTTCAATTGCGGCAGCAACGCTGATGGTTTATTTTCAGTTGAATACCCCTTTATACCTTTTTGTGATAGCTATTTGGGCTATGGTTTCGTTTTTTTGGTTGTATAAAATCGGGCAGGTGAACCAATGAGGAATTTTATTCGGCATAAATTTATTTTTGCTTTTATAACCATCGTTTTGCTGGTTTTGCTGGCGAATATTACCGGCAATTTATTCCTCGATATTGTTTTTAAGCCTTTAATAGTAATCAGCCTGCTGGTGTATCTGTTTGCAAGTGGAGGACATAAAGAAAAAGCTGCAAGGCTTGCTGTAGGCGGACTTGCGTTTTCCTGTCTGGGTGATGTTTTGCTTATTTTTCAGGGTCGGCATGGACTCTTTTTTATTGGCGGGCTTGTATCATTTCTTATTGCGCATCTTCTGTATATTGCCTACTACGTGCGCTCTTCGGGTAGTATGCCTGAAAAAACATTGAAGGGAAAATACATTTATTTTCTTGTAATACTTATTTATGGTACCACATTTTATACTGTACTTTATAATAATTTAGGGGATTTGAGGCTTCCTGTTGCAATCTATACAGCTGTGTTGATGGGCATGAATATTTTTGCTCTGAACCGCTACGGAAGAGTGAATGAAAGAAGCTTTATATTTGTTATGACAGGGGCATTGTTTTTTACTCTCTCGGATAGTTTGTTAGCATTGAATAAGTTCCTTTTTCCACTTCCTCTTGCAGGTTTGTGGATCATGATAACATATTCAGCTGCACAGTATCTGATTACAGAGGGAGTTGTGTGCTCTTCGGACAAAGCAAGAGTTTAAAGCTATAAATTGGGCAGAATAAATGGAAACTAAAGCAATGGATACTGGCTCACCTTTAACAGCCCCGCTTACAGAAAACGGGTATGGGAAAGAAGCAGGCATTTTTAATGCCCAGAAACAAAATCAGCTGGCTGTAAAGCTGTCAACAATCAATGAGCGTAAAGCAAAGTTAAAAAGGCTGAAAGCTGCTATTCAGGCAAATGAAAAAGCGATTCTGGATGCTTTAAAAAGCGATTTGAGAAAAAGTGCTTTCGAGGCAGCCGTTTTTGAAGTGTATTTTATCCATGCAGAAATTGATTTTGCAATAAAAAACCTGTCGGTTTGGATGACGCCACAGCCGGTGCCTTCCAACCTTATGAATTTATTTACCTCTTCCTATATTCATTATGAGCCAAAAGGTGTGTGTTTGATTATTGCACCCTGGAACTACCCTTTTCAGCTGCTCATGGCACCGCTGATTTCCGCTATTGCAGCCGGCAATTGTTGTATCCTGAAGCCATCGGAGCTGGCACCTGCAACAAGCGCTGCTGTAGCAAAACTTATCAGGGAAATATTTAAAGAGAATGAAATCGCTGTTGTGGAGGGCGATGCAGACGTTTCTACACGGCTGCTTGCATTGCCGTTCAATCATATATTCTTTACAGGGAGCACGCGTATCGGGAAAATAGTGATGTCTGAAGCAGCTAAACACCTGGCTTCGGTTACGCTTGAGCTGGGTGGTAAATCGCCCGTTGTTGTGGATGTTAAAGCGGATCTGAAAAAGGCTGCTGCTAAGATTGCATGGGGTAAGCTCGCAAACGCTGGCCAAACGTGTATTGCGCCAGACTATGTATTTGTACATGAAAGCCAGGAAGATAAATTTCTTGAATTACTGAAAGATTCTATTGAAAAGTTGTATTACCCGGGCGGACAAATCAATAAAGAGAATTACGGGAAGATTGTGTCAGACGGACATTTTAACCGTTTGAGAAAACTAGTGGCCGATGCTGTGAGCAAGGGCAGTGAGGTAAAAACAGGTGGACTGTTTGAAGATGGTGACAGGACCATACATCCAACGGTATTAACAGGGTTGAAAGCCGATGCATTAATAATGCAGGAAGAAATCTTTGGTCCGCTATTGCCTGTTGTTACGTATAAAAATATCCGTGAAGTGATTGACTACATCAATGCACACGATAAGCCACTGGCCATGTATATCTTTAGTAACAGCAACAGGAATGTTAAAAATATTATACGTCATACTTCGGCCGGGGGAACTTGTGTGAACGATGTGATGATACATATTTCAAATCCTAATTTGTCTTTCGGAGGAGTTAATACCAGCGGTGTTGGAGGCTCTCATGGTTTTCACGGGTTTAAAGTATTTTCACATGAACGTTCAGTGATGCACCAGTCGCGCTGGCTGGACATAGGAAAAATTGCTTACCCTCCATATACTGGTAAAGGCTGGGTTTTAAAATTGCTTAAAAAATTAATGTAAATAAATTATGTCACAATACGCGATTGCAGTTCATGGTGGTGCCGGAGCAATTCCACGCACTACTATGACAACAGAAAAAGAAGTTTTGTTCAGAAGAGGCCTGGAAGATGCCATTAATGCCGGGGATTCTGTTCTCGCAGCAGGTGGGAGCGCTCTGGATGCGGTGGAAGCAGCCGTAAGAAGCCTGGAAGATGAGCCAGTATATAATGCCGGAAGGGGCGCTGTATTTACAAATAAAGGGACAATCGAGCTGGATTCGTCTATTATGGATGGTCGCAACCTGATGGCAGGCGCTGTTACAGGCATAAAGAATATAAAAAACCCCGTTTCATTGGCACGTACCGTGATGGAAAAATCGGAGCATGTATTCTTGTCCGGTCTTGGTGCAATGGAGTTTGCTGAGAAAATGGGATTAGAATTTGCACCCGATGAATATTTTTTCATACAGGAGCGTTATGATCAGTTGCTTGTGGCGAAAGAGTATGATCGCGTAGTTCTTGACCATGGTATTGCAGGAAATATAGTCCCTGTTCCTCCTCCTTCTAAAAAAGGGACTGTTGGCGCTGTTGCGCTGGATGTGCATGGAAACATTGCTGCTGCTACTTCTACCGGGGGGATGACAAATAAAAAATTTGGTCGTGTAGGCGATAGCCCGGTAATAGGTGCCGGTACCTATGCCAACAACAATACCTGTGCTATATCCTGCACCGGTCACGGAGAGTTCTTTATCCGGTCTGTAGTGGCTTATGACATATCCTGCCTTATGGAGTACAAGGGCATGTCACTCAGAGAAGCCTGTGATTTTGTGGTACATAAAAAGCTTGTAACCATTGGCGGTGAAGGCGGGCTGGTTGCTATTGACAGACATGGCAATATTGAAATGCCTTTCAATTCAGAGGGTATGTACAGGGCTATGAAACGATCGAATGGCGAGAAGTATGTCGGGATTTATCTGGATCAGGTGCGGTAGTAGAACTGTTGTATTTACTGGTGAAAGGTGAGCATTATTATAATTAAAAGTACTCTTAACATAAATAAACAACAAGGGCTAAAATAGCCCTTGTTGTTTTACCTCTTTATTTTGCTCGAATCATTTTCTTTGTATCAATAGTTTGGCCATCTACTACCAGTGAATATGAGTAAATTCCGTTAGTTAATTCACTTGCATATACATTCAACTGTCCTTTCCCTTTTTCAGTTAGCTCAACTGTTTTAATTGTTTTACCGGACTGATCAAAAAATACAATTGATGCACGTGTTACGTTTTCAGGTATGGTATAATTTATTACCGTTTCTTCTGAAAATGGGTTAGGTATGTTCTGTCCTAATGCTGGCGTATTTTTGTTATTCAGTTCAATATCTATCTGCTTAATCGGAGTCTGCATTTGTAAGTTGTTTGATTGAGATGGATTATTTTTGCAACAATCGTTCATCAATTCAGCCAACTGTTTCATTTCTTTTCTTAATTGAGCATTATCTGATTTTAGGCTGTCTATCATAGATTGCTGCTCCTGCATTCCTTTAATCATAGGCATAATAAAATCTGTATAACGTAATGTATACACTTCTTTATCATTTGTAGGAACATCTATACCAGGGAATTCAAATCCGCTTTCTTTTGCAGCTTTTTCTACGTCCTGTGCAATGAAACCGATGTTTTTTTTCTGTTCAGCTTCTGTAAAATCCATTTTGTTTACTACAGAATCCGGTGTTCCCCATATTGTATGAAGTTCACGAGGTTGAACATTGTAAGTCACTGGTTTTAGCTTCATAATAAATTCAAGTCCTGCAACATTTTCGTTTATATTTTTTTTATAGCGTGCATCTGAATATGCCGTAATTCCCGTAACAGCAGCACGTATATCCGAAATTGCAGTGTTTCCAATACAAACTTGTGCATTTGCAGTACATTGTGCATTTACAATACCATAACCTAATAAAGTTACATTGCTTCGGTCTGTAGTAAGTGTAGAAGCCGATCCGATAAATGTGCAATTGGTGTGATTTCCATCATACCCGGCCTGATACCCAATAGCTGTATTGTTGGTACCTGTTGTGTTTTCATAAAGTGACATATTGCCGAAGGCCGCGTTTCTGGCTCCACTAGTATTACTGAAAAGCGCACTTGATCCGCTGGCGCTGTTATCTGAACCACTAGTATTATTTATAAGTGCATTGGTACCATAAGCGCTATTGTTATTGCCAGTAGTATTGCCAAGCAGAGATTGCCCTCCGCAGGAAGTGTTGTTTTGCCCACTAGTATTTGTCCCTAATGAGTGGTATCCGATAGCTGTATTATAGCTCGCTGTATTTGCATCAAGGGCTAATGCGCCAATAGCTGTGTTAAAACTCCCACTCGCGTTTGTATAAAGTGCTTGAGTACCAAGTGCGGAATTATATTGACCAGAAGTATTGGAATAAAGTGCTTGATAACCAATAGCGGTAGTAGAACCGCCTGTATTGATCGAATTATTCGCTTGGTATCCTAAAAATGTATTAGCTAGTGCAGCATCAATTCTACCGGCTTTCTGATTATTCACACGTATATTAAAAGGAACGTTGTCTGTAGTTCCAATAAAGTTTGTGCCGTCAACAGTGCTTGCATTACCAGAAGTAGACCATCCTCCGCTCGCGGCAACGGTACTCCATGAAGCTAAACCATTAGCATCTGATATTAACAGTTTACCTGCACCGGGCGAGCCACCTGTTATTTTAACTTGTCCGTTTACTTCTAGCTTTGCTCCTGGGGTGGCTATTCCAATCCCAACATTACCGCCACCATTAAAAATTGCATCATAATTATTGGTTCCGCCAGTAACAGAAGATACGTACAATCCAATGTTAGATGCTGATGTTCCAGTCCAGCTTCCCGTTGAGCTTACTTCAAGCCCTGCTTTTGTAATAGATGCG
>JAGVJJ010000050.1 GCA_020051175.1 Bacteroidia bacterium | reverse complement strand
TGCAATATTGCCCGCAAAAGCGCATGTAAAAACGATAAAAAGACAGGAAGTAACCAGCAGAGAAAATAAAGCTGTTGAATAAACCTTTTCCTTGTCGCTCTCTGTTTGGGAGAAGCGGAAAAGCGTTGTTTCCATTCCGTATGTTAAAAAAACCAATAAAAAAGAAACATAGGCATAAGCCGATGTAACATCCCCAAATTCTTCAGGGTTAAACAAATATGTATATAAGGGTGTAAGAAAGTAATTCAGCAAACGGCCAACAATAGTTGGTAAACCATAAATGGCTGTTTGCGATGCAAGTTTTTTTAGCGGGTTCAATTGATGTGCCTGATATGCTGATGTACCGATCTACTGATATGCGGATGTATTGATTTACCGGTTTAATGATGTGTAAATATACCAAAAATTAGTAAATAGGTAAACGTTATTGCTCAATCTATTAATTTGAAATCTGCTTATCGGTAAATCAGCACATCCGCAAATCCTCTATCTTCCGGCAAATTCAGCTTTTCGCTTTTCAATAAAGGCATTGGTTCCTTCTTTAAAGTCGTCAGTAGCAAAACACTTACCAAATTCTTCTATTTCAGCATCAAACCCATCGGAATAAAAATAGGCATTCACGCTGTTTATAACCCCTGTTATTGCCTTGGGGGCCTTGCCTTTTATTTTGTCAAGAAGCTCTGTGCATTTTAGTATCAGCTGCTCCTGGGGTACAACATAGTTAACAAGCCCCAATTGAAGTGCTTGCTCTGCGTTGATCAGGTCACCCGTCATGTGAAGTTCAATGGCCTTGGTTTTGCCAATGTATTGTATTAAACGTTGAGTACCACCATAACCGGCAATAAGTCCAAGGTTTACTTCAGGCTGTCCGAATTTTGCGTTTTCGCTTGCAATACGCAGATGACATGCCATGGAAAGCTCACAGCCGCCACCCAAAGCAAATCCATTTACAGCAGCAACTACAGGCTTAGAGCAGGTTTCAATAGAGCGAAACACATCCTGCCCGGCCTTGGCAAGCTGTTTGCCTTGTTCTACCGTTAATCCTACAAATTCAGTGATATCTGCCCCTGCAACAAACGATTTCTGTCCTGCTCCGGTAAGAATAATTGCTTTTACATTGTTATCTGCTTCACCATTTTTAACAGCCATACCAATTTCCTGCACCGTCTTCTTATTGAGTGCATTTAATTTGTCAGGCCTGTTGATTGTTATTGTAAGAATGCCGTTTTCTATTGCTGTTAAAAGATTTTCAAAAGTCATAAAGCTATTGTTCTTAATTTATAAAAAGTAATGGATTAAAAGAATCGGAAACGAATATACGAATTATTGTTTCTGGCTTTCAGAGAAGTAGACTACAGTTGATATTTGATCGGTTAATCGATTACGCGACTGTATCATAAAAAAAGAGCTGCCAGAAACTGACAGCTCTCTGTTCCAATTTTAATATTGATTACCTGCTTAATTCCGCATAATATTTATAAAAGTACGGAATAGTCTCAATTCCTTTCAAATAGTTAAACACCCCGTAATGCTCATTAGGCGAGTGGATAGCATCTGAATCCAAACCAAAGCCCATCAATACTGAATCGAGACCAAGCTCTGTTTTAAACATGGCAACAATAGGAATACTGCCTCCGCTACGCACAGGAATTGGCTTTTTGCCAAAAGTACTTTCCATAGCCTTGCTTGCAGCTTTATATGCAACCGAGTTGTGCGGAGTTACCACCGGCTCACCTCCGTGGTGCGGCATTACTTTTACTGTAACTGACTTTGGAGCTATACTTTCAAAATAATCCTTGAACAATTGAGTGATTTTTTCACTGCTTTGGTGTGGTACCAGTCGCATAGAGATTTTTGCATACGCTTTGGAAGCAATCACCGTTTTAGCGCCTTCGCCTGTATAACCACCCCAAATACCGTTCACATCCAGTGTAGGACGGATGGAGTTTCTTTCATTGGTTGAATAACCCGCTTCCCCATGTATATCCGACAAATTCAGTGCTTTTTTATACTCGTCCAGACTAAACGGTGCTTTCGCCATCTCAGCGCGTTCTTCATCGCTTAGTATTTCAACATCATCGTAAAAGCCGGGAATTGTTATACGGTTTTTATCATCCTTCATTTTGGCAATCATTTCGCACAAAATGTTGATTGGGTTTGCCACTGCTCCGCCATACAAGCCGGAATGTAAATCACGACTAGGACCCGTTACTTCCACTTCTATATAGCTCAAGCCTCTTAAACCAACAGTAATAGAAGGTATATCATTTGCGATAATACCTGTATCGGAAATAAGAATAACATCTGCTTTCAGCTTTTCTTTATTTGCTTTAACAAAAGTCCCCAGGTTATCAGAACCAACTTCCTCCTCACCTTCAATCATAAATTTAATATTGCAATCAAGGGTATTGGTCTGCATCATCAATTCAAATGCCTTAACGTGCATGTACATCTGGCCTTTATCATCGCAGGCACCGCGGGCATATATCTTACCATCTTTAATAACCGGCTCAAAAGGACCGGAATGCCACAATTCTATCGGGTCCGGTGGTTGAACATCATAATGACCATAAACAAGCACCGTAGGTAATTTAGGGTCAACAATTTTTTCGCCATATACAATTGGGTAACCGGCAGTTGGACATATCTCCACATTATCAGCTCCTGCAGCAATCAGCTTTTCTTTAATAACATCGGCTGTCCTGAATACATCATTCTTATACTTAGGATCCGCACTTACGGAAGGGATTCTCAACAGTTCAAAAAGCTCACTCAAAAAACGCTCCTTATGTGTTTCAATGTATGAATTAATAGTGGTGTTACTGGTTGCTATCATATCTCTTAAATTAAAATTTCTCTTTTCTTCTCCATTTAAGCTTAATACTACAAATTTGCAATTATTCTTGTAATAATCCACTAAATAACCCGATTTTATACAAAAAAATCTGCCTCATGCTAAAAACTGTTACTTTTGAAAAAGCTACAGGTTTTAGGACATCCATACCTGTTTTGTTTACTTTTTACAAAAAACGAAGATGAGTAATTCAACCGGCCTTACCTCAAAACTTACCTCTGCTGACGGAATCAATTATGTAAATATCGGGCTTATGTTACTGAGCCTTGTTGCAGCGTATATTCTGCCATTTGAGCTTTTCCTTTTTTCGTATGCGGTACTCGGCCCTTTGCATTACCTTACAGAGATATCCTGGCTGGAAAAGAAAAATTACTTTGTAAAATCGAAAAAAGACATCTGGGTTTTTATAGTCCTTGTTACCCTTATTACTATTGGCTTGTTTGATGCAAAATCAAAAATCAACCTTTTTGTAGGCAGCTTTATTTTCTCTGGCTTTGTTTGCGCTATAATCATATTGTATGTGGAGAAGCTGGCTTTAAAAATAGCTCTTGTTCTTTTAACGCTTATCCTTTCTACCAACTTTAAAGTGAATGACTCGCCTAATTTCACACTATTATTTGCTATCTGGCTTCCAACGATTATCCATGTCTATTTTTTTACAGGAGCTTTTATTTTATATGGAGCGCTTAAAAGCCGCAGCACATCAGGCATTTTGTCTTTCATTATATTCATCGCATGCGCGTTGATTTTCTTTCTTTTTGCTCCTGATAATTTCGGCATACCTGTTACAGAATACGGTAAAAAAGCTTATTCCTTTTTCAGAATAGTTAACACATCTATATATAATACACTTGGCTTTGGTAATTTAAGAATAGATGATGCAGCGCTTTATTTCGATTCAAAAGCAGTAGCTATTATGCGCTTCATTGCATTTGCCTATACCTACCATTATTTAAACTGGTTCTCCAAAACCACTGTTATCAAATGGAACCAAATTTCGAAGAGCCGGATGATGGTAATTGCTATTCTTTGGGTAATATCAGTTATATTATACCTTTTTAGCTATACAATAGGGTTTTATGCTTTGTTCCTGCTAAGCATGTTGCATGTTTTTCTTGAGTTCCCCCTAAATCACCACACCTTCATAGGGATTGGGAAAGAAATCAGGCAAATTGTGAAACGTTAGCATTGCGCTTCACACCTGTATACATACATCCAAGGTTTACCATAATTAACACATGCGCCAGGTCCAGGTGGTTAAAATAATCGTGCAGTGTAAGTTTTGTTGCATTAACAAAAGCCGTTGCAAAAAGAACCACAATCCCCCATGCAATCCACAAATTGGCTTTTATTGCTTTTGAATTTATAAAATGTAGGATCATAATCGGAATTAATGCCACTGCTGTATTGACAATAACTACAAGGAAATTATGAAATACAAACACCGCTGCCGTGGCAGCTATCAATTCTATTATATAGCTGGCTTTCCAATATCGTTTTACAGAAGAATGTTTTAGCACGGAATGGTAGGCGGCCATTTGCATGCAAAAAACAGAAAATATATTCAGCACCTGCATGCTCAGCCAGAAAAATTTATACCCGGCTCCTTCATGCACTGCATAAAAAGCATGGGAACAACTCCCGACAAGGGAACTAAGGCTCATAAGTCCAAAAAAGTATTTCCAGTACCAGGTAGTTGCATCATGTTTCGGGAACTTATTCAGTTGTATATAAAAATAGATGCACATTCCGGTGATAATATAATCTGTGAACACAGTAACCGGCTCATGAAAGGCAATATCACCTATATATATGGTAGTATCTGCAACAACATTCGACATAGGCCGCAAAAATAATAATTAATATAATTGCAAGCCGCTAAAAATAAATACCACTTTCCTATATATTATAGTATGTTGCCGTTTTTAACCACAACCAATTCAGCAATAATAGTATTTTTGTATTATGATAAAGAGATTCTACCTAAAACACCACTCCTTCCACATACGTGCTATTTTTTCAGTACTTAAAGATGTATTTGAAAAAAATGAATATGCCGACAAGGCTATTGAAAAAGCAATGAGAGCCAATAAAAAATGGGATGTGCGCGAACGGAGCTTCGTTTCTGACGTTTCGTATGACATGATCCGCAATTGGCGTTTGCTTGTTTCTGCCGCTGGTGTTGATGAAAAATTAAGCGATAAGAACTTATGGAATATATTCGGCACTTATCTTGTATTTGATGGATATGAGTTACCAGAAAGTAATTATTTCAAGGGGCTGAATGAAAAGAAGGTAATATCCCAGCTGGAAAAATTTCATAAAATCCGGAAAATACGCGAATCGATCCCTGACTGGCTGGATGCTGTTGGGGAAAAGGAATTGGGTAAAGATTGGGATAAAACCATTCGTGCGCTGAACCAACGCCCTACAATTATATTGCGTGCCAATTCGCTTAAGACTACACCGAAAGAACTACAAGCAATCCTGGAGGAAGAAAAAATCACAGAGACGTCTCTCATTAGTTGGTCGCCCGATGCTGTTGAATTGAGATACCCCCGAAATGTATTCCGAACAGAAGCCTTTCATAAAGGCTTGTTTGAAGTTCAGGATGCAGCATCTCAAATGGTATCGGAATTTTTGAATGTGGAACCAGGAATGCGTGTGGTTGATGCATGTGCAGGCGCTGGTGGCAAAACATTGCACATAGCTGCATTAATGAAAAACAAAGGCCGCATCATTGCACTTGATGTGAAAGAGAAAAAACTACAAGAATTAAAAAAGCGTGCAACCAGGGCAGAAGTACGCATTGTTGAAACAAGGGCTATTGACTCCTCCAAAACTGTAAAACGACTAAAAGGAACTGCCGACAGGCTATTGCTGGATGTCCCATGTTCTGGGCTTGGTGTACTCAGAAGAAATCCGGACAGCAAATGGAAGCTTACACCCGAAGAAATTGAAAGGGTAAAAATTATCCAGCGCGAGCTGCTGATTAATTTCTCTGACATTACCAAAATAGGCGGAAAGATGGTATATGCAACTTGCAGCATACTTCCATCAGAAGGTGAAGAACAAGTAAAATGGTTTTTGAACCAGGCAAATGAAAACTGGAACATGCTTGGTGAAAAGCGCTATTTACCGGATGTTCATCACGCAGATGGTTTTTATATGGCGTTGCTTGAACGAATAAAATAGCAATGCATTTATTGTGGCAAATTGCCCGATCAATACTCTGATTTTATTTTTTTAAATTTTTTTTAAATTTTTTTTGATGAAAACTTAAAAAAAATCACTACCGTCCTAAAGACGGATTTTAAAGTTCTTTGAAATTACTGATAGTAAAGCGTTTTAGGTCAAAATTGAGTTCAAACGATTTCATCTGGGTTTAT
>JAGVJJ010000069.1 GCA_020051175.1 Bacteroidia bacterium | reverse complement strand
TCCAGAATCGGTATAGGTGTGGTTTGTGTTTTGTGTAGTAACGTTTGCTGGGCTATCCCCGAAGTTCCAGCTCCATGCGTTAATGTTTCCAATTGCAGAGGTGGAGTTGTCGTTAAATGCTATTGGCTGGTCCTCACATGCCTGCAGTGCAAGAAAATTAGCCGAAGGGTTAGGGTTTTGTGCAATAAGTGTTATAGTTGTATCAAAGCTGCATCCCAGGCTGGAGCTAATAAAGCAACTGTAGGCACCACTGGGTAATCCGGTAGCTTGTGATGTACTGTCGTTTAGTAAAGCATTGGTAACAGCAGGTGTCCAGGTAATGCCAGTAATATCCTGATTACTCAGCAAAGAAATGGTTATTTGTCCATCGCTACTATATGTACACAGGGGATTTGTTTTGTTTATTGACAGAGAATTCGAACTTCCGCCAATTGTTATGGTGTCAATTATGAAGGAGGGTGTGCAAGAGCCATCTTTAATAGAAACAATATGGTCGCCAAGAGAAAGGTTTGTTCTAATGGAATCTGTATTTCCATCATCCCAAAGGAAGGTGAAAGGAGGAACTCCCTGCGTAGGGGTTACTTTCACGGTATTTATTCCTGCATCACAAGGATCGGTTGTAACTTGTACAGTAGTACCTCCAAATGGTTCGCGGCCGAATGGCAGCGTTTGTAAGAATCCATCCCCGCAAGCAGCGATATCGCCATTTGCAGCAAAAGCAATATCGTATACAGCTGTACCGGTTGGCTGGTACTCTTTTTGAACCAGGTTGAAATCAAAGCGGTATACACCGTTGGACGCACCCACAAACAGGTTATTGGACTTGTCTGCAAGTATTCCGCTTCCCAGGTTGGCTTGTCCTCCCGGGATAGGGACACTACTAATCATAGCATGTGTATTTTTGTCCCATTTTATGAGTGTAGCACCATCAGATGTAAATAAAAAGCTGGTGCCGCCTAATGCCATCATGTTATACCCGTTCGAAGGAACATAAGGGTTTCCTGCTTCTGTTTGAGAGTATCCGGTTGAAGCCGTTGCGATAGGGTTATTGTTTGCATCGTTGAATGAAACCGAATTCGGCATTGCACCGTGTGTATATGAGTTGCCCGCATCATCAACACAAAGGCCCGAAATATCATTAGGAGCCTGTAATGCCTGAACATTCGATAGCGCTCCTGTTGTTGCGTCTATTTGGGCAATGTTTACATTATAATTTATACCTCCACCGGCAACAATTACTTTTCCGGTAACACAATTAAGTGCCATGCGCCAATATTCTAACATTGCACTTGGAGATGCTGCACTTGTCCATATGGGAGCTCCAGCCGGAGAAAATTTTTGTACGTGAGCGCCATTATCATTATCTAAAGACTGGGCTAAATAAAAGTCTCCGGAACCCTCCACTAACATATCTCCATAGTACATGTTAGAGTAGGTGCTTGCTGTTAATAAATTGGGCAAAGACCAGATTGGGGCGCCTCCGGCAGGTGGATATTTTTCGGTAACCCAGGTTCCTCCACCACCCCCATAAATATAAATGTTTCCATTGTTGTCTACCCCATTATCGAAAGCCTTTGTCGGTGTAAAACCCGGAACCTGTGTCCAGGGGTCAACAACCACTTCCTCATCGTTTGGATGGGAAACCACTAAGAACGATACCACATTGTCCTTCAGCTGGTAGGATGATGGAATCTGTTCTCCACCGCTCTTGTAAAAGGTTACCGGAGCGTGGTCAATGATATCACCCATTGGTGTACTAATGTGGATGTCGCCATTTTTAACAGATAGTTTTGTCGCCTGGTCGTATTGCATCTTTACAAGACTGATATCAGCTCCCGGCTGCAACAAAATATTGTATTTTAAACCATTTTCAGGATGAAACACATACTCAATATCAATTCCAGGATATATGTCCTTATAAATCAATTTTGAGTACCCGTCACACGCAATGGTGGCGGGTTTGCCATCTGCTGTTTCTGTTCTGTACAAATAGTTGGTGCTCTGCTTATTATGAACGAGGATATGGGAGTTTGGGTTGGACCCCAGCCATTTGACTGTAATATATTTCTCCTGCACTTTTATATCGAGCTTTCGTTCTTCGCGTTTTTTTTCACTTTCAAAAATGCGTATAAGAGGCTCTCGTGATTTACTGTATTTTGTTATGTGGTAGCAAATACCATCGGGGAAAAACAGCACCTGCTGGCCTTTATCCACACAATACTTAAAGTTTTGTTGTTGCTCGGGAAGAATATGGCTAAACTGGCCCTTGTTTTCAATAAATGCCTTTCTTTCGAAAGGAACAATCCTCCATGGTGCTTTTTTGGAAGAGGCTTCCAGATTTTGTGAAAACAGGCCATTGCTGCCGAAAAAGGCTACCAGACAAAGAACATATCTGAAATGTAAAAGTTGTTTCATAATCTCTGCAATTTCCGGAATCTTATCTGGCCAAGTTTTTAGTACTGGCCATTGGTAAAGTTACCATAATTAAGCTTAATATCCTATAGCTCAAGGGTTTTTCTGATTCGATTCCCGTTTTCATTTTTTTGATTAAACAAAGAACTGTGGGTTTTGCCAGGCGGCCTGGTAATTTTTTTACGCTACAGTTTTAGTTTATGATGGGAAAAGCTTCCAAAAGGTTGCATTTAAGGGTTGTTTTTTTTCAACAAAAGGGGGTGGGGTAAAAACTTATCTTACCAGAGTAACAGTGCCGGTGTAGGTGTGCTTTTTGCCGTGGATATCCTCAATAGAAATCTGGTAAATGTACACATCCATCTGGGCTTTGTCGTTTCCGGAATTTGCTTTGCCGTCCCAGGGTTTATCATAGCTTTCGGTTTGATAAATGTGGTTTCCCCAACGATCAAAAATGCTCATGTTATAATCAAGAAGTCCGTATCCGTAGCCCTGGAAGCTGTCGTTTACCCCATCACTATTTGGCGTGAATGCATTGGGGACAAAAAATGCCCAGTCCGGTTCAATGGTAATTGTTCTGTATGTTGTATCAGAGCAACTGTATGGATTGGTCACAATGAGTTGTATGGTATAAATGCCTGTATCAGGGTATAGGTGCAATTCAGGGTTCTCATCCAGAGAAGTTGTAAGGTCGCCAAAGTCCCATTCCCATTCTGTTTCACTCAATGATAAGTTTGTGAATTCAATTCCCGGGTTAAGAATAGAAACCGATAATGGATCGGCTGTGAAATTGGCTACAGGATTAGGAAAAACGGTGATGTAGTCGTTTTTTGTATAAGAGCTTACGCAGCCACTATCGGAGGTTACCGTTAATGAAACGTCAAAAGTATACAGTTCAGGCATACCGGCTTCCCCGGTATTGTTTGTGTAACAATTGTAGCCATTGATTGCATTGTCTGTATTTCCTCCGGCCCCGTAATTCCAAACAAACGATGCGTTTGCACCGCTGCTTATAGTTGATTCGTTCTGGAAGCTTACGCAGAGCGGGCTGCAGCCGGTTGTATCGGCAGCTGAAAAATGCGACACAGGGTTGGGGTTTATGACAATGCTTCTTGTAATGGAGTCTTGGCAACCGAAATCGGATGTAACAACCAGTTTAGCTGTATATGAACCTGCTGCAGGATAAAGGTGGGATGTGTTGGGGTTATTTTTTATTGGGCTTCCATCCCCAAAGTGCCAGGCCCATATCTGAACGCCATCAGGAGCAGGGCATGTAGAGGCATCGGTAAAAAAGGTAATGCTTCCTTCACATACACTGCCGGCTGTAAAATAAGGCACAGGCAGCGGATGAACGGTATTGTCAAGCACAATTGTGTCTTTGCAGGAGTTGTTGCTTGTAACAATTAGTGTGGTTGAAAAAGTTCCTGTATCGGTATAAGTGTGGGTAGCGTTTTCTGTATATATCCAGGCAGTATTATCTCCAAAGCTCCAGGCCCAGTCGGTAATGCTGCCGGTTATAATCGAAGACATATTTGTAAAGTCCATTGCATCGCCTTTACAAACACCAGAGGAAGAATAAAATGCGGTTGGCAAAGGGTAAATCTCTACAGTAGTTGAAGCGGAATCTTTGCATCCAAACTGATCTGTAACCTCAACAGTGTAGCTTGTTGTACTGGATGGCGCCACGGTTAAGGATGCGCTTGTTACAAAGGTGTTCAGCCAACGGTAGGTCCCACCACCGGAAGAGGTAAGCGTTACACTATCACCTTTGCAAACGCCTGTGTTTGCCGAAGCTGTGGCAGTTACTACCGGAGGAACATACGTTACGTTCAGGCTTTTTGAAATGGTACATCCGGTGGCGGACAGCATGTTTACAGTGTAAAGCCCCGGTTGGTTAACATAAGTGGAATCATTGGTTTGCCCGGTTACCACTCCAGGGCCGGTCCAGCTGTATCCTTCAAAGCCTGGTGGGGCTACCAGCAGGGCACCTATGCCGTTGCAGGTGGTGTCCTGTGTAAGCTGATAATCGGTGCAGTTGAAATCAAAATAGGCATAAGCCCAGTCAACGTCATAAATGCACCATTCACAGCTGGCTCTGAGTGTAACCGACTGCCCGATATACGGTGTAAGGTCTATGCTGAGCGAAGTCCAGGGCTTATAGCTTATAGGATAACAACACTCACCGCCAATATTGCCTTCCGGTGCCTGCGATGAAATTAAAAAACCCTGGGGGCCGCCACCGTTGGTGGAATACAATGCTTCGTAATGGGCGCATGAAATGGTATTGTTATTCTGATCCAGCACGTCAATAATTACCCTGCCTGCGTCTGTGGACGTGTGCGGATAGTTTAATAAATCCATGGCATAACGGTAGGTAAGAATAGGGCTGTTGCTTGTTACCACAAAGCTCTTGGAAAGGGAAGAGGGCGTGGGATCGGTATTGTTGCCAACTTTAACGGAATAATTTCCTCCGGGTGCTGAAACCGGGAAGCCACCATAAATATCCGTACCGGTTGATACAATAGACACATTGCCGGAGGTTGTCCAGCCATTCAGTGTTCCGTTTTCAAAATCGATATCGTAACAGGATGTTTGAGAAAAGGCATACGAACAAAGCAATGTGAGCAGGAACCCTAAAAGGTTGCGGACAATAAACACATATTTTTTACGTATACTTTTACTCATTCGTATGCATTGATTTTTAAAAACCGGGATAAACCTACAAAATTTCTTTAAAGCCTGCTCCCGGACTGAAGATGAAAATGCAGTTCAAATGGTTGCATTTTGCATAGTTGAAAAGCGATTTAAAGTATTTGTTTAGGGATAAGCTTTTTGGCCCAGGTGTTCATGCGCTTTTTTGTGCCAGCAATATGATCGGGGTTCGATTGTAGCGTTGTTTCCCAGGCGTTTTCGGGCTTAAATTCCTCTTCCATGCCTTTTGAAACACCGGAAGCGATTTTTTCGGAATGGATGATTGCAACGCACTCCGTATTATAGTTGGCGCTCCTTGGGTCGAGGTTAAAAGTGCCTATAACAGTGGTTTTACCGTCTATTACCATTGATTTTGCATGCAAGCCGAATATCGGTGCGTAATTTAATTTTTCCTGAAGTGCACCGGTCATTACTTTATATCGTTCAGCAGCATCGGGCCTGAATTCATAGATTTTAACACCTGTTTCAAGAAGCTCCTCCCGGTCGCGCTGGTACCCGCTGAATGCTTCGAGGTTATCAGTGGAAGCCAGGCTATTTGTGAGTATCCTTATTTTAACACCCCGTTTTGTTGCTTCGCGAAAAAGCTTGCGGCCAACTTCTGTTGTAATCAGGTAAGGCGACTGAATATCAATGGACGATTTTGCTTCCTGTATAAGTTTCATTAAGGCACTTGTACACACGCCTCCAAAGCCTTTTTCATTTTTTCCCGGTGTGTCAGAAACAAAGAAAACGCTGTCGAGCCATACAAGCTCCCCGGAGTTTTGTATGTTGTGAAATGCTTCTGGCAGCCTGCTGATGCGCTCTCTTACCTGTGGCCAGAAGTTATCGGGATTACAGGCGTATTGGTGCAGGCGCTCAAATTTTGTGCTGTCATTAAAATTGGTTCCGGGTTCTTCCACAAGCTCTGTAATGGGCACACTCAGGGGGCTTTTCCAGAATTGCTCAAAAGAGTTGTTGATGGCTGCTGTAATTTTTCCGATTAGCAAAACATCGCGATCGCGGAAATTATATTCGTGATCATAATCGAAGTATTCATCCGCAATGTTACGACCTCCTGTAATTGCGACCTTGCCATCAACAGTAAATGTTTTGTTGTGCATACGCTGGTTGAGGCTCTGAAAGTCGGTGTATACCTTTTTTATTTTATTAAAAATATTTTTGCCTACGTTGCTTCCGGGGTTATAAATACGGATGTCTATGTTCTCATGTGAGTCGAGTGTAAGTATTTCGTGCGTTCCGGCTTCCACCATAATATCATCCACCAGTATCCTTACTTTCACACCCCTGTCGGCCGCTCTTACAAGGTAATCACAGGCGATGAGCCCAACATTGTCGGTCGAGAAAATGAAGTACTGTATATCAATGGTTTTTTCAGCATGTTCGCTCAGCCAGGCGCGGGCTACCACTGCGCCTCCTCCATCTTCCAGCACACACACGCCAGTTTTGGTTTGCACGAGTGAATCAAGCGGTTGGAGCTCTTTTGACAGGCTGCTTGAATCTGTTTTGTGTATAGCAGCACAAAAGTCTTTTACCTGTTCGGGGATTTCAGTATGTGGCGAAGAGCAGGAAATTAAAAATAAAAGGAGAATGGAACTTAAAAGCCCTGTTTTCATTCTGCTGAAGATTGTTCTTTTTTTACCTGTTCGGCAAGATCATCAATGGCTTTATCTATAGGGTCCGGCCTTTTGGAAAAGAAACGTTTCTGGAACAGCACAATCATTGCAACGCCCGTGCTGATAGATGCATCGGCAATATTGAATACGGGCCTGAAGAAAATAAAGTCTTCTGAACCCCATATCGGGAACCAGGAAGGGAAGTGGCCTTTAACAATAGGAAAATAAAGCATATCCACTACTTTACCATGCAGGAAAGAAGAATAACCACCCTCGGCCGGCATGAAGCGTGCGATTTCGTAGTTGCTGTCGCTGAAGATCATTCCGTAAAAAGCACTGTCGATAATATTTCCAACAGCCCCTGCAAATATCAAGGCAATACATACGATGTAAAAGCGGTCTTCTTTTTGACGGGTGAGTGACCATAAATACCAACCAATAGCACCTACAGCAACAATGCGAAAAACGCTCAGGAACAATTTTCCAAAATTGCCGCCAAACTCCATACCGTAAGCCATGCCATTGTTTTCAGTAAAATGAATGATAAACCAGTCGCCAGCAACATGCACTTCTTCACCAAGAAAAAAGTGTGTTTTTATGTATATTTTGACAAGCTGGTCGAACAGCAGTACAAGGAATATAATGATCAGTGGCTTTCTCACAAACAAAAACAATTAACTATAGGATTACAAAAGTAAAAAATATTCGGCAGGATATTCGGTTTTTTAACCACAGATTGTACAGATTACAAGGAGGACCACCAACAGCCTTATAAAGCCTTTATTGCAGCGTTTATGTTCTTTTTCCACCGGGTGCCGGCTTTTTCAATCACAATCTTATCACAACCGTTAAAAGCTGCAAATTGCTTTAATTTCAGAGCGAATGACTGGTTGAATGCATCCGATGGCTTAAATGTGTCTTCAAAATGTAATGACTTTATATAAAATGTTTTGGTGGCCCGGTCGGCTTTTGGGTCGAAGCGGGCAACAAAACCGTTGTTGTATAATACAGGTAAAGTAAAGTAACCGTATTTTCGCTTTGATTCGGGCAAATAACACTCAATCATATAATCGAAACCAAACAGCTGCTGAATGCGTTTGCGTTGTATTACAAGATTATCGAAAGGTGATAAAAAATGAATACTGCCTTTGTTGGACTTTACATTTAGTGTGTTGACAGCATCTATATAGTAAGGCTTTTCAAGCCCCTCGATTTTTACCTCACTCAGTGCCCCGCTCTTAAGAAAATATTTTAAGGCCTTTGAAACTGCTGTTTTAAAAGGGTTGCGCAGGTATGTAATTTCACTTTCTGTTACTATGCCGTGTGCCTGTATGGCCTTACGGATAAGATATTCCGCCATTTCTTTTTCTGTTGGTACCAAGGTGCTGGTGCCGGATGGTAAAATACGTTCAGTCAAATTGTAAACCTTCTGAAAGCCTTGCCTTTTTTCCACCATCAGCCGTCCTTCCATAAAAAGTTGTTCCAGCGCGCGTTTTGCGGGTTTCCATTCATACCAGTTGCCGGGCCCTTCGCGTTTGAACTCAAAGTCTTTGGATTGCAGCGCCCCTTCTGCTTTTATACGATCGAGCACGAATTTTTTCATTTTTTTATCCTGTGAAAACCAGTGTGATTTTCCGCTTTCGTAAGCTTTTTTCTGTGGAAGTGAAAACCTGTAATCGCTCATTGGCAGGTAGGATGCGGCATGGCTCCAGTATTCAAAAATCTGCTTTTGTTCAAGCAATTGGTTCAGTTCATTTTCTTTATATCGGGGCTGCCTGCTCCAAAGTGTGTGGTGGTGGGCCCTGGCAATCACGGCAAGGGTATCAATCTGAACATACCCAAGGTTTTCAATTGTTTGAAGTGTGGAGGTTCTGCTTTTTTCTGAAACAGGATTTAAAAGGCCCTGGTGGCTTAAAGCAAGGCTTTGCGCCTGTTCAAGGCTAAGTATTTTACTCGTGTTCAAATGCTGGAGTTTTTAGTATACCCACAAAATAATTAATTTTCGTGCAATATAAAAGCAAGATCTTAAAGTCCTTTCTTCATGCAGCCTGTCAGTAGAACCAGTCCGGTAACAAACAATAATAACTCGAGCCCGCCAATGATATAGGTTGTTTTGGAAAGTCCGCCAAGCATCAGCGCAGAAAAAACTCTTGTAAGCATCAGCCCGGTGTACATGCATACTGCAAAAATAAGTCCGGCCATTTTAAACTGGGAGTAAAAGCCGCAAATTGCGAAGAAAGCCGCAAAGCCCAGTTCCATACCTGCGTAAACAGCAGTATATTCTATTTTACCATTGTTGTTTAAAAAGCTGTATCCGAGACTGGCTGCTGTTTCTGTTGGTTTGAACAGGCACCACAACGACAATAGCAGGTACAGAAATGCGTTAAAATATAAATAAGCGGACACCATACTTTAAAGTTTATCAAAGCATATAAATATTCGTACCAGCACAAAAGGATTGCATAACCGCTACAGTGGAATATTTCCGTGCTTTTTTCTCGGGAGCTTATCCACTTTGTTTTTCAGCATACCAAAAGCTTTTATGAGCTTTTCGCGGGTATCTTCCGGTTTTATCACTTCATCCACATATCCTCTTTCGGCTGCCCTGTATGGGTTTGCGAAATGATCGATGTATTCTTTTTCTTTTTCAGCAAGCTTTGCAGCTGGGTCTTTTGCTGCAGCAATTTCATTTTTAAAAATAATTTCAGCAGCCCCTTTTGCACCCATAACGGCAATTTCGGCAGTTGGCCATGCATAGTTCATGTCGGCCCCGATGTGTTTGCTGTTCATTACATCGTAAGCACCACCGTATGCTTTACGGGTAATAACGGTGATGCGCGGAACAGTTGCTTCGCTGAACGCGTATAGCAGTTTGGCGCCATTGGTAATAATACCATGCCATTCCTGATCGGTACCCGGTAAAAAGCCCGGCACATCTTCAAATACGAGCAGAGGAATATTGAAACTATCGCAGAAACGAACAAAGCGTGCAGCTTTTGTAGAAGAGTTGATATCCAATACGCCAGCAAGGAATGCCGGCTGGTTGGCAACAATACCAATGCTTTTGCCTGCAAGGCGGGCAAAGCCCACCACCATGTTTTCTGCAAAATCTTTATGTACTTCAAGGAAAGAACTACCGTCAATCACGCCATTGATTACATCGCGCATATCGTATGGCTGGTTAGGGTTGGCTGGTATAATGGAGTTAAGCTCCGGTCGTTTTTCATTGCCATTACTCTCGTAAGGCACTCTTGGAGCCTCTTCTTCGCAGTTCTGTGGCACATAACCCAATAGCGCCTTTATGTTATTGATGCACTCAATTTCATTGACACATGAAAAATGTGTAACACCCGATTTTGTAGAGTGGGTGGAGGCCCCTCCCAGCTCTTCAGACGTAACTTCTTCGTGTGTAACGGTTTTTACCACGTTGGGGCCTGTTACAAACATATACGAAGTGTTTTCGACCATCATGATGAAATCCGTAATGGCAGGGGAGTACACGGCACCTCCTGCGCAAGGGCCCATAATGGCGGATAATTGAGGAATAACCCCGGAAGCCCTCGTGTTGCGGTAAAAGATATCAGCATAACCACCCAGCGACACTACACCTTCCTGTATGCGGGCGCCACCGCTATCGTTCAGGCCTATAACCGGTGCTCCGTTCTGCATGGCAAGATCCATTATCCTGCAGATTTTTTCGGCATGTGTTTCACTCAGTGAACCGCCAAAAACAGTAAAATCCTGTGAGAACAAATAAACCAGGCGTCCGTTTATATTACCATATCCGGTAATTACGCCATCGCCCAGGTATTTTTCACGCTCCATTCCAAACTCAACGGAACGGTGGGTTACAAACATGCCAATTTCTTCAAAGCTTCCCTCGTCAAGCAGGAAATGAATGCGTTCCCTTGCGGTCAATTTGCCCTTTTTGTGCTGCGATTCAATGCGTTTTTGTCCACCACCCAGTAAGGCTTCGGCAATTTTCTTGTCCAGCTCCTGTATTTTATTTTCCATACGGATAAACTATTTAAATGAAAGTCTTCAAAAGTAATAAAATAATGGGTTATGCGCAGCTATTGCCTTGTAATTTACAAATCGTTGACCAACAGGGCATCCCATACACTTGATTTATATTAAGATCACGCTATCTGGTATGCATTTTTATACAAAATATCCGTCCCGTTTTTACAGAGCATTTTCAATATTAAATGACTAATTTTGTGCCGCAAACAGAATGATAATGAACAGGTTTTTAAGATATTTTATACAAGGTTTAATTATTACAGTTCCGGTAGCCATTACGGCTTTTGTGGTGTATAAGGTAATTGACTGGATAAGTTCTTTTTTCGGTTTTTTTGGTGTAATTGTAAGTCCTTTTGTGGATCCTTTTATTGTAATAGCCATAGCCATAGGCTTGATTTTCCTGATGGGCCTTCTGGGATCTTCTATTATCCTGAGGCCTCTTTTTATCATGTTCGACAGTGCCATGGAGCATACACCTGTTATAAAAACCGTGTATTCGTCTATAAAAGATTTGCTTGCGGCATTTGTAGGAAGTAAAAAACGGTTCAACAGGCCGGTGCTGGTGACCATCAATAAAGAAAACAATATACAACAGCTTGGGTTTGTAACACAGGAGGATTTGAGTGAGCTTAACCTGAAAGCCGGAACCGTTGCCGTGTATGTTCCTTTATCCTATTCCTTTTCCGGTAACCTGCTTATTGTTCCGGCAGACCATATAACGGTTGTGGATGCTTCTTCGTCAGAGGTAATGAAGTTCATAATTTCGGGCGGGGTTACGGATATAGACGAGTAAGAGAATTTTTTGTATATTTGGTTAAATAACCTATAAAATTTCAATAACATGAGAAAACATGTACTGATTTGTGTATTAAGTATTTGTGTAGTATTTAGTGTGGTAGGGCAGTTGAATTATCAGTGGGTGAAGGCGGTAAGTTCTGGCCTGCCAGGCAACAATGTAGTAACAGGTATTACTAAAGATGGTCAAGGAAATATTTATGTAACCGGAACACTTACAAGAAATGGATTTGGCCTTGAAGCAGATTTTAATCCATTTGGGACAACCCCAAAAACTGTTCCAAACCCCCAGTCAAACAATTGTTTTTTTGCAAAGTATTCGGCTGATGGTGATTGTGAGTGGGCGGAAGCTTTTGATTTATATTCATTGGATGCTCTTATACCAACTGCTGGTGGTGCCGGAATTGCTGTAGATAATAGCAACAATATTTATATATTGGGTGTTTTTAAAGATTCTGTTGATGTAGATGTTACTAATTCTGAGCACAAACTAGTAAGTAAGGGTATATCCGATTGCTTTTTGGTTAAATATGACCAAAACCGGAACCTGATTTGGGCAAAACAGATTGGAGGTGTGTCAATGGATGTTGCAACAGGTATTGCCATAGATAATTCAAGTAATGAGCTTTATATTGCAGGTTATTATGCTTTTGATTCACTAAAAGTGTTTGACGGTAATGGAGTTGCTGCTGCACTTGGTAATGCAGGGGGCAATGATATATTTATGGCTAAATTTCAAACTGATGGAACATTTCTCTGGGCGAAAAACATTGGTGCAGATGGTGACGATATTGCAACAGCTATAGATTTCGACTTTGCTTCGGGATATCTTGCTTTAACGGGTTCGTTCCAGGATACGGTGGATTTTAATCATGGTCAGATTACCTCTGTTATTGATACTGCTGTTGGTGGAACGGATGCATTTATTGCGAAGTTTATGTCTGACGGAACTTGTGGTTGGGAGAAAAATATTGGTCACACTGGTTCGGGTAATAAGTCAACGGGTACCGCGGTAAAAATCGATGGGACTAACAATAAAATATATTTAGCGGGTACTTTTTCTGGTGTTACTGAGTTTAATCTTTCAAATCCCGGATCAGATATTGTAACTGCGGTTGGAGAAAGAGATTTTTTTATTGCAAAATATAATATTAATGATGCTTCACTTAATTGGCGCAACTATTTTGGTAGTTCTGGTGGTGTTGATACAGCTACAGTTACAAGTATAGCCATTGATAATGCGGGAAGCAGTGTCTATTTGGCAGGGAATTTTGAGGGCACAATAAATTTCGATCCTGGTGGTACTTTGCCATTATCAAGTGAAGGAGTAACTGATGCATTTATTTCCAAATATGATGAAAATGGTGCTTATATAACTGCAATGGCTTTTGGCGCTTCAAAGTCAGATGGAATAGGTGGATTTGTATTGTCTGGTGCGGAAGATGTCTATGTGGCGGGAAGCTTTGTTGATACGGTTGATTTTAACCCTGGCGATGGCATAGCAAGAAGAGGAAGCGCCAATGGTCAACTTGGAAATGCATTGTTTGTTGCTAAGTATGCGATGGGAACATCAAAAATTACCGGTACCGTTACTGGAAATGGATCGCCAATTCAAGGCAGAATCAAATTATATACTCAAAGTATTAATGACGGCAATATTGCAATGAATTTGGTTTCTGTGGATACCATAATTAATGGCCAGTATGCTTTCGATAATTTGTCTGTAGGTTTTTATATTTTGTTGGCAGACGCGACTCTACCCGATTATATACCTACTTATTATGGTAATTCTACCGTTTGGGAATCTGCGGATACGGTTTATACAGAAGCGAACACTATTGATACTGCTGATATTACTATGGCAACCTTACCCGTTTTCAATTTTAACGGACCGGCTCATTTAAAAGGAATGGTAAAAGAGGGTAATGGATTTGAAAGAGGTCCGGGCGACCCTATTCCTGGTGTTGGTGTTGGGTTAGAACACGATCCTCAGGGTATTGTTGCTCACACGGAAACTGATGCGGATGGAAATTATGAGTTTACAAATGTGCCAGCAGGTGAATATACTATTTATGTAAATATTGCAGGTTTGCCAATGGATTCTACCTATAATATTTATGTACAACAAACAGATACGCTTATTGACGAGCTCGATTTTATTGCCGATTCAAGCGCTATTGATACTGTTTCCAGATCTTTAAGTTCCATTAGCGAACCCCTTTACAACCACATGGAGATTTTAACTTCGCCAAATCCTTATAGAGAAAAAGTGACAATTCAATTTATGGTGCTTGAGACCAGCAGGATTCAATTAGAATTATACAATATGCTGGGCGAAAAAGTTGCAGATATCGCAAATGAGCAAAGGGGGGGGGGAATAGCAAAATATTCTTTTAATGCAGCTGATAAAGGAATAAGATCAGGAATGTATCTTCTGCATCTTAAAGTAGGAGATATGCGCTCTACCAAGAGACTGATTCAGATAGAATAGCAGCGTTCTAAAAAATGCTGTTATAGGTTTTCGAGAGAGTGTGACCCCGATAAATTTACTTTAAATTTATCGGGGTTTATTATTTATGTTTAAAAAATAAAGTAAATTGCATACTCCAAAGAATATATTACCTATGAAATATATTTTCCTGAGCAGAGTAACTATTTTTTTTATTTTGCTATATCCCGTTTTCTGCTTATCCCAAACAAAAAAAATCGATAGTCTTCTTGTAGAGATAGAAAAGAACAAAAATGATACATCGGAAGTCAATTCGTTAAACTCCTTGGCTTGGGAACTCAGAAAAATAGACTATTCAAAAGCTTTAGATTATCTAGAAAAAGCACTTGATATTTCAAAAAAAAATAATTTTTTAAAAGGTGAGGGGAATACTTATAGCAGGCAAGCTGATATTTTTTATTTCGTTGGCTCGTATCATAAAGCCGAGGAGTTATACTCGAAGGCGTTGTTGGTAAAAGAAAAGTTAAATGATAAAAGAGGTGTTGCCAAATGTTTGCAAAATATAGGCGATGTAAAGGTTAACCTTGGTAATTATCAGAACGCAGCAAATAAGTACCTGGAATCAATAAAAGAATACGAAGTTGTAGGTGAAATAAAATCGATGCCTTTAAATAACATTGCCGTATGCTATTTTTATCTGGGTGAATATGAAAAATCATTAGAGTACTATTTTAAAGCCTTGCAATATTTTGAAAATCAAGGAAATAAAGAAAAAATGATTAATCCTGCATTGGGAGTTGGTAATGTTTATAATGCAATGAAAAAATACAGTAAAGCCTTGGAATATTATAAAAAGGCATTGAAGATTAGCGAAGAAATAAACAGCAAACCACGAATTTCTTTGTCTTTAAATAACATAGGCAATGTATATCAACACCTGCATAATACCGATACCGCCCTTATTTATTATATTAATTCCCTGAAAATCAATGAGGAGATTAATGATAAGCAGGCAATTGCACTTTCATTAATGAATATTGGAAATACGTATTCAACAAATAAAAATTTTGAGAAGGCTTTAGAATACTATAGGCGGGCGTTGAGGCATAACGAAGAAACGAATAATAAAAATGAAAGCGCGAAAGCTCTAATTAATATTGGAATAGTATATTCGAAAAATGGCGAACTAAAAAAAGCCATTGAGTATTTGCAAATTGGATTGAATAAAGCAACCTCCATTAACTCAAAAGAATTGATAATCAAGGGTAATGAAGAGTTATCAGAACTTTATTTTAGAAGTGGGGATTACAAAAGGGCATATGATTACTATAAAACATATACATCGGTAAAAGATTCAATCCTGAATGAAACGAGTTCAAAATACATAGCCGAACTCAACACTAAATACGAAACCGAAAAAAAAGAGAAGGAAATTGAAAGCCTTCAAAAGAATGCGCAGCTAAGGGATGCGCAGCTCGAGAGCCAGAGAAACCAACGAAACGGGTTTATTGTTGGTATTGCACTTTTGATTCTTCTCATTATCCTTGCCTATAACCGCTACCGAATCAAACAAAAAGCAAGCAAAGAAATTGCAGAAAAGAATAAAGAAATCACAGAAAGCATCAGCTATGCAAAACGGATACAGACTTCTTTTCTCACCTCCGAAAAGTACATTTCGCAGCGCCTTCAGGATTATTTCATTTATTACAACCCCAGGAACATTGTGAGCGGTGATTTCTACTGGCTCATGGATAAAAACAACAACATGTATATATGTACTGCCGATTGTACTGGTCATGGTATTCCTGGGGCTTTTATGAGCCTTATCAGCATGGGGATTTTAAACGAGATAATTTATTCCAAAACACACATTACGCATACAGATGAAATACTGAACGAGCTTCGAAGGATAATTATTATGGCAGTTAATCCCGAAGGCTCTTCTGAAGAAGGTAAAGACGGCATGGATGCTGTGTTGTGCCGTTTCGATTTTAATAATATGCAGCTGGAATATTCTGCTGCAAACAATTCTTTCTTCATCATCCGCAATGGTGAGCTGATGGTTTTTAAGCCGGATAAAATGCCTGTTGGCAAGTACCTGGGTGAAGAAAAACCGTTTACCCGCAATACTGTGCCAATTCAAAAGGGCGATTGTATCTATACATTCAGCGATGGTTATGCCGACCAGTTTGGTGGCCCTAACAATAAAAAATTCCAGTCGAAGCGACTCAAAGAGCTTTTCCTTAATAACTGCCACAAACCAATGAGTGTCCAAAAGGAGATTTATGAAAAAACGCTCAAAGAATGGCAGGGTGGAAACGAGCAGGTGGATGATATCCTGCTGATGGGAATTCGTGTGTAGTTGGCTTAAAACGATTTAAATGGCCACAATTTAAAATGGTTTCAACAACCTTTTCTTTCCTGTTTTCTGTCCGAATGAATGTTCTGCGGAAAAGGACTCTTTGGGCCTTGCTGTTTCTGATGCTGTTCCATATACCGGCTTTTGCTTCAATTGGAGATGCAAAAACGGATAGTATAAAAGCCGATATATATCATTTGTCCGGTAGCCAAAAAGTGGATGCGCTTGTTAAGCTGAGCCGTGCTTATATGGAAATCGATTTAGACAGCATGGCGAAGTATGCAAGCCTGGCAAGCCGGCTTTCGAATGAGCTGGAGTACCAGGCGGGACTAGCGAATAGTCTGTTAATGCTGGGAACAGCCAATCATTACCTTGATAAGGTTACCGAAGCAAGAAACTATTACAATCAATCGCTGAAGCTGTTTGAGGCCCTTGGCGATAAAAAAGGTCAGGCCAATGCACACAATAGCCTTGGAAACAGCTATATGGAGCAGGGCGACTATAAAACAGCCCAGAAATACCATGCTGGTGCGTTGCTTTTAAGGGTTCAGATTGATGATAAGCAAGGTCTTGCAAACAGCTACAATAATATTGGCAACGCATACGCTGGAGAAGCGAGCTATTACCTTGCGCTGAATAACCACCTTAAAGGATTGGCTATAAAGGAGGAATTAAACGATACAAGCAAAAGCGGCTTAAATAAGATGGCTATGAGCTATTTTAATATAGGACGATTATACCTTGCTATTGAAGATCTTAAGCGTGCCGAGGAATTTTTTAATAAAGCAGAAGAACTTTACGGTTATGTAGAAAACCAGGGAGGATTGGCATTGATATATGCTGCAAGGGGCGGGGTAGCGCAAACTCTGCATGATTTTGAGACAGCTATCGGATTTTATTCAAAGGCAATAGAAATTTTAAAGCAAAGCGGGAAAACCGGGGAGCTTGCCGACAATTATACACGCATAGCATTTGCCTATTATGGATTAGCTTTAAAGGCAGATAGCTTAGGACAGAAAGGCAGGCAAAACAAAAATTATGATATTGCTTTCAACTATGCTAATCAGGCGCTTGATATAAGCGAACAGCTCAAATACGAAAAGAGTGTTGTAACAAGTTATATATTGTTAGGCAATATAAACCGGGAGTGGGGTAATTATAAAAATTCGGAAATTTGTTTTAACAAAGCCGCTAGCCATCGTCTTATAACTTCTAACAAGATTGTGTTGTATAAGGGCTTATATCTTTTAAAGCTGAAACAAAAAGACTATAAGGCTGCTCTTGAAAACTATACGAATTATACCACTTTAAAGGACTCAGTATACAATATACAAAACACTTTAAAGAATACCAGCCTCGGGCAGGCTTACGAAGAGGATAAGAAAGAAAAAGAAAGAGAGCTGGATAATAAAATGAAAGAGCTTGCTCATGAAGAGGAGATAAAACGACAACGTGTAATACAGCTATTCACGCTAATAGGGTTATTTATTGTTGCCGTATTTGCATTTTTCGTTTTCCGCAGCTACCGCCAAAAACAAAAAGCAAACATTATTATCACAAAACAAAAAGCGGAGGTGGAAAGCGCCTATAAAATTATTGAAGAACAAAAAAAGATAGTAGATCAGCACAATAAAGATGTAACGGACAGTATAAACTACGCCAAACGAATACAAACCGCACTTCTGGCAAGCGACAGTCTTTTGAAAAAAAATTTACCGGAGTATTTTGTGCTTTATAAACCCAAGGATATTGTGAGTGGTGATTTTTACTGGGCTTCTGAGTTAACAGATAAAAACACAAAAAAATTCATACTCTGCTCGGGTGATTGTACCGGCCACGGAGTACCCGGGGCTTTTATGAGCCTGCTGAACATTACCAAGTTAAACGAAACGGTAAACGAGAAAAAAAGAACCGATCCAGGCCATATCCTGAACACCGTACGCGAAGAAATCATAAAAGCATTGAACCCGGAAAACGCTACAGAGGAGTGTAACGATGGGATGGATTGTACTCTGTGTATAATGGAACTTACTGAAAAACAGGAAGTTGTTTTCGGTGGCGATGGAAATGCCCTCCGTGGAACACTGTCTTATTCCGCTGCTAATAATCCGTTTTACCTTATCCGGAACAAACAGCTCATCGTTGGGAATGCGGATAAAATCCCCGTTGGAAAATCTTTAAAAGAAAAAGAGCCT
>JAGVJJ010000042.1 GCA_020051175.1 Bacteroidia bacterium | reverse complement strand
TTCAACCGGAAGTACAGGTGCTACAGGCCCGACAGGCTCAACAGGTAATTCAGGCGCAACGGGCAGTACTGGTGATTCTGGTTCAACCGGAAGTACAGGCGCTACAGGCCCGACAGGCTCAACAGGTAATTCAGGCGCAACAGGCAGTACTGGTGATTCTGGTTCAACCGGGAGTACAGGTGCCACCGGGCCAACGGGCTCAACCGGAGGCACAGGCAATACGGGTTCTACGGGAATTACAGGGGCAACAGGGCCAACAGGCTCTACCGGTAGCACAGGCAGCACAAGTAATACCGGCTCAACAGGAAGTACCGGTTCAACAGGACCAACAGGTTCAACAGGCAGCACAAGTAATACAGGTTCAACGGGCAGTACGGGTTCTACCGGAAGCACTGGCCCTATGGGTTCAACTGGGGCTACTGGACCCGTTGGCTGTGCCACACCAAATTATTTGATTAAATCAGATGGCACCGCTGCTGTCTGTACAACCGCACCTGTTTATGAAAGTGCTGGTGGTCTTGTCGGTATAGGAACCACAAGCCCTGCGACTAAACTCGATGTTGCTGGAAGGATTCAGATTTCAAATCAGTTCGATAATGTTTTTGCAACAACTGAAGGCTCAAAAGTGTATGATCTTATTGGAACATATGCTGGGTGGGATACAAGTGCTGTGTACGTAGCTGGTTATAATGCTGTTAATGCTGTCAGAACTACCCGAAAAGTACATTTTGGCGGTGGAAGCATGGAACGTTTTAGTGTGAACCTTACTTCAGGTAATGTGGGTATTGGTACCTCAAATCCAGTTGTAAGAACACATGTATATAATCAGATCGATGGTGTGTTTACTGGCCTTGCCATTGACAATAGAAAAACATATGGTGGTGGAACCGGAACAAATGAAATAAGCAGAATTGTACTTTCATTATCAGAGGGTGGAGCGCCAGATCCATTAACAAGGGTTATGGGCTATATTAGCGCTGGCACTGAGTCAGAAACAAGCTCCTTAGAAGGGTTTCTGGCTTTGGGAACAAGGACAGGAGGCGCAGAAACAGAAAAAGTCAGGATTACTTCTGCTGGTAATGTGGGTATTGGAACAGCCACTCCGAGCTTTAAATTACATGTTCCATCAGGGTATATTGGTACAGATTATATAAATACAACAGATAATGCTGTAGGCTTTGGTGTAACCGGTATCATGGTAAAAGCTGGCGATAATTATCATAGAACAGGTAATGCCGCAAGTGTTTTGGCATTTTTGGGGGTAACAGCTCCAACAGGTGATAATCTGGGTAACCATACTGCTACCACAACTCTAAATATGAATAATAATTATATCACAGGTGCGTCAAAATACCAGTTAGGTGCTGTAGATGTTATATATGGTTCGCCAACAGATGTCTACGTTAATAACAGGGTTATTCAGAATATATCAACTGCACTTCAGGATGGTATGTATATTAACTATAATAGTACCGGTGGAGCTGCTGCAACATTAAGATTTTACGCCAATGGTACAACAGAAAGAATGAGAATAGATGCCGCAACCGGTAATGTTGGTATCGCAACCGGTTCTCCAGGACAAAAATTAGAAGTAAATGGTAGCGTAAATGTTCAAAACACGCTTTATTTTAACGCAAATAGTGGTTGGAATGTAGGTCTTACCGGAGCTGGACCATACACTGCAAGGGATGTTGGGAATGCGACCATAGCCTCAAGATATAGTTTGTATACAGACCAGAATTTGCGAATGTCAAGTTTTGCTCCATCTAACTTTGAAAATGTAGTTGGTGATAATCCTGCACCTTATGGCATTGCCATATCAGATGGCGATGAGCATGCTGGTATTATGGGTATGCGCGATGGTTCAGGGGTAAACCATGTTTCTTATGTTGGTAACAATGGAGCCGGACAGTTTCAATGGCGCAGATGGACCTGGGATGGTTCCAATAACCACTTAGGTGCTCCAATGATGGTTTTAAACTGGGCTGGCAGGCTTGGACTAGGCCATGCTTCACCGAATACAATATTTGATGTGTCGGGCAATGGAGGCAGTGATGGCTTAACCATTACTCAGCAATTGGATAACACACATACCATTCAAACTTATATTGATGGACAGTACGCAAACAGAACTACTTATGCAGGCGGCTGCTGCAATGCACTTCTTCTTCAACCTGATGTTGGAGTTGTGGGGATTGGTACTACTTCGCCTGCACAAAGGCTGGATGTGAACGGAGAAATTAATTCCTCTACCGGCTACCGTATTGCAAATACTGCTGCTGCCGGTAATTACCTGCGTGGTAATGGAAATACCTTTGTTTCATCTGCAATTCAAGCCGGAGATTTACCTTCACACACGCATGCCTGGAGCCAGGTTACCAGTAAGCCGGCAGCCTGGTTAGACAATGTAAATTTGGTGCAGGACTTACCAAATTTTAATAACTCTGTGCCTAGTGGTTTTTATCAGGGGAATAATTCAGGTAATTCTCCAACAGCCTCTACATGGTATAATTTGATAAATGTGCGCCATAGCAATCCTGGTAATGATCATGGATTTCAAATAGCTGCTTCCTATTATGATGAAAATATTTGGACAAGAACTTATCAGGGAGGAACAGGAGCTAACAATGGGTCGTATACTCCCTGGAGGTCATTAGTACATTCCGGAAATATTGGCAGTAACGCGATTCTCAATCAAAACGGTTCTGTTCAAAGCGCAAATTTTATTATAAGCGGTACGGGACGTGCTGATGGGGACTTTAGAGCACCTATTTTTTATGATCAGAACAATACAGGCTATTATCTTGATATGGACAATGGTTCTAATGTAAATTATGCAACCGCCAATGACTGGTATGCCAATAATTGGTTCCGTGTTAATGGCGGTGGTGGTATATACTGGCAAGCATATGGTGGTGGTTGGTATATGCAGGATGCTACATGGATAAGGGGTTACAATGGAAAAAGCTTATGGATGGCAGGAGGCCTAATTGGTGGTGATGGGGGGTTAACTATTGGTTATGGTGGAGCTGGTTCACCTGCCGGGGGAGCAATTATTGCGGGAAATGTTGGTATTGGTACTTCTGCACCTTCAGCTAATCTAACTGTTTATAATACTACAGGTCCTACTGCTGCAATCATAAGCGCTGGTACAACGTTTTATAATGATTGGCCAGTTGGTTGGGGTGGTGGATTAGCAACATTTGATGTTTGTGGAGCTTCAACATATTTTAGCCAGTATTTAACACGTTCGGATGAGCGTTATAAAAGTAATATACTGAATTTGTCGGATGCATTACAAACTGTTATGAAATTAAGACCCGTTTCTTACAATCTTCGTGAAACCCTTGAAAGTGATGGGAAGACTAAATTACATTACGGTTTTATTGCTCAGGAAGTTAAAAAAGTATTGCCTAGCCTGGTTGTTTCTGGTGAAACAGGAATGATGGGTATGAATTACATGGAGATAATTCCTTTGCTTACTAAGGCAATGCAGGATATAAATGCAAAAAATGAAGAACAGCAAAAGGTGAATGAAACTCAACAAAAGGTAATAGATGAATTAAAATCCACTAATTCGGCATTGCAATCATCTGTTAGCAATTTGCAGTTGGAAAATCAGTCCCTAAAATCAGATATCGAAAAAATTAAAATGCAGCTTGGCATAGAAGCAAAAAAATAGTCATTTCCCCCTGAAGATTGGTTGTACCTGGGGCGGTTTGCTTTTTTATTGTTGCCTCTTTTCTCCATTGTTAATAAATCGATAGAAAGTATCTTTTCTAATTCTGAGCCATTTGAACCTTCCGGGAAGATTAAACGTATATACCGTAAGATTGACCTCAAAAGTTGCATTAGACGCATCTTTTGCTTATTTTTAACCTAAGGTTTCAATTCATTTTAACATTAAAGTTTCTAAAATTGCGTATCTGTTCCTAAGCAGTTGCCGATTTTTAATTTACCGGTATTTTAACTCTGATATATGATAAAAAACTACAAACGTTTTCGTTTCGCATTGCTTATTGCCTTATTGTTTATTCAATATAAGAGCATATTCGCACAAAACAATGTTGGTATTGGTACCATCAGTCCACATGCAAGTTCCTTGCTCGATTTAACTTCTTCCGACAAAGGTTTCCTTGCTCCGCGCATTGTAGATACTGCTGCTGTAACTGCTCCCGCTACGGGCCTGTTGATTTATCTTACAACCAATAATAGGTTTTATTACTACAATGGAACCTATTGGCAGGCAATTGCTGCTGGTGTAGGTATTAATGGAGCAACCGGGGCTACCGGAGGAACAGGCTCTACCGGATATACTGGCAATTCCGGTTCAACAGGTACTACAGGAACAACGGGGAGCACCAGCAATACCGGATCAACAGGTAGTACCGGACCTACCGGTGCAACAGGTAGTACAAGCAATACAGGTGCAACCGGTGATTCAGGCTCAACGGGCAGTACGGGTCCTACCGGTGCTACCGGAAATACAGGTGCAACGGGTGCTACCGGCAGTACTGGCGCAACCGCATCTACAGGTACTACAGGTGATTCAGGAAATACAGGCGCAACAGGAAGTACGGGTGTAACTTCTGCTACAGGCTCAACGGGTGATTCTGGAAGTACCGGATCTACTGGAAGCACAGGTGCTACATCATTTACCGGTGCGACCGGTTCAACAGGAGCAACATCTAGCACCGGCTCTACGGGCTCCACGGGTGCAACATCCAATACAGGTTCCACGGGTTCCACGGGTTCAACTGGTGCTACTTCAAACACCGGTTCTACGGGATCTACCGGAGCTACTTCTAATACCGGTTCAACAGGCTCAACCGGTGCGACTTCAAATACTGGCGCGACAGGTTCAACAGGAGCTACATCTAACACGGGTTCTACGGGTTCCACGGGCGCAACATCCAATACAGGTTCCACGGGTTCCACCGGTTCAACTGGTGCTACTTCAAACACCGGCTCTACGGGCTCTACTGGTGCTACTTCTAATACCGGTTCAACGGGTTCTACCGGAAGCGTGGGAACTACAGGTGCAACAGGCCCTGTTGGCTGTGCATCGGCAAATTATGTAATGAAATCTGATGGAGCTGCCGCTGTATGTACTACTGCACCGATTTTTGAAGATGCAAGCGGCAATGTAGGCATTGGTACAACAAGCCCCGGACCTAATGCTAAATTACATTCCGTTACAAGCACGAATGCCGCTTATGCAGGTTATTTTCAAAATACAGACAGTGGCGGAAATGTATATGTTAAACTGGCCGGTTCAAGCAGCTCCGGTGTTGCAGGTACTTTTATGAACGGAAAAGTGGGTATTGGAACAGCTTCGCCTTCAACCAGGCTTGATTTCGATTCTACGTCTTTTAACAAGCCATTGATTCGTTTTTATCCAGGCCCGGCATCTACTGCTATCAACTATTCCGGCTATTTACACAACGATTTGCTTATCGGCTCCTATCTCTCCGGGCTTTACCCTCAGCATTACATAAGCTTTGGTTATACTACTGATCCGAACAGGAAGTTGCACATTGGGTCAGCCAACAATAGTGTTTTTGGATCAGCGGCATTTTCACCTGCAGTAACATTTACTTCGAGTGGAAAAGTCGGGATTGCTTCTGTGAGCCCATTATATAAGCTTCATGTTTACGACAGCGTCTCTACAATCGGAGAAAATCTTATTGCAGGTTTTGGAAAGGTCGATGGAAGCGTTGCTGTAGGGTACATCAATGATAGTTCCGGTACAGAAACGGCTGGTTTAATAAGGGCGAGGCATAGTGTTAACCTTGTTTTAGGAACTACTGCCAATACCGTGAATGCGCTTGCAATTAACGGAATAACGGGGCGTGTTGGAGTAGGTACCACATCTCCTGTTGCAAATCTCAATGTGACCGGAAATGGAAGCACTTCTACTTTTCTTGCAAACACAGATTATCCTTCGGTTACCGGAAACAGTACAAACTTTATTCGAAACAATCAGATGGTGGCTTATAAGCTTCCGATCTCAGCGGGTGTAACCGATAATGGGTACAGGGTTGGTTTGGATATAGAAAACTTCACTACTGACCCGGGTTTTTTAGGAACTCTGACAGAGCAGATTGGCCTTTGGGCAAGGGTTGGCTCCTATACGGGAAGTGGTGCAGGCACTGTTACTAATTCGTATGGTGTTTACATTGATAATGTGGATGGGCCTGCTGCTATAACAAACAAATATGGCCTCTATCAATCCAGCATTTCAGCAAAAAATTATTTTGCAGGCAAAATTGGTATAGGAACCACTTCGCCAGAACAGGCTTTAGATTTAGGTGGCCCATTCAAGAATATTAAATTTTCCTCGTATACACATATTGGCGAAACAGGCAGTGAATTAGGCACACTGATAGGGAATAACTTAAAGGTATCCACAACTGCGAGTACTCAGGTTGAAGTTAGCTCTAACGGTATAGATGCCGCTCATGGCATTTATATTGCTTATAACAGGGGATGGAGTTTTATGTCGCTTCCCCAGAATCACGGGAATGCAGCAGGAACTGCTGTAGACATTAATACCAATACCAAAGTAAGGATTACAAATTTGGGCAGCGTTGGTATTGGTACTGTCAGTCCGGGCGCTAAGCTGGATGTGCAGGGCGATATAAAGATTGTGGATGGTACCCAGGGAAATGGTAAAGTGCTTACTTCAAATGCCGCGGGACTTGCAAGCTGGCAAAACACAGGTACTCAGGAAGCAGTTGCAGCAAGCGATGTGAGCAGGGGAGCTTTACCTGTTGGTGCAAATTGTCCGGTTGGTGGTACGTATACAACAGCGGGAGTTACTTTACAGCCTGGTGTTTATATATACACATTGTACTCCTGTCCGGGTCAACTAGGATTCAGTGGTGGAACGGGGTTCAATATATCACAGGTGTTTTTGTCTGGCTCCGGCACCGCTACCAGTACTTACCACGATTTTGGGGTAGGTACCTGTGCCCATTTTTATACTGGTGTTGTTAAAGTAACATCAACTGCCTCTGTTGCTACTCAATATGGAAGTTATGGTGGTTCATCATTTACAGTGCCGGGAGCCAATGCTGAAACGGCTTTATATATCAGAGTTAATTAGTTTAATTATCAGAATGATTCCAATTTTTTGATGTACTAAATATATTTAAAGGTATGAACTCAAGAATAATTTATTTAGCTTGTTATTTAATTTGCTTCTCAGATATTTGGCAGTTTGGTTTTCATAAAGCTTATGCTCAAAACAACGTAGGCATTGGAACCATAAATCCTCATTCAAGCTCATTACTGGATCTTACGTCTGCCGATAAAGGGTTTCTTGCACCCCGTATTGCGGATACGAATGCCGTATCTTCTCCTGCAACAGGACTATTGATTTACCTCACCACAAATAATACATTCTATTATTTCAATGGCACTTATTGGCAGTCGGTTGCAGGTGGTTTAGGAATTAACGGGGCAACAGGAAGCACAGGTTCTACGGGTGCAACAGCCAATACAGGTTCTACCGGAACTACCGGTGTAACTGGCCCAACCGGAACTATTGGTGTAACGGGTAGAACAGGAGATACAGGTGTAACAGGAAATACCGGTGCGACAAGTTCAACAGGCGCAACAGGAAGTACGGGAGCAACAAGTAATACTGGTTCAACGGGTAGTACAGGATTAATAGGAGATACCGGTTCAACCGGAAGTACCGGAGCAACAAGTAATACTGGTTCAACCGGAAGCACGGGAGCAACAAGCAATACCGGTTCAACGGGTAGTACAGGACAAATAGGAGATACAGGCTCAACCGGAAGTACCGGAGCAACTAGTAATACCGGTTCAACAGGAAGCACGGGCGTAACAAGCAATACCGGTTCAACGGGTAGTACAGGACAAATAGGAGATACAGGCTCAACCGGAAGTACGGGAGCAACATCAAATACTGGCTCAACCGGAAGCACTGGTGTAACAAGCAGTACTGGTTCAACGGGCAGCACAGGTGCTACAAGTAATACTGGCTCAACTGGGAGCACGGGCGCAACAAGCAATACCGGTTCAACCGGAAGTACGGGAGCAACGGGTACTACAAGCCCAACCGGAAGCACGGGTTCAACAGGTGCTACAGGGCCCGTAGGTTGTGCTTCGGCAAATTATATAATGAAATCGGATGGCACGGCTGCAATCTGTACAACTGCACCTATCTTCGAAGATGCAAGTGGGAATGTTGGTTTCGGAACAACCAGTCCTTCAACACCCATGCATTTAGTAAGAACAAATACGTCTATTCCTGGTTCGTGGACTGCTGGAGGAATGAATACACAAATAACATATTCTCCTTCGGCAAACTATGGTGCCAGTATCAATGCAGGTATTTTTGCCAATTACTCCGAAATTGTTGTTCCTTCATCAAATAATAAAAATGTTTTAGGAATAGAAGGCTTAGGGGCTTATGCTTATAATCAGGCGAATGGAATTACTGTTGGTGCTGGAGGGATTTGGGGACTTGACGGTGAGGTTTGGGACGAGGGTACAGGCAATACAATTACCACAATGTCTGCCTTATATGCAGGGGCTTTTGGTGGGAATGCAGGAACTACAATTGCGACTGAAACCGGGGCTTGGGTGGATGTTCAGACGGGAGGAAGTACGGTGACAGATTTGCTTGGTGTAGACATAAAGAAAGTTTCTGTTGATGCTGGTGGTTCAGCTGTCAATCGATATGGTCTAAGAATAGCTTCGTTTGTTGGTAGCGCTACCAATGATTATGGTATCTATCAGGCTGGAACAATTCAAAAAAATTATTTTGCAGGCAATATTGGTTTGGGAACAACCAGTCCTGGTGGGAACTTTGAAATTAATTACAATGTTTCCGGTGCCGAGGGAGCGACTGCTGTTTTAAGAAATAATACAGCAAATGTTGCCAATACGGCTGTCGGATTATACTTTGTTCCTAATGGGGCTTCCGGAAACATAAGAGCAGCAGCCATCAAGTCTGTTCAGGCAATTTCAGGTAATGCAGCTGATTTACGTTTTTACACTGCAAATGGTGATCACTCGGAAAAAATGATAATTACCCATACTGGAAGTGTTGGAATTGGTACATCTTCTCCATCAACACAATTCCACACAACTGGTGGAGTTCGTTTTCAAACCCTAACCGGTACAGGTAATCGTTTTGTAATAGCTGATGCAAATGGCAACCTCTCAGCCACAACAGCCACAACAGCCGGTGTTATTACGGGTAGCGGTACATTAAATTATCTTCCTAAATGGACACCTGATGGTGCAACCTTAGGGAACAGTATCATATACGATGACGGAACAAACGTTGGTATTGGAACTACCAGTTCTACTTATAAACTAATGGTAAACGGAGGTGATGTATTTATTCAGGCACCATCACCCTACCTGAGAATCAATGAAACAAATAACAGTGGAAACCAATATATTATTCGTGTAGACACAAACACTATGAATATGGGGCGTTGGAATTCTCCTACGACTTTTAATATATATGGTACTCAAGTTGGTGTTGGAACAACACGTCCACAGGGAAAATTAGAAATAAAAGCTTCTGCTGATTATAATGCATTAACCCTTGGATATGATGTTACCTCAGGAAACAATAATGGAGCTATCATTACAGGGAAAAGAAAAACGCAGACAAATACTCCGTTTTCCGGCTTTGCAACCTGGGATAATGGTACAGATCTTCAAGTGTATATAGGCGGGGCAGGTTGGTCCCGGCCGGATGCAACGGTAATCCGTTTTTTTACTGCACCAACATATACGGAAACAGATGATACCGGTATTGAAAGAATGAGAATCGACCCAGACGGAGATGTTGGGATAGGTACCAGCAATCCAACGAATAAGTTACATATCTCAGAAACCCGTACCGATGTTGCTGCCAGCTCATACTATACCCAGAATATTGTTAGTACTCTGAATCCAGCTGGTGCCAGTGCGGGTAGCTTTTATGGTTTCAGATCATATCAAAGTACTCAATCCGGAAATGCACAAAATTTTACTGGTGGTTTGTTTGGAACCGAATCGAGAGTGGACCATCTTGGGACCGGAACCATTGACAATGCTCAAGGATTACGTGGACTGGTGTATAACCAGAGTACCGGAACTGTAACAACAGCTTATGGTATCAGAGCTTATGTTTCTAACGCTTCTTCAGGGTCAATAGGAACTGCCTACGGAATATATAGCAGTGTTGATAATAATTCTACCGGAACGCTTACAACCGGTTATGGAGCGCGGATTGAGGCCATAAAAAGTACTTCTACTTCTGTACCAACGCTTTATGGGGTATATTCCATCATTAGAAACCAGGATGTTGGGGGAAGCGTTACAACAGCTTATGGATTGCGCTCTAATCTTTCTAATTCCGGTACCGTAGGAACCTGGTATGGTTTGTATGTAGATGTTCCAAGTGGAACAGTGAACAATAAGTACGCCTTGATAGTTGAATCAGGTGGTGGAAATGTAGGCATTGGCACCACTACACCAGGTTATTCGCTGGAAGTATCTAGCGGAACCGTAATTCCAAGCACCAGCATGACCTACTTTACTTCCGGTTCAGATAATACTTCCGGTCCTCCAGCCAATGTAACACCTAATATAGCTATAAAATCCAATGCTGCTGTTTGGGCTGTGGGTGGGTTTTATGCGACATCGGACAGAAGAGCAAAAGAAAATATCTTGAGGCGAAATTCTGCTGAAGCACTGGATTTGATAGATAAATTAAATCCGGTAACATATAACTGGATCGATAGAAGCAAATCGACACACTTGTTTGAGGATGGCTTTATTGCCCAGGAAGTGGAGCAGGTGCTGCCGGAAGTAATCAATACAAATGCAGATGTAATTCCAAATATCATGGAGTTTGTAGAGCACACACACATGCAAAACAATCAGCTGTCTTTTGAATTAAAAAGAGTAAACGAGGTTAGTGTAGGGGATAAACTAAAGATAATAACCGAAGACGGAAATGAATATAAATGGGCAGTTGCCGCTATAAATGAGAACCGGGTAACACTTTCTGTTATTGATAGTGTAGCAACAACGGCAAAAATATTTGTTTATGGTAAAGAAGTAAAAGATTACAAAACGATTGATTACGACAGAATATTTACGATTGGTATTGCAGCCATTCAGGAACTTTCGCATCTAAACAATATGCAGGAGAAGGTAATTGAGAAGCTTCAGTCGGAAATTGAAAATTTAAAAAATGAAAACAACGTTTATAAGGCCGATAACAATAAACTACGATCGGAGGTTGAAAAACAGGAATCACGTATTACACGTCTGGAGGGAATTATACTTGGGATAAGTTCCGAAAAGTAATCTTAGAATAAAATATTAAGAAAAAGCATTAATAGTATGATCTTGAAAATAAATTGTTTCAGATATTCAGTTTTCTTAATACTTTCATTCGTTATTTTATTATTAGATAGTGAAAGTTCATGTGCCCAAAATGTTGGTATCGGCACAGTTACTCCTCAATCCTCAGCACTTTTGGATGTTGATGCAAGCCCGGCAAATAATAAGGGAATACTTATTCCCCGGATGACCGCCAGCCAAAGAACAAGTATAGTTGCACCGGCAAATAGCCTGTTGGTATTTGATACTGATATGGATTGCTTTTTTTACTGGAGCGCCTCAACTACAAGTTGGATTTCATTGTGTAATAATTCCTCTGCAGCAATGGGTACAACCGGTAGCACAGGATTTACGGGTCCTATTGGATTTACAGGGGCTACTGGGGTTATGGGTGATACTGGCTACACTGGTAGCACTGGTGTTACCGGTAATTCAGGAATAACAGGTTTTACCGGATCTACGGGTGATATAGGTGCTACAGGAACAACTGGTGATATGGGGGCCACGGGCGCTACTGGTGGTACCGGGCTCATTGGCGCAACAGGTAGTTCGGGTAATACAGGGGCAACCGGTGTCACAGGTGATAATGGACCCACTGGTGTCACAGGAGATAGTGGTTCATCGGGCGTAACAGGCGACACGGGTTCAACAGGAAATACTGGTAGTACAGGTGATATAGGGTCTACAGGAAATACTGGTAGCACTGGCAGTACAGGTGATGTTGGAACCACCGGAAGTACTGGTGCTACAGGACCGGTAGGTTGTACAAGTACAAATTACATTTTAAAGAATAATGGTACTTCTGCTGTATGTACAACTGCTCCTGTATTTGAAGATGGCAGCGGCTTTGTAGGTATTGGTACAACAACCCCCGCAACGCGATTACATCTGCTACATAACTCACCGGCATTACTTACTTTAGAGAGGGCAGGTAACCAAAATGCGTTGATTGAATATAAAAATACTAATCCAGGGAGTATGTTTGCTGGCCTTTCTCCTGCTAATAATTTTGGTATAGGAACTACAAACAACTTGTCTGTAAGTTCAGTTCTGACTGTTACTCCAACAGGTTTTGTTGGAATAGGTACAACTTCTCCAGCCGGAATTCTTCATGTCACAGATGGCTCTTCTTTTGATCATCTCCTTAGCAGCTATACATTCAAGACAGTGCGAATAGTCAGTGCGCAGGAGTATGGGCTTAAACTTACACACGATGCCGGCAGAACTTATTTTCAGACAATAAATGCAAGCGGTACAGCAACCACACGAATGGTTATAACCAGTACTGATGGACGCGTGGGGATAGGTCTCTCTAATCCTACATCACCGTTGCATGTTTCGTTTGATGGGGCAGGCGCTAGTACTTATATTGCTACTTTTAACAATATAAATGGCTCAACTGCTGATAATGGAATACGGATAGGTATAGGACCAGCTCCCAATGCGGCAGGTACAAATAACTATCTAAGGTTCGATAATGGCAGCAATTTGCTTATTGGAACAGTTAAAGGCGATGGTACTGGTGGTGTGCTATACAGCACTACGTCTGATAAAAGGCTAAAAATGAATATTACAGATTTGATGGATGCGTTGGACATGGTAAATAAAATGGTACCAAGGAGTTATGAGTACAAATCAGCGCCAGGCATTGTGAGAACAGGGTTTATTGCACAGGAACTTTATGAAGTATATCCTGAAGCAGTGTCGGGCAAACCGGATGGAGATGTGAAGACGGAACCTATGCAGATAGATTATTCAAAATTAACCCCCATACTGGTAGGTGCCGTTAAAGAGCAGCAAAAGCAGATAAAAGAACTCCAGGAAAGAATAGCGCAGCTGGAAAAGGCCGCTAAAATCGGAACTAAAGGAAAATAGAAAATTCTCAAATTGTTACCACAGCGGAACCCAATTCATAAACTTAAATCAGTTTAAGATTTATATCTCCGAAGACAATAAATTCTTTTTTTTATACGGTATTTTTGAAATCGTAAACTATCAGTGGGGAGAAAGTTCTCATGGTCATCACATCTACACCAACGAACGATTTTTGAAATTTGGAGATATAAACCAATAAGACGGCCTAAAAACCAATACTAAACCAGTTACACCCCAAACTGCAGCCCCAGCGTAAGAATGTTCTCAAACACCCAGAAATGATGGTGTGCCTTGCCAGCTCCAATCACAAGCACATTCATATAATTGGCATAAGCTCCTTTTGCAGTATATTCCAGAAAAAAATGTTTGTAAGCATCAATCCGAATGCCTGTTTCAACGCCTGCAATATATCCGGCTACGTGAAAGCGGTTATTCAGGCGCTGCCCGAAGAGCGTTACATCCGTACGTGGGATTACTGCACCTGCCCCCGCTTTAATTACCCCGCTTAACCATAGTTTTTTGTTTTTACTTACAAGTAAACGCTGGCGTTTCATTGCGTTTAGCATCAGGAAGTTAGCGCCATCGCTGTGTTCAAAATGTAGAAAACTATCTGGGCTTACAAGCGTATCTTTATCTATCTGTTGTCCATGGATAGTGCCTTTTACACGCAGCGTCTGCCATCCTACCATCACGTATTTGGCATGGTCGAAGTTTATTTCAATGCCTAAATCGCGTTTGTTGTTAAAGTAGTACCCAAGGCGGTAAACGTATTGTGGTATGGTTAAGTCTGTTCGTAAAATATCGCGAAAGCCAGGGCGATCCTTTGCTTTTACATCATAAATGGTAAAATCATACGAATCGTAATTGCCGGTAGTGGCATTGTAGTCCCCTGAAGTATTTTTGAAATGCAAATCACTTTTGGAATACCAGTCGCGGTTATACCCCCAGGAAAAGTAAAAGCTGCCTTTGCCTTTTTTGCTCATGGAAGGGCAATCACATATTTCGTCCTGCGCAAAGCTATTTCCTGTGTACAACAGAATATACATCAGAAAAGTCAGGAAAACACGGTTAAACAACATTGGGGCAGTTTATACACACAAAATTAGCTAAAGCCAGAATATGTATGCTGAACATGACGAATATCAGCTGCTTTTGTCAAGTATTCGGCAGCAATAAGGAAATAAATGGTTTTGAGGATAAGATGAAACAAAAAAGGCATTAATGTCTACCATTAATGCCTTTTAGTAATTGGGGGGGGAGTTATTTGATAATCAGTATTTTACCCTTTCCGATGTAGGACTTTTTATTATTTAAAACAGTATAAAAATACGTTCCCGGTTCAAATGATGTTGTGGAAATATTCACTGTTTCACTGGTTACGGAATAAGTGCCAGCTAAACGTCCGGTTATATCATAAATTTCGATCTGGCTTGCCTCTGTAAGGTATTTGAAATTTATGAAATTAGATGCGGGATTCGGGAACACCACCACAAAGTTACTGGCTTCTTTTACATCCATGATAGCAGTGCCTGTATTACCTGTCATCCCGGAAGTACCAGTCATTCCGCTGGAACCGGTAAAGCCGGTAGAACCTGTGCTTCCTGTAAATCCTGTAAATCCGGATGAGCCCGTTGAGCCGGTAAACCCTGTAAATCCGCTTGACCCTGTTGAACCTGTAGAGCCACTCGAACCGCTAAATCCTGTAAACCCACTTGTACCAGATGTTCCTGAACTGCCGGATGAACCGCTGAAACCTGTAAAGCCGGTAAAACCAGTGAAACCTGTAAAGCCGGAGAATCCGCTTGTACCGCTTGTACCACTGGTGCCTGAAGTACCTGAAGTGCCTGAAGTACCTGAAGTTCCCGAAAAGCCAGAAAAACCTGAGAACCCGGAAAAACCTGAAAAGCCAGAAAACCCACTGGTGCCACTTGTACCACTTGTTCCGCTTGTTCCGCTTGTTCCACTGGTACCACTTGTCCCGCTTGTGCCACTTGTTCCGCTGGAACTGGTAGCGCCACTGCTGCCACTGAACCCTGAGAAACCGGAAAATCCGGTAAAGCCAGTAAACTGAGCGTTTACACTAGCTGCACCAAACATAAGACATGTAAGGATAAGTAATGGTTTTTTCATTGTTTTAACTATTCTTTAATTAGTAAATCCTTGTAAACCAGGTTTTAATTTTAAGGTAAAGATATAAAAGTTCAGCTAAAAAGCAACTGCTTGTTCGTAAAAATTATTTTGTTATCTCAAAGCGGCTTCTGCCAATAATCTGTTTGTTTTCATCTTTTACGGTATAGATATACATGCCTGCAACAAAATTGCCGGTAGCTACGCTTACCTTATTCTGGTTTGCCGGGTATGTACCAATGAGGCGACCAGTAATATCAGAAACTTCGATTGAAGCCATATCTGTACTGCAGCTAAAATTAATTTCGGTTGTGGCTGGATTAGGGTACACAGTAACGGTTGCATTTGAGCCATTTAGTTCGCTGATGCTGTTCCAGCCAGTCCATTCCATATCATCAATATAAAAAGTACTTCCTATTTTAGCTCCATCGTGCCTGAAAACGCTGGAAGAAATGAATACCTGCTGAGAGTCAGGAGATACCATTGAAAAGCTGGGATTGTATGTCATATTTAAGCTGTTTAGAGAGTAGCTGGTAGTTGCATCGCCTGTTGCATAAGTTCCCCATGCAATAGTATCACGACCAGTACCGTTCCACTTCGTAAGAAGGGCAAATACAAAGGCTGAATCACCAGTCATAGGTGTGTATTTCGACTGGAATGAAAGTATTGTTGGCCTCCAGGTATAGTTAAAACCATATTTAATGCCAGGTGAAGGAGCGGTAATCAGCTGACCAATTGCCAGAAGTCCGGCAGTATCCAAATTACCGGTCTGGTACGGATTAGGGATAGCCGCACCAGTAATTTTCACAGTACTTATTTTGGCACTTGTTGCCCCTTCTGCAGGACTGGTTGTTTCTTTAAATACAGAAAGCTGAGTGGCTGTAAATACATTTAAAACATTTAAGCTGGCCCAGCCTTGCGGGTCCTGTACAGTAGTGCTGAATGGAACATTGTTCCATGTTTCAAAGCTAAAATCAGGTGTGGTTTGTGCCATCATGGCTGCCGCTGACGAAGCAAGCACAGAAACAGTAAGTAGTATTTTTTTCATATTTTGTTTATTTAAATTCTATTCAGTTTTATTGTTTTATAAATTTTTTATTGATTACAGTAGCATTGTCTTTCATGCTTACAAAATAAATGCCTTGTGGCAGCGCGCTCATATCAAAAGATACCTTGTTGTTAAGGGCAGCAGGGCTTACTACTGTTTTTTTCAGGCTTTGGCCAAGTTCGTTCTTAACTTCAACTGTAACAGGCTGTTTGGTGTTAAACGCATCAAAAGCGATGGTAACTATGCTGTTAACCGGGTTAGGGTATACGCTGATGTTTGCAAACGCAGAATTTTCAGCAATTCCAATTGTAGTAAAGCTGTATGCCGCTGATGTATCGGTACAGCTGCCGGTGGTTACCGCAACCGTATAATTCCCGTTCTGTGAAACAGTATACGTCATGGCCGTAGCGCCAGTGATGAGGGTATCGTTCATGTACCACTGATAGCTGGTTCCTGCTGTAGCAGTTAAAGTAGCACCGCTGGCAGTTATAGCAACTGCATCAGGCATACCGATAGTTACTGTTTGAGTGGTTGAAACCGACATTGAATCAGTTACAGTTACAGTATAAGTTCCCGGGCAAAGACCTGTTGCCATTGCTGTTGTTTGTGCCGGACTGGTGTTCCACGAATATGTATATGGAGCAGCTCCCCATTTGGCCGTAACGGTAGCACTACCATCGCATTGTCCGGGGCAGGAAGCATCGGCTGAGGTAACGCTGGCTGCAACGGGTGGTGTACCTGGATATTCGGTAAGCCATTCAAAATTCACAACATTGCCGCTTGAATCTACAGCTGCTGAAGCTAAAGCAGTTCCAATGCCATTTGCCCACCAGTAATAATTGGTAGTTTGGGTAGCGGTAATACCTCCCGGAACATTGTTCCAGTCGCCAAAAAAGTACGCCAGAACAGTATCGTAGCTTGTTTTTACCTCTTTTACACGGATAACATCATACGGGCCGCCCATCTGTGTTGTTAAAGTACCCCAGGCATCCACTATTGCTGTTTTTTCTATAGATGATATTCGGTGTATCGAGTCGATTGTAAAGCCCGAAACCACTTGTCCGAAATAGAATTTTGCGTCTGTGCTGAAATTATTGGTATAGCTGCTGTCATACGATGCAGGGAAGGTAAACAGGATTTCTGCCGGGTCGCTTGTTTGATTAATTGGTGTAAGGGAGCCCTGTATATCCACCAAACCGCTGCCTCCAATCAATGAAAAGCTGGATGATGAGTTAATCAGGTAACCATAAAATGTGCTGTTCCCCTGGCGTATAACAGTATTTGCTGTAGAGAACAGGGAGTTTGGAAAATCTGCATACGACATAACAATAGACGTATCCCTTGTGTGCTCTGTTACGGCAGTGAAGTTCCATGCTTGTGCTGCTGTATCAGGCATTCCTAGAGCCACTGCTGTGAGTGTATCCTTTGCTTTTATAAGCATTTTATCAGGCATAGGCATATCTGCAGATGTAATGGTGATAGGAGTTTGTGCATTGGCCTGAAGCAGGAAGCAGGAAAGTACGGAAGCAAGTAAAAATTTTCTCATTCTATAGGTTTTATTCTAATTTAACTAATTAACTACCAGATGCAAATATATAAAAAGCAGAAGATAAATCAACCTTTGCGGTAAATAAAACAGGATGGTAAAAACAAGGTTTATTGCAAAAAAGCTTTATTTTTGTTTGAGGAAGCTTGTGAAGATTTGTAAAAAACATTGGTCCGGGTGTAAAAATCAGCCGGAATGTGCTGGTGGAATGATTTGGGTAAACTTTTGAATAAACATTGAAACTGTTTCCATAAAAACTATGAAGAAAGTACTGATAATTGACGATGAAAAAAGCATCCGTAAAACATTACGTGAAATCCTTGAATATGAAAAATACCAGGTAGAAGAGGCCGCAGATGGTGTTGAGGGACTTGGGATGATCCAAAAAGGTAAATTTGACATGATATTGTGCGATATTAAAATGCCAAAAATGGATGGTATTGAATTGCTTGATAAAGTGATGCAGCTTTCGGCAGATACTCCTGTGGTAATGATCTCCGGACATGGAACCATTGAAACAGCGGTAGAAGCAGTAAAAAAAGGCGCGTTTGATTTTATTGCTAAACCGCTGGATTTGAATAGGTTGCTGGTGACTTTACGCAATGCGATGGATAAATCTACCCTAGTGACAGAAACCAAGGTGTTGAAGAAGAAAGTGAGCAAAACGTTCGATATGGTTGGTGAATCGAAAGCCATTGTGCAGATACAGGAAATGATTGAACGCGTAGCCCCAACCGATGCCCGTGTATTGATAACCGGTGGTAATGGGAGTGGTAAAGAGTTGGTTGCCAGGTGGTTGCATGAAAAGAGCCACCGCTCGGGAGCTCCGTTGGTAGAGGTGAATTGTGCTGCCATTCCCGGTGAACTAATTGAAAGTGAGCTGTTTGGGCATGAAAAAGGAGCATTTACTTCAGCAGTAAACCAGCGAAAAGGTAAATTTGAACAAGCCGAAGGAGGAACGCTCTTTTTGGACGAAATAGGGGACATGAGTTTGCCGGCCCAGGCAAAAGTATTGCGCGCCTTACAGGAAAATAAAATCACACGCGTTGGGGGCGAGAAAGAAATAAAAGTAAACGTGCGTGTAGTGGCTGCAACAAATAAAGATTTGCAAAAAGAAATTGCCAATGGCAATTTCCGTGAAGACTTGTACCACCGTCTAAGTGTTATCCTTATTCATGTGCCATCATTGAATGAGCGGAAAGAAGATATTCCACTTCTGGCAGAACATTTTTTGAAGCTGGTTTGCGAGGATTATGGTATGCCGCTTAAGTCGTTTACAAAAGATGCGATAAAAGAACTCCAGAAATTGAACTGGACCGGCAATATACGCGAGTTCAGAAACGTTGTAGAACGGTTGATTATTTTATGTGATAAAACCATTACGGATAAAGATGTGATTGCCTATGCCAGGCCGTTGAAGGGTTGAAGGTTTAAAGTTTAAGGTTGATGCTTTGGTTCGATGAGTATAGAGATTATGTTAGCCTTTTGTTTTTAAGAAATTTGAATAAAATATAAACGATGAAAATTTTAAGCAAAGTAATTTTAGTAGCAGGTATCGGTATTTTGTTTGCTTCCTGCAGAAAAGAAGGTTTGGGAGGAAGGGCCAGCGTGAGCGGCTTTGTAAAACATCACGCAATGGTAGTCCCTCATGCAGTAGTATATATTAAATATGGGGCAACCGAGTTTCCGGGCGAGGAAGTAGCAATTTATGATGCATCAACCGTGGCAGATGCCAATGCAAAATATGAATTTACGAATTTGCAGAAAGGCGATTACTATTTGTACGCCACCGCTTTTGACACTTTAAATATGCAGAGCCTGAATGGCGGGATAGGGATAGTGCTAAAAAAGACTGAAGCCAAAATAACGGATGTACCTATCTCGGAATAAGTTTTCCTGAAAACGGCTATTGGTATTGTCAGGTATTGTCCTGGCAGTTTTAAATGAATGAATTTACTTTTTTCATTTAAATTGATTATCTTTATATACATCTACAATAGTTGTTGATGTGGTGATTTTGTGATGGAAAAATATCCTTTTTTTTATCTATTTGTCTTTGTTTTGTTTGTTACTGGCTGTAGCCGCGACAAAGGCATACCTGATTACAACAAATATCCCAATGACATAGGTAAGCTTGTTTTTACAAAATGCGCCACTCCCGGCTGTCATACAGATGCCAGCAAAGCTGCCGCTGCAGGGATATCGATGGAAAGCTGGGACAAATTGTTTGAGGGAGGTACAGGAAGTGCAGCGGTTATTCCATTCCGGCCTGAGTACAGTTCTTTTTTTACCTATACAAATACTTTTTCTGATCTGGGCCTTGCACATGTGCCAACCATGCCTTTTAATAAGGAACCCTTGTCACGTGAGGAAGTAGTGATGATCAAACAATGGATTGCCAACGGAGCACCAGATAGGGAAGGGAATATTAAATTTGCTGATAACCCTAACCGGAAAAAAATATATGTGGTTAACCAGGGCTGTGATGTAGTTACAGTACTTGACCAGGAAACATTATTGCCCATGCGGTACATTGATGCCGGCAATACGGGAGGTATAGAAGCACCACACATGATTAAGGTTTCGCCAGACGGGCAGTACTGGTACGTAATTTCATTGAATGGCAATTCCCTTCAAAAGTACCGCACCAGCGATGATGGTTTTGTGGGTGAAGCCATACTTGGTGTTCATTACTGGAATACTTTAACCATCAGCAATGACGGGCAAAAGGCTTACGTTGTGGATTGGAGCGCTACAGGTGATATTGCAATTGTTGATTTAAATTCGCTTACGGTTGAACACAATGCAGGATTTAATTTTCCTCATGGCTCTTGTCTTAATCCCGCTGGGGATACATTGTATGTGACACAGCAGGAGGGAAGCAAAATGTATAAATTACCAGTAAGTGATTTTTCGTCATTTGTTGAAATCGATTTGTTTTCATCACCACCTGCCAGTGCGCTTAAACCACATGAAGTTCTATTTTCGCCCGATGGAAGCAAATATTTTGTTACCTGCCAGGGTACTTCCGAATTGCGTATTTTTCAACAAGGAACAGATCAATTACTGGCTGTAATACCGGTAGGGGCCATGCCTTCTGAAATGACTGTTTCTGCAGCTTCTGATTACCTGTTTGTAAGCTGCATGGAAGACGTTACTTCTTTTCCCGGCAAAACAGGTTCCATTGCCGTAATCAATATGAGTTCCAATACGCTGGTAAAAACAATTTATACCGGTCATCAACCGCACGGGCTTGCTGCTGACGACTCGAAAAACATGGTATATGTGGCAAACCGCAATGCTACGCAGGATGGACCCGTACCTCACCATTCAAGTGTTTGTGCCGGCCGAAACGGATATATAACCTTTATTGATATGAATACACTCAGCCTTGTAAAAGAAGGTGTAAACGACAAGAAGGTTGAAGTCTCTGTAGATCCCTATTCTGTTTCTGTCAGGCCGTAGTGGATTATGTGTTGACTGTTATTAGTTATTGGTTATTAGTTATTAGTTATTAGTTTATTGGCTATTAGTTAACTCTAATAATCCATAACAGATAACAGATAGCAGATAACAGATAACAGATAACAGATAACCAATAACCAATAACCAATAACAGATAACCAATAAAGATAGACCTGAATTCTCAGCTTGTAAATCAGCCTTCTTCCCATTATTAAGGAATAACTTCAGAATGTAAACTTTGTAGTTTTATCTGTAAATATCTTCCTTTTTTTTTCCGCAATTTTGCAATCCAATAGATAAAGTATGACAATACGCTTAAGGCTTTTTATTGGTTTTGCATTTCTGATAGTCATTTTCTTAATTAATTTCCTGGTGAATCAGAGTCTTTCCCGCGAGGTGAAAAAGAATATAGTTTACCTGGGAGAGTCGGAAACTGTGCTCAGGAATTCGGACTTGCTAAATAAGTCGATGACTGATATGCAAAGTGGTTTCAGGGGCTTCCTGCTTACCGGGCAGGAAGTTTTCCTTTCAACTTATAATGATGGAATTGAAAAGGTGCCTCCATTATTGAAGCAACAGCGTGCCCTTGTCACTGCCCCAAAGCAAAAAGTACGCCTGGATTCCATTAATGTATTGCATACCAGGTGGGTAAATTATGCGAATGATCTCATCTCAACTAAAAGAGATACACTGCCTGAATCGGGAATAAAATACAAGGAACTTTTTGAAACGCGTTTAAAAAAGGAAGTCGGCAAAAAGCTGAATGATGAAATCCGAAGAATATTTATTGCCTTTGACGGACATGAATACAGTTTAAGAAAACTTAGAAGGGAAGCGCTGGAAAGTTCCTTGGTCAGCACCGGGAATATTAACCTCGCGCTTACTCTGTTTTCACTTTCACTGGCCATCATCACCTGCTTTTATATTGTGAGGATTATCACTAACCGTATTTCAAGAATGGTGACCCTTGCACAGGAAATTTCTAAAGGGAATTTCAAAGCGATTTCAGACAATAAGCAGGATGAATTGCAGAAGCTGTCGGAATCGCTGAACCTGATGTCGAAAACGCTGGATAAAAATTTTCGCGATTTAACATTTAAAAATAAAGAGCTTGATCAGTTTGCTTACATCGTATCACACGATTTAAAAGCACCTTTGAGAGGTATTATAAATATTACCAAATGGATGGAGGAGGATCACCATAAGGATATGACTCCTGAAATACAAAAACATATTGATTTAATTAAGGGCCGTGCTTTGCGGTTAGAAAGTATGATTAACGGTCTGCTGGAATACGCCCGGATTGGGCGTACCAATATGGCCCTGGAAACAGTGAATGTGAAAAATATGCTTTCTGATCTGGTAGAGGTGCTTGTACCTAAAAAATTTGATGTGGAAATTGGTGAAATGCCCGTTTTTACTACAGAAAGATTAAGGCTGGAACAGGTGTTTTCAAATCTTATCACAAATGCAGTAAAATATTCCGATAAGGAGAAGGGCAATATTCAAATTTTGTGTATTGAGCTGGAAAGTTATTACCAGTTTGAAGTAAGGGACAATGGTGCAGGAATACAGTCAGAGTACTATGATAAAATATTTATGATTTTCCAGACCCTGCGTGAGCGTGATGCTTTTGAAAGCACAGGGGTGGGGCTGGCAATAGTGAAAAAAATTATTGATGATCAGAAAGCAACAATTAAGGTTGAATCAGAATTTGGAAAAGGAACAACATTCACTTTCACCTGGCCTAAAAAGAATAATAAAATAAACTGATAGATATGGATTCAAAAACAATTTTGCTCATAGAGGATGATTATCTCGATATAATGAGTGTTCAACGGGTTCTTGGAAAAATGAAAACCAATCATGTGTTGAAAGTGGCTCATAACGGGGTGGAGGCACTTGCTTTGTTAAACGGAAATAATCCGGACAAAGAGAAAATAACACCAGACATCATTTTGCTGGATATAAACATGCCCAAAATGAATGGCCTTGAATTTCTGCTGATAATTAAAAATTATTACAGCTTAAAGAGTATTAAGGTATATATTATGACAACCTCCAGCGAGGAATATGATCAGATAACGGCAAAAAAACTAGGTGTGAGCGGGTATATCATTAAGCCCCTGGATAGTAAACCTGCCTCACCCGATGCCGTTAGCCTTTTTGAAGAGCTTGCTGCAGCGGGTTAAGCAGGAGTGAGGATTATTGAATAATTATCCTGTCGGTTACCATTCCTTTATCTGTTTGGATATTTATGAAATAAACTCCTGAAGCCAGGCTGCTCAAATCAATGTATTCTCTGGCGGCCCCTTTATAACTGTAAACCAACTCTCCTTTGGAATTGGTTGCCTGCAGGGTTATTTCGTCAGTGGTCTCCACTTTATAGTATATAAGCCCGTTAGCAGGGTTAGGATATAATTTGATTGCTATTTCCTTATTCGGCTTCCCAACACCTGTAGTTACCAATGGCGCGCTATATACTGCGCTACTTGTAGCCGCAAATAGTTTATCGTTGTGCTGTACCATAGAATATATGAACGGATTGTACAGGTTGTTGTTATAAGGCAGCCAGCTTACACCCGCATTATATGAAATAAAGACACCATCGCCCCAGGTAGAAGCATATAAAATGCCGCTTTGTTCAAGGAGATCGGTAATGGTGTCGTTAGTAAGGCCTGTGGATGCTGGTAACCAGCTATTCCCATTGTCGGTAGATTTATATAACCCCGCTTCGGTTCCGGCATATAGCAGGTCGTTGTATTTTAAAACAGCATTTATTTTTGCAGCAGGTAATCCGGTGCTTATATTTTGCCATTGAATTGAGTTATATGCTGAGGTGTACAAGGTGCCTGCGGTTGTTCCAACAAAAAGCACTGTATCCTTTACGTGCAGGGCACTCATACCACCTGCAAAACCTGTAGGTATTTCTATCCAGCTACTCCCTTCATCTGTAGTATAATATAAGGCCGATGGCGTGGCTATAGCTCCTCTGGTAATTGCGAAAACAGCCGAACTTCCGGCTTCTAAAGTTACGGCATCACTTGTAAGTCCTGCATCGGCCTGCTGCCAGCTGCTTCCATTGTTATTGGATTTAAAAACACCTTCGTTCATTGTTGCAGCAAATACTGTATTTCCTTTGGAGGTTAAGGCATAAATATCGTGAGAGCTGAGTCCTGCATTGTCGGATATCCAGTTGTGCCCGTTGGTTTGAAGCTTGTATATTCCATTTAATTCAGTGCCTGCCAATACGCCATTTCCGTTCGCAGTAATGGCTTTTACATCTGTTCCTTCAATACCCTGGTTTGATTCGGCCCAAGCTACACCGTAATTAAATGTAATGTAATTGCCATTTACGGTAGATGCCAATAAAGCTGTTCCGGTGTTCAGCAGGTTATAAACAGAAGGATAATTGTGCGGTAACCCTGTTGGGAACGGCATATCAGGAATGCCTGTATTTACAGGGTTCCAGCTATTGCCATTGTTTGCTGAAACAAAAATACCTTCGGAATAAGTTCCTGCAAAAATGAACCCTTCTTTTACTGCAAATGCTTTGGCCCACATATAGGATGGGAATCCGGTATTAGAGCTTATCCACGTTTGTCCGCGGTTTTCAGATTTAAAAATACCTGCGCTGGTACCGGCATACAATGTATTAGCGTTTGAAATAATTGCATAAACAAAACAGTTTGTCGGGAAACCATCGGTCACGCTGGTCCATGTTGTTCCATCATTTACTGTTCGATAAAGTCCCATTCCATAAGATCCACCGTAAACGGTATCACCCATCTGTGCGAAAGTATAAATGGAATAGGTAGCTGGAATCCCCGTGTTGGCAAGGTTCCAGGAATCTCCGTTATTGGTGGAAACAAAAACTCCATCCGAAGTCGCAACAAATATTTTTCCGTTACTGGCTGTGAATATTGAACTGATATAAAAGTTGGCAAGTCCATTGTTTTTTGGTGCCCAGGTGGAACCATTGTCTACAGATACATAAACTCCGTGATCATAAACACCAGCAAACAGCATTGTACCTTTTGCTGTGAGTGCAGCAACTGCTTTTCTCTCAATACCGTTGTTTGCTTTTTGCCAGGTAACACCATTGTTTCCCGACCGGAAAACACCATTGTTCGTTCCTGCGTAAACAGTATTGTTTACAGTAATAAGAGCGTTAACAGGGCCACCGTGTGGTCCTTCTGTTTCCCATTGAGCATAACACAGTGAATTGTGAAGCAGTAAGATTGAAAACAGTGTGGTTAGAAGGTAGGATTTACGTTTCATTGTGCTCACACTTTTAATTAATAACCAGAAGAAGAAAAATATTTTTAAAAAGAAAACGGAAGGGAATAAATCCCTTGCCGTTTATTATTGATAGAGCAAATACTAATGCCACTCCTCATGACAACTTGGTTTAATTAATTTATCCAATTAATTTTCCCCGGGATTAAACCATGTCCCGTTTAGCTTTTATAAGGTCATGACTCTTTTGCAACTCTGCGCGCTGCTTTTTGATTAACTCTAAAAGCTCGCTTGAAATTTCTTCGGGTTCTTCAAGAACATCGTTGTACGTTTTAAGTGCAACGTCTTCACCAAATTCGCATGAAGCCAAAATTGATTTGGTATCATTAGCGGTTAGTGCAGCTTTAACGTCCATCCAAACCCTGTAGATTTTGCCGGAAGCTTTGGTTTCATCTCTGTCAGGAGTTTCCTCGGTAAATGGTATCAATTTTCTTAGCTCATCGCCAAATCGTTTACTTTGTAAGCTGAATTCGGCAAACAGCGCTTTATAGTCGGGATCTTTAGTTTCTTTGGATGCAGTTTTATAACCTTCATAACGGTCATTGTTAATGACAATCAACTCTTTTAATGCATCCACGCTTTTTACTTCTTTTACTGTTTCCATGATATTTATAGTTTTTATATTTTATGTTATAATTCCTGATTCAAAATTACATCTGTTTTAAGGCCTTAAGGTTTATATTCGATAGCAACTGTATTTTGGTAGCTTAAAACATGTATTAAATGTTTGATTAGACAGCCAGTGATAGAACATTTTCTTCCTGGTTAGGATAAGTTGTGCTCTTCTTCTGGATATTCTTTTTTAAAGGTTTTAGTTTTTTAACGATCTGTTTAAATGCATTCAGTCCATTTATATAATCTTTACCGGTGTCAACAAGCATTACTTTTTTATTGTGCTCGATCAAAGCTTGCATATCACCAATTGCCTGAGCTCTTTTTAACAAACCAAAAGTGTAAGTTTGTCCAGGAATTGCAAGACTCTCTGATGAGTTACCGGTAAACTGGATAAAGAATCCATTGTTTGGGCCGCCCTTGTGGTATTGACCTGTAGAATGGAGATAGCGTGGCCCGAATTGAACAGTTACAGGAATATGAAGACTTCGTTGTAAAGTAAGCTGAATGTCAAGTAAATATTTTTCCACTTCGGCTTCCTGGGGTAAATATACCTGCAGGGCTATATAGTTGCCTGTTTTGGATAAGGCCAGAAAGTTTTCGAGCAGCAGTTTTCCATCCAGTTTCTCATCAATAATGTTGTTTTCAACAGGTGAAACATAGTAGTGCAGATTATTGTCGATGTGCACCGGTTCCATTTCCGGTAAACTGCCATGTAGCTCTACTTTTTTTAATAGCTGATTTGTTTTTGTTTTACTTTCCTGCACGTTAGGCTGGTCAAACGGATTGATATGAAGTATAGCTCCGGCAACTGCAGTTGCTATTTCCCAGCGAAAGAATTCCTGTCCTATATCCAAAGGATCCTGAATTAAGATATTTATTACCGGAAATTCTGCAGCTATCAACTCTTTCAGTTTTTCTATATCGTTTTGTTTGGATGCCATCTGCATGGATACAAAAAAACGATCTTTCCCGTACGTTTCAAGCTCAATCAGTGGTGTGCCATTTACTGGTAAAATGCCTTTTTCTTCCTTACCTGTACTTTCAGCAATAAGCTGCTCAAGCCAAAGCCCAAAGCAGCTCATATTGGGTGGGGTAAGATATGTAAGCTTATCACAGCCCTGCATAGCCATTTCAGCAATCGCTGCTCCTAAAGTTACTCCCGGGTTTTCATAAACCGGGGCTTCAGGGCCACAGCTTTTTATCATTGTGCGTGCGCGTTCCAGCAATTGACGAACGTCAATTCCCATAAGTGCTGCAGGCACAATCCCGAAGTACGATAATGCAGAGAACCGGCCTCCGATATCAGAAAAGTTAATAAATACTTTTCTGAACTGCCTTCTTTTGGCAATACCGGTCAAAGGAGAATTCTGATCAGTAATGGCAATAAAGTTCTCACCAGCACGATCTTCCTTTATTTTAAAAACACGATCAAAAAAGTAATCGTACAAAGCCATTATTTCTGCGGTATTTCCCGATTTGCTGGAAACTACAAATAGCGTTTTGGCGATGTTGATTTCCTTTTCTACATTTTGTATGGTTTGGGGATCTGTTGTATCTATAACCAGCAGCTTTAATCCTTTTCCTGATTTTTTGAATGTTTGCTGAAACACCAGCGGTGTCATGCTACTGCCACCCATTCCCAATAATACAACATGCTTAAAGCCTGAAACTGCCTTGCATTGGCAAAATTCTTCTATGGAAGGCAATGCTTCGATCATTTTATCGACAACGGTCAGCCAACCCATAAATGCGGTTGCATCTTTATCTTTCCAAAGGCTTTCATCCTTGTTCCAGAAGCGTTCAACAAAGTTCTGTTCATTCAGCAGCTTCAAACGGCTTTGAAAATTAGCTTGGTATTTTCCCAGTTCAAGAGTAAGTTGGTCAGTAATATTCATATGTGCAGGAATTGAGTTTATAGATAGAGAAATTTATGACTTATGTTGCTGAATATTGTAATCGCCAATACTTAACTCGAGGCTGTGATTGCTGAACTCAACGTAATTTCCGAGCATTGAATTATGAATATTAGCGCATGAAATTTTGGTATTGGTCTGAACAATGCTGTTTTTTACCACAGAGTTTTCGATAATAGAATTATGTCCAATTGAAACATAAGGGCCCACAATAGAATTGATGAGCTGCACATTTTCTCCAATATAACAAGGCTCGATAATAACAGAGTTCTGAGATACATGCGTATTGGAGATAAGGGGTTGTTTCTTATCGAATTCCAAAACCCTCTGATTTGTGTAAACTGTTGCGTCTTTGTTGCCGCAATCCAACCACTCCGTCACTCTTCCGGGAACAAATTTTAATCCTTTGTTCTTCATGTTTTCCAGAGCATTTGTTAATTGGAATTCTCCCTTATCCTTTATTTTATTGTCAATAAGGTATTGCAGCTCCTGCTTCAGGTTAGCTCCGTCTTTAAAATAATAGATTCCAATTATGGCAAGATCAGAAACGAAATATTCCGGTTTTTCCACAAAATCCGTAATATGGCCTTCCTTATTTATTTTTACTACACCAAACGGCTTTGGATCGGCAACTTTTTGCACCCATATAATACCATCCTGTGTATCGTCAAGTTTAAAATCTGCTTTAAACAAGGTGTCTGCAAAAGCTACAATTACTTTTCCTTTCAGTGCTTTTTGAGCGCATAAAATAGCATGTGCTGTTCCTAATGCCTCTTCCTGATAATAAATAGAGCCTTTTGCACCCATATCGGAAGCAATTTTTAATAAATGATTCTCAGTTTCTTTTCCGAAATGTCCTGTTACAAAAGCGATTTCATCAATTTTTTCTGGCGAAACCTTTGCAATGTCTTCTGCAAGTCTTTGAACAATTGACTTTCCTGCAATTGGCAAAAGAGGTTTAGGAGTTGTTAAAGTATGCGGACGCATGCGCTTTCCCATACCGGCCATTGGTATAATTATTTTCATAAGTGTAACTGAATTGGTTTTGGAATTAAATAGAATTGGGTTCAAAAATATTTTAATTGTAGAAGGAGGCGAATTCATATTCGTTCATACTTTATTTTCTATAGTTAAACAATCCAAAATACAAGTCTAAAAGTATTTGTGTTCAGGGAATTAGGTATTGGTTTATTTTCACTTAAATCCTGACTAATTCCAAACAATGATATTTAAGATTTCAGCTATACAAAGGCTTGTATCATCGAATAAGAAATAGGTATAGATGTGTATAGCCCTAGTTTTGCCCCGATGTTTAAGTAAAACAACACTTCTTACAAACCTAAAACTCATTTAAACTTATGAACACTCAGACAAAAAATGCCCAGAGCTACTGGAAACAATTGATTGCAGGTAAAATGGAAACCGCAACTGCTCTTCTTTTTGCTTTTTTTATTTATGCTGGAAACACAAATGCCCAGACACAAACGTATGATGATTTTGAAGGAAAAAAATTTGTAACCTATGGCTCAAAAAACGGAGTGTTGGATACAGCTGCTAAGAATCCTTCTTCTTCTGGTGTTAATACATCTGCCAAATGCGCCATGTATGTGAGAAACAGAGGTAAAAAATTCGACAATATTAAAATGAATGTGTCCGGCAACTTATCGGATGTAAGCAGTTATGCTACTTATACAGGTATACCACCAAAAATTAAATTGAAATTATATACTACTGCTCCGGCAGGAACGCTCGTTGAAATTCTTTTAGGTGATAAAACCGGGAATAATGCTTATCCTGACGGAACACACAGCCAGTTTCAGGCACATACAACTGTAAGCAATGCCTGGGAAGAACTGGAATTTAAATTTGCACAAATTCCGGAAGGCAGTAAAACTACATCTACCCAGGTAAATCAGATTACTTTATTGTTTAATCCTAATTCATCCAGTTCCGATACTTATTACTTTGATGATTTGTCGGGGCCAGCTGTTATTTCCGGCAATAAAACAGAATCGGTTAGCACGCAGGTGAAAGCTGAAAAAGGCGGAGAAACTGCTAAATAGACATATTATATTCTCTGTGGTATTTCACAGAACCAATATTATAAATAAGGTTCATTACTATCCTTTAATCTTTTAATTGTATTTCCTTTATGTTATTTAGAAAAGAAAAATATGCGTTTGGTTGGCCGGGTATTGAAGCTCGCTGGACATCCAGTGCAAAAAGTGGAGTTGGTACAGCTCTTAACCCTGCAAGTAAAGTATGGTATTCTATCAGTCATGGTATATTGAATGAAATATATTATCCACAGGTAGACCAGGCCTGCACAAGTGATTTAGGCTTAATTGTAACAGATGGGAAACAATTTTTCTCAGAAGAAAAAAAAGACACCTCTCACCAGGTAAAATATTTATCAGAGGGTGTACCGGGCTATCATGTTACGAACAGCTGCAACTCCCGTTACTATAGAATTGAGAAAGAGATTATTTCGGATCCTGTAAGAGATACAGTATTGCAAAGGATACAGTTTTTTCCTTTGAAGAAAAAAAACAAAGATTTTAAACTGTTCATGCTGCTTGCTCCACACCTTGGTAATTCGGGTGCTGGCAATACTGCATGGGTGGGGGATTATAAAGGTATTCCGATGTTGTTTGCCCAACGGGGTGGAACATCATTGGCTCTTGCTTGTTCTGTGCCATGGAAAAAAGGATCTGCTGGTTTTGTTGGTAGTTCTGACGGATGGCAGGATTTGATGCGTCATAAACAAATGTTATGGCAATTTGAGCGTGCCGAAAATGGTAATGTTGCTTTAACCGGAGAGATTGATCTCGATGAAGTAAATAATAACAGTTTTGTTGTTGCTCTTGGCTTTGGACGAAATCCTGAAGAAGCCGGACAACGTGCAAGGGCCAGTATCCTGGAAAGTTTTGAATCTGCCAAAACCCAATTTATCAGTGAATGGATAAATTGGCAGAAGAAGCTTAACCTTAATTCCAAAAGGAACAATTCAAATAAGTTTTTCAGCATCAGCGCTGCAATGTTGAAAGTGCATGAGTCAAAGCGCCATCCAGGCGCTTTGATTGCTAGTCTTTCAATTCCCTGGGGCTTTAATAAGGGGGATGATGATTTGGGTGGTTATCATTTAGTGTGGCCGCGCGATATGGTACAAACTGCCGGTGGACTGCTTGCAGCAAGAGCTTATAAAGATGCCAGAAGGGTATTGAATTACCTGATGGTTACTCAGGAGGAGGACGGGCACTGGCCTCAGAATATGTGGCTGGATGGTTCGCCTTACTGGTCGGGAATTCAAATGGATCAAACTGCCTTGCCTATTTTGCTTGTTGATTTAGTTAACCGTGAAACACAGCTCACAGATGAGGAACGCAAACATTTCTGGCCAATGATGCGGAAGGCCGCTAGTTACCTTGTTACACATGGCCCAATAACCCAGCAGGACAGATGGGAAGAAAATATGGGTTATTCCACTTTTACTTTGGCTACTGAGATTTCTGCCTTAGTTGTGGCCGCTGAATATGCAGAGTGGAACAACGAGCCTCAGGTTGCTGAATTTTTCAGACAGACCGCTGATGCCTGGAATTCAAGTGTTGAACGATGGACATACGTTATGGGAACTGACCTAGCTAAAAAGGTAGGAGTGGATGGCTATTACGTACGCATAAATTCAAAAGAATCTTTCGATGCCGATTATTCAGGCAAGGAAATGATTACGATTAATAATCGCTTGCCTGGTGAAAACGTTTGTCTGGCAAATGAAATGGTAAGTCCGGATGCATTGGCTTTGGTGCGTTTTGGATTGCGCGAGGCGAATGACCCCCGCATCCTGAATACTTTAAAGGTAATTGATGCAACATTAAAAATGGATACTCCAATGGGGCCCGCCTGGTACAGATACAACCGAGATGGATACGGTGAGCATACAGATGGTAAACCATTTAATGGAACTGGTGTTGGCAGACCTTGGCCTTTACTAACCGGGGAGCGTGCGCATTATGAAATTGCTGCCGGTAATTTACCCTACGCAGCGGAACTTCTAAAGACGATAGAAAATTTTGCTACTGAAACGGGCATGATATCAGAACAAATATGGGATTCTGATGATATTCCTGAGCTTGAACTGTTTCGTGGCAAACCAACAGGCGCAGCAATGCCTCTGGTATGGGCACATGCAGAATACCTTAAACTTTGTCGTTCTGTAAAAGCGAAGCAGATTTTTGATATGCCTGCACAAACCAGGCAACGGTACCTGGTGGAAAAAACCGACTCCAATATTTTTATCTGGCATTTTAATAATAACTATAAATATATTCCTAAAGGAAAAACATTAAGAATCCATTGTCTGGCTCCTGCCACTGTACGATGGTCAACTGACAACTGGCTGTCATATCACGATGTTGTTACGCTTGATTCCGGTGTAGGTATTTATTATGCGGATCTCTCCACTTCTGAGATGGATTATGAGCAAAAAATATGTTACACATTTTATTGGCATGATGCAGATACATGGGAAACCGCGAACTATGTTCTTTCAATTGAGAAGTATCACTCTGCCCGCATGCAGGCCGCAAAAAGAAAAAAGGTCAGGCGTCCGAAATTGAAAGTTTTGCTTTCTGCTTAAGGTTTTTTAGTCCTTTGTTTATAGTTGTTATTTCATCTGCTTAATTGAATAATTGGTCATTTAAATATGTCCAGGAAGGAGGAAATATGAAAACAAATGTGTTTTTAGTAACGGTGATGATAACAATTAATTCTTTCACCCTGCTGGCAGGTAATAATGCCGTTGAAGCTGAGTTTAATGACTTACCTGATGATTCAGCAAAGGTTTATTGCGAAGCCGGGAATGCAAAAATGAATGAAAAGGATTACAGGGCAGCGGTTCAATGTTTTTCCAAAGCAATTGAGAACGATCCACAACTGGCTTCGGCATACCTGAGCAGGGCATATGTCAGGAATAAACTTATGGATTATAAAGGGGCACTGGCCGATTACTCTAGTGCCTTGAAGCTGAAATTGACCTGGGAAGAAGCCTACGAAGCCTATTTTAATAAGGGGCTTACCCAGGCAATGTTGGATAATTTAAAGGATGCGATGGCCGATTTCAATTATGCGATCAAGTTGAATCCCGAATTTGCAGATGCCTATTACAACAGAAGTATACTTAAGGGACGTATTGGTGACTTGGACGGTGAACTGCTGGATATAAACAGGGTGCTCTATCTTAAGCCAACAGATGCTGATGCGTATAATAGCAGGGGAATTGTGAAATCAAAACAGGGTAATTATTATGAGGCGATTAAAGACTTTAACAAAGCAATTGAGTTTGATTCGGTAAACGCCCAGTTTTATTTTAACAGAGCTTTGATTTATTCTGCCGTTGATGAATACCGTGCTTCACTGAATGATTATGATATGGCACTGCGTATAAGCCCTGACGCTGAAACCTATACCAGAAGAGCGAACGTGAGAAGTAAGCTGAAAGACTACAAAGGAGCATTTGAGGATTTTACAAAAGCAATTAAAACGGACAGTAATTATTATGCGGCTTATGTAAACAGGGGGTATCTGAAATATGAGTTGAAAGACTATAAGTCCGCAATTGAGGACTATAACAAGGCCCTGAAAATCCGTCCGGACTATTCACTGGCTTATTACAACAGGGGTTTAGCTAAGAATAAACTAGAGGACTTTGAAGGTGAGATTGCTGATTACTCCAAAGCTATTGAATATAAGCCTGATTATGAAAGTGCCTATACAAAAAGGGGCCTCGCAAAATATGAAAAAGGGGATAAGGCCGGGGGGTGCCAGGATTTGAGTCAGGCGGTAAAATTGGGTAGTGATTTGGCTTATAACAGTCTGATAGTATATTGCAGATAGCAGAGTTAAAAATTATTATAAATAAATATCGTTTAAAGGTGGTGATTAATAAAAAGACTTATTCTTCCATTTATACTTTGTTGTTTCTAATTATTGGTATGCAGATAAATACGCAGGCCCAGATAATCATTGAAGAAGAGGGCAAGCGGCTATACTATGATAGAACCAAGCGGGTTGAGAAATTCAGTGATATGAAGGATTTTCGCGATGTATTCCATAAGGATAAGTTTTTATTAGGGAAAAAGCGAATCAGCGGCAATTTTTCATACAATACAGGAAGGGTGCTTCTGGATGATGTAGATGGAAGCCCTTTGAAATACGAAATAAGAAATGCTTTGGGAATTTATACCCGTATCCGGTTTTTGGAAGAATTCAGTATCAATACTACGTTTTACATAGATTTTAATCCTAAAGCTTCGGCCAGATGGATATCTAACTATACATACGCTATTGGGAGATATAACTGGAGGCCGAATAAATTGAATTTTGGCTATGAAAACTATTTGAATAACCGATATTCGGATAACTGGGAGGTAATGAAACAAAGGTTTATGGAGGGTTATTATTTTATTTCTTATAACCATAACCTTTCGGAGGACAGGATTTCTAAGATTAAGCTGGACGAGACTACCAATTTTAAAATCACATATTTTGCCCGCTATGCTATTAAATACCGGGATAAATTTGAGGTGATGCATGGAGGCTTTACTTCCGGAAAAGCCACGCTGGGTGTTGGATTCAGGTATACTATTGTAAAAAGACTTTATATAGAATCGGCCTTTTATTATTACCCTGAAGCCAAACTGAAAAAGCAACCATGGGATCCTGATTACACTTATGGTTTCGGATATTTTGACTGGCGCTCTTTCCGTTTCTCAATAACTTATGGTAACTGGGCTATCAACAGGTTTCCATGGAATGAAAAAAGCTATCCACACTACGGCTTTTTGGACGGAAGCTTTAGAATTTTAGCAAACTGGACCTGGTAATAAAATGTCGTACAAAAGAACTGTTTTTTTTTCGGTATTTCTTTTTTCCTTTTTTTTTATCCAGGAATCATTTGCTCAGTTAAAATTTCTGATTGAAGATTTTGAAGGCTGTGCGGAAGGCTATTCTGATTCAGATAACAGGCTCAACGGTTTTTTTGCTTACGGTAATGTTAAAGCTTCTGTTGTATTGCAACATAGCTCACCGGATTATATAGGACAACGATTTTTGCAATTGAACAAAGGTACATCTGCTGTTTTTGGCGGTTGGGGCAAGGCTGTGGGCTCATACGTAGAGTTGGCTTTACAAACGGATTATTTGAATTTTTTCTTTCAATCAAAAGTAAATACAATTCCTGTAAAAATCCAAATTCAGGAGGACGATAATGGCAATGGTACATTTGATAAGGAATTTGATGATGTTTGGGAATTTACTGATTTGATAAAGTCAGGAACTACTGATTTGCCATGGACTTTGGAATCGCTTGCTTTAAGTGCTTTTACTGATAACAATCCTGGTGGTGATGGTGTATTTAATGTAAGTTATAAACAAGGGAAACTACTTTGTTTGATTTTTAGTTTTAAGGACAATTCAAATCATAAAGAGGAAATACCTGTAAACTGCTTTATTGATTTTATTTGTTTCTCAAAAGGTAAATTGCCAACAGGTAATCCTGTTGTAGGTTTACCGGATTTTTCTGTAAATGCACATTGTAGTTTGGGTATCTGGTCCAAGGAGGGGGTAACCGCAGATTTTATTGATATTGCCAACAGTTTTGAAAAAAGTTTTAAGAACAAATCTGATAAAAGGCTTGCCGTTGTGCATTTTTTTCTTCCTCTGGCGGTAGACGGTTCCACTTCTCTCAATAATTTTCCGGAGCCGTCCGGGATTAATAAAATCATTAAAAGGGGCTATTTGCCTATGATTACACTGGAAGACTATTTTGTAAACGTAAGGCCAAGAGTGAAACAGCCTAATTTGTACAGTATTGTTGAAGGACATTTTGATTCATTTTTTAAACAATGGGCACATGAAATAAAAAAAGTAAATGGCCTGGTGCTGCTCAGGCTCCTCCACGAATTTAATGGTGACTGGTATCCCTGGTGCATTTCAAAAAACAATAATGACCCTGAGCTGCTCGCAAAAGCGTTCCGTCATATCCATACTATTTTTACCGAACAGCAGGTGAACAATGTAAAATATATATGGTGTCCTAATTCTATATCGTTCCCACAGGAGTCCTGGAATTTTATTATGGACGCATACCCGGGTGATGAATATGTAGATTTTGTGGGGTTGGACATTTACAATGGGGCTGGCCAGGAAATGCCCGTTTGGCGCTCATTCAGGAAAGAAGGAATTGAAAATTATTTTATACTTACGGAGAAGCTGCCACATAAGCCTTTATTGGTATGTGAAGTCGCATCCCGGGAGCGCCAGAAAAAAGAACCAGCTGGCTCACAAAGTAAAGCAGAATGGATAGAGCAAATGAGTATTGCACTTCAAACCGATATGTCAAACGTTAAATTAATATCCTGGTTCAATGAAAAAGAGTCTTTCAGGATAAATTCCTCAGTAGAATCAAGGGATGCATATATAAAATTCATTCTGAATAATGAATATTTCAAATCGGGCACCGGCTTCATAGAAGCCCTTTTAAAATAAATTATGCAGATAATATAACATTATCCTGTAAGAATGTAACAATTGTTTTGCTGTTGTTGTTCACCTTTGCAATTATTAAGTAAACCGGGCAATAATAAGTATTTATACCACTATAAAATTGGAATAATATGGAGGACATGATACAAAATGAAATTAAGATTCTGATGATTGATGACGATGAGGAGGATTTCTTAATTGTTAGGGACATTATCTTAAGAGGTGTTGTACACCACAAATATACAATAGACTGGAGGCCATCATTTGATTCCGGCCTGAAAGCTATTTCCGAAAAAGCACACGATGTTTACCTTGTTGATTATAAATTGGGGGGAAGAACGGGCCTTGAGCTTATCAAAAAAGCTCTGGACTTAGGATGTGAAGCTCCACTGATTATTCTTACCGGAGAAAACAACTTTGAAATAGATAAGCAGGCAATGAGTGCCGGTGCAGCAGATTATCTTGTAAAGGGAACAATCTCAAGCCAGGTTATGGAACGTTCTATCCGCTATGCAATTGCAAATGCAAAGCACAGGAATGAAATGAATGAGCTGAACGCTGCTTTGGAAAAGAGGGTAAGAAGCCGTACTATAATATTGGAAGAAACACTTGAAAAGCTGGAACGATCTCAAAATGAGTTGATTAAGGCTAAAAACAATGCGGAACATGCTGCGAAAATTGCTGAAGAGGCTGCGAAAGCAAAATCACATTTTTTATCGAATATGAGCCATGAAATCCGTACACCAATGAACGCCATTATTGGTTTTACGAAAGTATTGCTTGAAACTCCTTTAACAGAAAAACAAAAGGAATACCTGACCACCATAAAAGTATCAGGTGATATCTTGATTGTACTTATTAATGATATCCTTGACCTAGCTAAGGTTGAATCAGGAAAAATGACATTTGAATCGTCACCTTTCTATTTGTATTCATCCATTTCTGAGGTGCTTCAGCTTTTTGAAACAAAAATTTCCGAACAAAATTTAGAGCTGATCACGGAATACGATCATTCAATACCGGATGTGTTGGTAGGTGATCCTGTACGTTTGAACCAGATTATGCTGAACCTTGTTGGAAATGCTGTAAAATTTACATCCAAAGGACACATTAAAGTAAGTATTAGTAAGATTAAAGATGACGCTGAACAGGTGACTATCCGCTTTGATATCAGCGATACTGGTGTTGGAATTCCAGAAAGCGACCAGAAAAATATTTTTGAGAAATTTCAGCAGGCAGGAAATACCGGAAAAAATGTTTCGGGTGGAACAGGCTTAGGATTGGCTATTGTGAAGCAATTGGTTGAGCTGCAAGGTGGAAGGATTTCAGTGAGCAGTGAAATAAACAAAGGTTCTACATTTAGTTTTCTTCTTGGCTTCAAAAAAACACAGGAGAAAATCGAGCATAAACCTGAAGCTGTTGAAGGCCCTGTTTTGGCGGAAGGTGCTATTACCGGCTCACGAATACTCCTTGTAGAGGATATTCGTCCAAACCAGCTGCTGATTAAAACCCTACTTGAAAAGTACAAATGTGTTATAGACATTGCTGATAACGGCAGGATTGCAATCGAAAAACTGTATGATAACTCTTATGATGTAGTATTGATGGATTTGCAAATGCCTGAAATGAATGGTATTGAAGCAACTGAATATATTCGAAAAATAATGCAGTTGGATATTCCGGTAATCGCGCTTACTGCAGATGTTACAACAATGAATGCAAAAAAGTGCAAAACACTTGGAATGAACGATTATATTTCAAAGCCGGTTGACGAAAAGATCCTGTATTCTAAAATTTTAAAATTCATAAACCGGAAATCCAATGAAGCTGGAATTGTTAAAGGCTTGGAACAGTCTTCGCAGGCAATAAATCAAGCTTATTATTCCGAGTATCTGGTTGAAATAACAAATGGGGATCCGAGAGCCATTACCGAAATCGTATCTGCATACCTGGAAGAAATTCCACAATTGACTAGCGCTATAAGAACCGGGATTGAAATCTGGGACTGGAAGATGATTCAAAGAGCAGCTCATTCCATTGTTCCGTGCTTTGCATTAATGGGAATTGAAAAAGAATATGAATTTATTGCAAGGACTATTGAAGAATATGCGGCTGAACAACAGCATCCTGAAAAATTAAGAGAGTTATTTTATATAATTGATGAGGCCTGTAAAAGAAGATGTGATGAGATAAAAAGGGAGTTTATCAAATAAACAAAAAAATTAGATTTCTTTTAGCGATACTTTTTTTTATCACAAGGCTTGAATTGTTTCTTCTGGCATCTTTTTTTATCATACATTTTTAATCGTACTAAATCAAGTTCAATATTAATAAATAATATAAAAACCATGAATTGTATAGTAGTTGACGACAGCAAAATTGCCCGTGCGGCCATCAAGCCCCTGATTGCACAGTTTGAATTTTTAAATCTTGTACAGGAGTGTGAAACACCTGTGGAAGCATTTAATTATCTGAAAAAAGAGCCGGTGGATCTCATTTTTCTGGATGTTGAAATGCCTGGAATGACTGGCCTGGAGTTGATAAAAAATCTGGAGAAGCCTCCAATTATTATCTTGATTACTTCAAAGAAGGAATATGCCGCAGAAGCTTTTGACCTGAATGTTGTGGACTATCTTATCAAACCATTATCTCTGCCCAGATTCATGGTTGCCGTTAACAAAGCAAAGGATCTGTTTGAGAAAAAAGAACCAAGACAGGTTGTAAACGATGCGCGCAGTAAGGATTACATTTTTGTTCGCTCAGGCGGTATCCTTATTAAAATAAAGATCGACAGTATCCAGTATGTACAGGCAATTGGCGATTACGTTAACATTTATACTACTGAAAAACGCTATACTGTTCATATTACATTGAAAAATATTGAAGAAAAGCTGCCCGCTGATAAATTTTTCCGTTTGCACCGCTCTTACCTGGTAGCTTTAAACCACATCGATAATATTGAGGAAAATTCTGCATATACCGGAAAACACCCTTTGCCTATTGCCGGACAATTTAAAAAAGATTTGTTGCGCAGATTAAATATGATTTAATTCCTGGTTAATGATACGTATTTACATTCATCTTTTATGTTTAATGTTTGTTCTTGCTGCCTGTGGCAGCAAGAACAACAATCCTGAAAACAGCCCTGTTGACAGTGTTAGTTTGGCACAGGACAAAACTGTTGTTTCTGTAAGTGTTGATACTGCGCTTATTGCTGCTGAAATGGAAAATTATAGAAGCCGGATCTCAGAAAGGATAACCGAGTACGATGAAGAAATAGGCAGATTGAATGTTGAACGGGAAAAGGAAAAGGATAAAGCAAAAAAAGATTCTTATTCAATATCAATTCAGGACCGTGAGAAGAGCAGGAAATATCTTCAGGAACGGTTGGAAATGATAAAAGGAAACGTATCTAAAGACTGGAAAAATTTCAAGGAGGATATTGAACATTTTTTTGAAAAAGAACCTTCCGGTAAATAAAAAAGCCGTTTCATTGCGAAACGGCTTTTTTATTGAAATGTTTTCGGTATTAAAACTTATGTGTGAAGATAATTCCTCCATAATAATAAAGAACAAAACAATAAGGTACCTGAAACAACAAGGACCATAAGATTGCTGTTACAGGAATTTTTGCTTTCATGCACACTGCAATGCTGATTATGCTTGCGAGGATAATAAGTATATTCCAGATTTTAAAAAGCGTATCCTGAGCACCGCCTTCTGTGAAACCAGCTAAAGAAACACTGGCGATATATATCAGCAAAAAAGCAAGTGAAGGCAATAAAATCAGAACATTTACTTTAAAAAGGTATTTGGCAATACAGGCCGCCAAAACAAAAATTCCAATATAAATAAGCAATCCCATCATGAAATTTTTGTTGATTGACCCTTGCTTCATGCCTTCAGGACTTATTCTCCAAATTTTGCCATTACTTCAGCACTTACACCTGTTGATGAATAGCCTCCATCATGATACAAGTTCTGCATTGTAACCATTCTGGTCAAATCTGAGAACAATGTTATGCAATAATCTGCACAGGATTCCGCATCTGCATTGCCCAATGGGGAAACTGAATCAGCAAAATTGTAAAAATCATCAAACCCTTTAATACCAGTACCTGCGGTTGTTTTGGTCGGAGATTGTGAAACAGTATTAATACGCACTTTTTTCTCTTTGCCATAGTGGTACCCAAAACTACGTGCAATTGATTCAAGCATTGCCTTTATATCGGCCATATCGGTATAAAACGGGTAGGTACGTTGAGCTGCCATATAAGTCAGTGCCACCACACTTCCATAATCGTTAATTGCATCAAGTTTTTTTGCAACACTGAGCATTTTATGCAGTGACATAGCCGATACATCAATCCCTTTCATAAAATAATCGTAGTTGGATTCTACATAAGGAATGTTCTTGCGTATATTCACACTCATACCAATGGAGTGCAGTACAAAATCTATCTTACCTCCCAAAATTTCCTGTGATTTTGTAAAAAGAGTAGTAAGCTCTTCAATATTGGTTGCATCAGCTGGTACAATCTCTGATTTTGTTTTTTCGGCAAGCACTTTTATTTCTCCCATGCGCATTGCGATTGGAGCGTTTGTAAGCACAAACGTTGCGCCTTCTTCATGCGCCTTTTCTGCTACTTTCCAGGCAATTGAATTTGCATCCAGAGCACCGGTAATTATTCCACGTTTTCCTTTTAATAAGTTATAGGCCATAGTGTTTTTAGTTTATTAAGTTACCAGTACAAATATAGTATTTTATACTTAAAATCGGGTATATAGAACCGGTTCAGAATTATAACCTTTATTACTATGTCCCTTACTTTATTTCTTTAGGGAACCGGCTTGTTTAACAACCGGTTTGCCGAAAATAGGTCTTAGCATTTTTTTTGCTGTTTACTTTTAATACCGTAGAAATGCGTGTGGTTATGGATTTTAAATGGATACTTTGGGTTTGGTGTTTTTTTGTTCCTGGTTTTGTTTTTGCTCAGAACCCTAAGGAAATTGAACAAATTAGAAAAAAAAGTGCGGAGATTTGTTCGGCTGCGGTATCAGATGCCTCAGGCAGTACTTATAACGTGGCTATTCTGGGTTCCCCACCAATAATAAATTCTGAAACCGGTACTTATTCTTCTATAGACAATAGCAATGTTTTTGTGAGCAAATCGGATGCTTCAGGTAATATTTTATGGAAAAAGGAATTAAGGGGTATAACTACTTATGAATATTGTGAACCTGCGGCAGTGCTTGATGATTCAGGTAATGTTTATATTTCATACAATAGAATTTCATCGGTAGATGGTTGGTGTAGTTTTGTGGTGATGCTAAATGCCAGTGGTGAAATTGTTTGGACGGAATGCCTTAACAATTCAGATGCAGCGGGAATAAATGCGAGGGCAATAACAATAGATGAAAAAGGGATGCTTTGCATTACCGGATGTTACTGGGGCAAAATTGATTTTAATACAAGCAAGGGCAGGAGTAGGCTTGTTTCAGAGAACCATACAGGAGTTTTTGCCTGCAAAATGAATAAGGAGGGTAAATGTATCTGGATAAGGGGAATGGAAAGGACTGATTCAGAAGTTATCACCAATGAGCCGCTTTCTACCACACAACTGGAAGCTGCTACGGCAATCATATCACATTAAAATATTACTTTGAAACCAGGCTACTCAGTTTTGCATAATCAATTTTGGAATTATGTCTTGGGTCACGTGGAATTTTTTCGATGAATACCACTGCATCAGGTAGTATATCCAGCGTATTTATTTTTTCCCTGACCTCAGTTTTTGCATTTTCGTTTTTAACCTCAACAAGTGCTGTAAGCTTGTTGTTCAATTGTAAAAGTGTTCCCATTTCAACATTCTCAAGCGTTTGAAAGTAATTTTCGTAGATGAATGGGGCTATGGTTAAATTATTCCTGTATATAAGTGTGTTGCAGCGTCCTGTTAAATACAAGATTCCTTCTGAATCTACATAACCGCTGTCGCCAGTACGGTGCCAGCACTGTTCATTTATAAATATTTTATTTTGTTTTAATGCCTTCTCATTATTAAAGTACTCACGCAGTACATGCGGTCCGCTTACAATAATTTCTCCAATTTTTCCTTCAGGCAGAACAAGTCTGCTTAATTCCTCTTCAGCGGTACAGGAAATAATGTCCTCTCTGATCTCTATGATTTTTACATTTGCTTTACGGTAAGGTTGCCCGACTTTCAAACCTTTCTGTAAAATATTTTCTTTTTCTTTTACCAGTTCCTTTGCCTCAATCGAGCTTATTGGTTCTGCCTCTGTGGAACCATAGACAATTTCAGTTTTTGTTTGTGGAAAAGCTTTCGTATAAAGTTCGGCTTCAGCAGGAAATACAGGTGCGCCACCGGTAAATATCTTTTTTAGTAGTGGAAATGAAGTGCCCGTTGCAATACTGTGTTTGGCGATTCGTTTAATAAAAAAGGGCGAAGAGACCAATCGCGTAACTTTATATGTCTGTATTTGTTGAATGATTTTAGCTGTGTTCATTTCATCTGGTTTGCTGGCTTTAAACTCCGCAATAACTGATGTACAGCCTGCTCCCAGATTAATAAGCAGAACAATCGGCAAAACAGGCATGTCAACATCATCCGGCTGAGGATCAATCTTTTCAAGCAATGCATTGAACTGCTCTTTCAAAAAGCCATGTGTTCTTTTGGCTGCCTTAGGAGTTCCGGTACTGCCGGTGGTAAAAGTTATAAGGGCTGTATCAGATAGCTGTGTTTTTACAGTCCCGACCATCTTATCCGGAGTTCTGGAGTAGTTTGCGCTTAGCTTTATAGGTATTTTTCTTAATTCCGATGAAAAAAAAGAAAAAATACGTGCTTTAAATATCCCTATAAAGGCTTTACATTGTGCTACTTTGCAGCATTCTTCCATTCTTTTTTTACTCACCCATTCATCCAGGAAAACCGCTGTTGCTCCAATGTTAAATAATGCCAGCACGATACGGTATAAATCAATACTCATCGGAACAAAAATCAATACCCTGTCGCCACGATTAATTCCTTTATTTGCAAAATGGGTAGAAGTATCCTGCACCTGGGCTTTAAACTCGGAAAAGCTGATTTCATTTTCCCTGTATATGATTGCTGTTTTATCGGGATATTTTTTAGCCGACTCAAAGAATAAATCAACAATATTAAACGTTTCCATCCTGGTTCGCTGTTTTTCAGTTGCTATTTAAAAAGAATATTTTTAAAGTTCCCTTCCGTAAAGAACGTAGTTTTTATAAACTTTGCCGTGAAATTTTTCGGATGCCCCCCTCGAAGTTCCTTGTTCGATGATAAATGCGTGTACTAGCGATTGATAGCCTTTTGTTTTAGCACTATTTACTATCCGGTTTGCAAGTACCTGCCCAAGTCCTGCCCATTGCCTGGATTCATTACGCGCCAGTGTTTTTACCACAAGTCTTTTTTCGCTTTTGCTGAATAAATCATCGTAAGCAAATAAAAAACCGATAATTTCACCTTGTATGTTTTCCGCTATCAGCACGTATTCAGGGTTAATGATTTTTGCTGCTTCCAGGTATTTTTTAAGGAAAGTTTCCCATTTTATTGGAGTGTATAGAAAATTGCTTTTGAAAGAACTGCTGATTACTGGGTATAACTTTTTTAGTTCTCCCTCATAATCACTCATGTCAATATTCCTGATAATTACACCTTCGTTTAATAGCTCTGTTTCACGTTTAAGTACATCTGGATGATTGTTTTCTAATTCTGTCTCCAGACTCGAGGTGTATTCAGAAATAGGTAAGAAGCCTGCGTCAGAAAACTGTTTATTATAATAAAGATGATGATAGGGCTCTAATAAGAAGTTGGCAAAATTATGATGTGTGCTGAATCTGTAGTTGTCCCAGGTGGAGCCATTCATAGGCCCTATTATGAATCGGGCACCATTGTTTTTAGCCTTACTAAAAATTGATTTCAGTAGTTGTTCTGCCGCTTCATTATTGTCAGTAGATTCATAATTCCCTATGCATGCGCTTTGCAATCCTTTATACGAAAGCTGCGGGTTGTGATAAAGTGCAGCTCTTGCCTGTGGTATACCATTTGTCAATAGTACAAAGCAACCAGTAAGAAATTCATTATTGATGCTGTCCGATTGCAGGTGTCGAATGCTATTTGCCGGATAGAGCAGTTTGGGAATGCTTTCGAATAAATGAAAATTTTCGTCACCGGGAAGTGTCTGAATGATCTGCATAACAATTTATGTAAGTTGGTCAATAACAATCAGGCTTGCAAGCACAGAAACCGGTATTGTAATGTTGTCATAGCCACGCCCGCTTACAGCTTCTGAAACCGTTGAAAACAAGGCAATAATAAGCCCCCGCATAACAATTCTTGTCATATTGTGTTCCATGAGTGAGAGCACAACAATTACAATAAATGCCGATAGAAAAAACATTCCTGAACCCATCAGGGTTTTGCTACTGTTTCCTATTTTATATTTTCCTAAAGGCCATTTTTTACCAGCCAGTGCTGCAACAGGGTCGCAAATGGCTAAAATTAAAATGGGAATATAAAAATAAGCATACTGGTGATCAAAATAATTGAATGCAAGATAGCAGCCGTAAACCGACACAGGATAGGCAATGCTTCCGACTGATTCACGATCAATGGCATTTACTGATTTCAGAAAATTATACCGTATGCTAATTATTAATATTACCGCGAAGCTTCCGCAGAGTAGAAGCACCAGCCAGTGATCGTCAAGCATCAATGGAAACAACAGTGTGAGTATACCTGTTCCAAAATGGACAATTTTACGTGTGATTTCTACCTTTGCTTTGAAATAATGATACAGGATTTCGGCAAAGCCAAACAGCAAAAGGAATGCGCCTGCAAGTATTGCAGTATTTAAGAGATCTGTTTTTGTCATTTTACCTGATCGATAATAAACTGGTTATAAAAAAATCCTTTGTCAATTGCTGAAAGCTGTTTTGAAAGGTTTTCATCGTATATCGTTTGTTCCTTGAAAACAGACGATATCCTTCGGGGTACCATCAGGTTCCAATATGCAAGTCGGCCTCCTGGTTCAGTAGCGTCAACAAGCTGTTTGGCGGTTTTCGAAAATAAAGTGCTGTCCATATATTCAAAAATATTGGAAAGGTTCATGCTGTGAAAGCTTCCATGCTTTTTTATTGCATCTTCAGCATAACCTTCCAGTATTTCCAACCTATTAAGGTTGAGCTTTACTTTTTCATAGTTTTCTGGTTGCAGGTAATGTGGCAACAGATTGCCGAAGGTGCCGGTAAGGTTATAACGCAGAATAAAGTTGTTTTGTGCACCTGTGCTTTGCAAATGTCTACCTGCTTTCTGGAAAATATGTTCCCCAACGGGAACTTTCACTTCTCTCAGGAATTCCGGGTCGCGTCCGTATTTGCCCATTACATACTTACTAAAAAATATTTTAAATAAAAGCCTCCATCTCCAGGAGTTCCAGGTGGTATCGTAAAAAGCTTTTTGCTCTGCTTCACTTTTGGTACTCAAAAGCTTCTCTGTAGTTGCAGATGAATGTATCCATGGCAGAATCTTACCGCTGAAAAGCTGAAAATATTTCTCAAACTTCCCTTGTGATATAATTCCCTCCCGTAGTTGTTGAATGTTCTTTTCCCAATATTCCCTGGTTTCTTTGTTTAAGTACTGCTTTAGCCCATTAAATGTTACTTCTCGTTTATCAGATGGCCTGAAACCCAGGAAATTCAATAATTCTTCATAAGTCAGATGTTGAATGCATATCTTTTTTAATTCAATAAGGTAAAGTTGAATTTTATTTACATCAACTGCCACTACTACCTGAGGATTAGTAGTAAGTAAGGAAAAACTGTTGTCACCCGCTGAACCAATGGATAGTATTTTGCTTCCCGGAGAAGGGTTCAGTCCTTTTATCAGAATGTCCGCGTCTTCCCAGCAATTCGCATAGCGTATAAAGTCAAAAGATACTTTTTCTGTTAGTTGTTTAGCCATAATTATTTTCTGATGCTAATTTATGCGCCAATCAGGCCTTGTTTAATATTTTGATCTCTCCGGTACTGCCATCCATCTCAATTTCATAACCTGTTTTCAATGTTTTTAATAGCCCTGTAACACTTACTATACAGGGTTTTCCCATTTCCCTCGAAACAATTGCTGAATGGCTGAGCAAGCTGCCACGCTCTACAATAATTGCTGAAGCACTAGGGAACAAAGTCACCCAACCTGGATCGGTACTCGAAGTTACGAGTATGTCCCCATCAAGAGAGCTGGCTTCATTCGGATTCAGGATTACTCTAACCCTTCCTTTTACCCGGCCGGGGCAGCAACCAATGCCTTTTAAATCGCCCTCAATTTTTTCAACCCGGCTTATACTGAAAAAGTCATTTGCATGGTAAACAGGGCCGTAGCTGGCAAAACGCTCGGAAGGAGGCAGTTGCTGTTGATAGGACTCAAATTCTTTTTTACGGAGAGCAATCAATGCTTTTACGTTTTGGGTAACGGATGTTCCTTCGATAAAGGAAAATATTTCTTCCTTTGTCAAATAAAAAATATCACGCGAATGCTCTATGATTCCTTCTGCATAAAATCTTTTTCCCATATGCGAGAATATTTCTCTTACAATCCCAAATGCGCGGGTACGTTCATAACGAAGGTTTTCACGCGAACTTACAAGTTCCCGTGCATTTTTTAATGTGCGCTTTAAGCGCCATTTTTTTATGAAATTGTTTTTTAATGCGGTGTTTAATTCATGTTCCGCATTTCTGCGCAATTCTTCCTCTATTTTGCCAGATGTTTTTTCTGAGGTTATTCCGGAATCAACGTACGACTTTACAATTTTTACAAATCTTGTTGGATCCTGGGTATAGGAAATGGATTCAAGTTTTAACTCACCAATGCAGCGCTCACCAAAATCAACAATGTATCTGTCTATTTCTTTTTTTAAAGCGGCAAAATTATTTTTATTGTTGTTTGCTAACAGCTTCCATATACCAGTTTCATTGTTGGAGGCAAACAGCTCCTTTAATTCTTTGTCGGAAGAAACAGCCGTAGCAATAGCTATGGTACGGTGTACAGGCTGTACGGAAATAATATCACTGCTGCCGCACAGCAAATCGTTGTGTATGTTGGGGTTTTTGCTGATGGCAAATTTTTCGCATTGTTTCTGAAGCATCCCAAACCAAATCATTGCGAAGAAATCGTTGAGCAGCGGAGCTTTCCATTCGTTCAGTAAAGTTTTTTCAAACTCAAGGTATAGCTGCATTAACTCATTTGCATTCTTTTCTTCAAAATTAATGCTTTTATAATGAGCAATTGTTGTGTTTAAAACCTGCATGAACTCAGCTCTTTTTCGGGGAAGCGAAAGAAACCGGCCATACATTTTTATCCCCATTTTTACAATGCTCCACCAGGCAGCGCCTTTTGAAAGACGGTAGCTTTCAGGAATGTCAAACCGTTCTTTTACACCCATCATCTTTTCCATAAAGCGAGCGTTGATGCTGTAGCCGGGCAACATAGCAAGCATATGGTACCAGGTTTTCAGGTTATAATATACACGTCCGTTAATCAACCCAAGCGTATTTGCGAATACCCGTTCATTTTGTTGTATTACTTTTTGATCCACTCCCATAAAACCGCAGAATAGCTTATATGCCCCTTCATAGGATTTACTGATGAATGAAAAGGTGAGGGGAGTGGTGACACCTGGATAAGATTCAATGATGTTGCTGTTGTCCCATAATATGTAATCTCCGTTTGTATCTGCGATTTTATGCAGGTTGGTAACAGGGCGTGATTGCAACAAATAAATTTTATCATTTGCCACTGCAAACTCCATGTCCTGAGCTTTACCATATTCCCTATAACATGTATCCAGTATCGATGCAATTTCCAGCAGTTGTTGATTTTGAAGGGAAGGTAATACTTGCTTTTCGGGAGGCACGGCTGCTTTCTTTGTCCCACCGCTGGAATTGGAATCAAGCATTATCTTATGCGTTTTATTTGCCAGTTGGGCAGTTACAGTTCCGTCTTTCAGAATAAAATTATCGGAGTCCAGCTCGCCTGATACAAGTCCTTCACCAATACCGTAAACGGCACTGATTACTTTTGCTTTCCTGTCACCGTTAGCAGGGTTAGCTCCAAAGGCCACACCCGCAACCTCTGCATTGATCATCTTCTGAATAATAACTGCAATACCAAATTTATGATCCAGCTTGTTGTTCTGCCTGTATTGGTAAACGCGCTCTGAAAACGCTGATTTCCATACTTTTTTAATGGAATCGGCAAGCTGTTCTTTGGCAACAAACAAATGCGATTCAAACTGACCGGCAAAAGAAAAGTCGCTTCCATCTTCGTCTATAGCTGATGAGCGTACAGCAAAAAAGAGCGAGTCGCCAAAGTGTGTAATTATGTCTTTTATAAATGTATCTGCAATGGACAAATTATCAATATAAGCCGCTATTTGCGAATAGGGTGCTGCCTGTATTTCCATCGGAACCATCTGGCTCAGTTCCTCCTGTGGAATAACAATCCATTCCGGCACTGAAAGCCCTATTTCCTTCAATCTGTACAAGTTCCTGGCTTTTCCACCGATAGTATATTCAAGAGCTATTTCGCCCTGTGTATGACTTATATATTTCATTAATGAAAAAATAATTTTTGTATCATAGGGATCCCGCCTAAAGACAGGTACATGGAAATTGTCCATAATGCGGAAGAAAGCTCCAAAGCTTTGGATAATTTTTCTGTTTTATTTTTAAGGAACAGAAGTGCCGGAATCATACAGATAAAAAAGATGGAACCTAGCACCCAGAGGGCTGTTGAGCCATAACCCGCGTAATGTGATGCTGCAATGCCCAGGCATAGCGTAACAAAAAGGACTCCTATCCACAACAATATGGCATGGGTTACTCCTAACATGGATGTATACGTCAGTACTCCTCTTGCTTCACTTTCAGGTGTGCGTATTTTTCTGCCTATTTCAAGCACTATACCGTTCATGTAAGATACAGCAAAGAAAAATAATAATCCTTTTGGCGCATCTGCACCCTCAATTAACCAGTCGAGGCCGCTGGCATAGATGTCAATCAGAGGTATGATAAACATGTGCGAGGTAATGTACCAGAACTGGTGCTTTTTTAGCCAATCGGCTATAAAGAACTCTTTACCCATTAAAGAAAGGTACGTGATGATACCAATGTATATCAATAGCATTTTAGGAAAAAACAGCAGGTTGACAGCAATCTGCAACACAATGATAACAATGGCCATTATTTTTAGCTCTTTGAAGCTGATCAGTCCTCTTGGTACTGGCAGGTGTTTTCTGTATTGGGCATCATCTTCCGCATCCTTAAACTCGTCAAAAATCCGTACAAGCATAAACAGCGTGATGGTAATGAATATGCCAACAAGATAGGTTTGCCAGTTCACAAAACCTTCAGCGCCTCTGCAAATGCGCGAGTAGGCAATAGCGGAAAAGCTGAAGGACGCTACCAGTAATCCGTGCCCCAGAACCGGGAAACGTTCTTTCTGATATAGATAGAGCCGCCTTAGAAAAGAAGCATTGTTTTCTTCTGTTTTGCTGAACTCGTTATGTTGCACTATTTTCAAAGTAAAAAAATTAAGTTAACCTTCTTATCTTCTAACTTCTGACTTCCCATTATGTATTCTTCCTTCCAAACTTTTTATGTGCAGATGAAAAGTGCCCTGCAGAAAGGGCCGCAGCGATGGATAATTCACCTGCCAGCACTACCGCTCCACATATTTCGGCAAATTTCCTTGATTTGCCCGCTCCGTAACAATCCATTAATTCCAAACACTCCTTTTGTGTGGGTAATGATGTGCCGCCACCAACCGTCCCAACAATAAGGTTTGGAAGGGTAACAGAAGCATATAATGAACCATCTTTATTCAATTCCATACGTGTTATTCCTGTGGCTGCTTCGGCAACGCAGGCGGCATCCTGTCCGGTTGCGATGAATAGTGCTGTTAAGCCATTTGCGTAATGCCCCTGCGCACCAACCGCCCCACTTTGAATAATTCCCATGGTGGAAGAACGCCAGTACTCTGCCATTGCTTCTGGTGTACTTTTTAAAACTTCATTTACAATTTTTTCAGAAAGCACTACTTCTGTTGTTATTTTTTTACCACGTACATTGGTAAAAGAAAGTACAGTCGCTTTTTTGTCGCTGGAGTAATTGCCTTCAATGAACCAGAACAATGGCTTAACAGGGGCGCTTTCAATTATATATTTACAGATAGCATCAGTACACAAGGTCACCATGTTTTGTCCGGATGCATCACCGGTATGGTACTCAAAAGTTAAAATGAGGTGATTGCCTTCTATGTTCGCTTTCAGATCAGTAAGTTTGGCATAGCGGCTGCTGCTTTCAGTTATTTTTTTGAACTCTTCTACGCGTTGCAGAACCCAGGCCAGGAAAAGGCCTAATTCACCAATATTGGTAAACTTGAATACCGGGCTTCGCTGAACACCTTCAACAATACAGATGGATGTAGCGCCACCTGCAAGATAACACGCTTTTGCTCCCCTGTGGTAAGAAGCCACCAGGGCACCTTCAGAAGTGGCAAGTGGCACAAAAAAATCGCCCTGGGCAGCTGAACCGATAACCCTTACCGGGCCAATAATACCGGTTGGGATCATTGACATACCCATGTAGTTTTCAATATTGCCTTCCAACTGTTTAAAATCCTCAAACTTTTTCTTCCCGGTCAGGAATTCCATCGTTTTGCCGGTTTCGTTTGCAACGAATTCCATTCGTTTTTTCGTGCCTTCTTCAGAGGCATTCAGTTCTACAGGAAGCCTGTCGTTTTTAGAAGGTATTGTTGTGTGGTTTTTAATTTTTTCAATAATACCTTCTACACTGTTAAAGCTTTCCAGTATGTGCAATGCTTTACTTGCTTTGTCCGATGATGATGCCATATTTTAAAGTATTAATAAGTTTTTTCTTCGTTAGGTTTTGTATGCAATATAATATTATTTACGATGCAAATTTAGGCTGGTAAACCAACCCTTGAAAACTGACAATTGCTGTTGATAACTTCTTTTAGTTAGAAAGTGCAAAAAAAACTTTAGAGAATCTTCAGGCAGTAGGTTAATTTGCAGTTTTTGCAACTAAAATTTCTCAAAATTGGGTTTATTGCAGAAGAACCAACTGTAAATTGTTGTTTTTTACCAACAAATTATGTGTAAAAATGGAAGTAGTTATGGTATAACAATGGAACCGGAAGCTGATCGCTTTTCAACTGTTGCCATTTTGCAAACTTTTCAAGATACAGGTAGGAAAAAAAACAGATAACATCAGTTCTTCAACAACTCCTTCGCATTGCTGATAGCTGCCGCTGTAGGAGTTCCTGTGCTTAACATTTTTGCTATTTCCTGCACGCGTTCATCCGCATTCAGCCTTTTTATATTGCTATAGGTTTTGTTGTTTTTGTCTTCCTTATAAACAAACAAATGCGAGCCGCCTTTGCTGGCAATTTGTGGCAGGTGCGTTATGGTTATCACCTGCATTGCTTTCGCCATAACATTCATGATGCTGCCCACCTTATCAGCCACATCACCGGAAACACCTGTATCTATCTCATCAAAAATTATGGTTGGCAGTGCAGTGAGTTGTGCAATCAGTGATTTAATACTCAGCATCAGGCGGGATAATTCACCGCCCGAAGCAACTTTGTTCAGCTCTTTAAAATCGCTGCCTTTATTGGCAGAGAAAAGAAAGTTTACTTTGTCCGTTCCATGAGGTCCTAAAATACCTGTTTCGGTATGTTCTACTTTTAGCTGTGCATTCGGCATGGATAAGGAGGAGAGAAGGGAGGCTATCTCTTTCTCTATTTTCGGGATCTCTTTTTTACGGTTGCCGGCAATCTTTTTGGCAAGTGCTGCCAATGATTTCTGAATCGTATCCAGCTCTTTTTTTGTTTTTTCAATTTCATGCTCAAGAGAGCTGAATTCAAGGAGCTTACCGCTCAGCTCATCTTTAATCGCAATCAGTTCTTCCACCGTTTTTACCTGGTGTTTCTGTTGCAGTCGATAAATGGCATCCAGCTGCTCATTCAGGGTTTCAATACGTTTAGGATCATAAACAATGTCCTGCTCAATACTTTCCAGCTCATTGCTGATGTCTTTCAGCTCTATATAAGCGCTGGAAAGGCGTGTGCTCAGATCGTTTATTTCAGGTTTAAATTTGGCTATGTTCGTAAGAAGGGCCTTTATTTCATTCAGTGACGAAATCAGGTTTTGTTCCCCGCCATTAAGACCTGCAGCGGCTTTAGAAAGGTTAAGCTTTATATCTTCAGCATTGTTCAGTGTTTCCAGTTCCTGTTCCATATCCTGCTGCTCACCGGACTTTAAGCCCGCCTCTTCCAGTTCATTGAACTGGAACTGAAAATAGTCAAGATCTTTTTTTGCCTGTGCCTCTTTGTTTACAAGCTCATTCAGTGCTTTTTCAAGCACTTTGTACTGTTTGTATTGTGTGGAATATTCATTCAGCGCATCTGCATGGCTAGCATACGCATCTACTACTGAAAGCTGGAACTCGCTGCCATTAATAGTTAATGTCTGGTGCTGGCTGTGAATGTCTACTAACCGCTCTGCCAGTCCTTTCAGTTGAGCCAATGTAACTGGCGTGTCGTTAATAAAGGCACGTGATTTACCTTCAGGGGTTATTTCCCTGCGGATGCTTGTCACTACTTCATAGTCCAGCTCATTTGCCCAGAAAAAATCTTTTAATGCATATTCTTTAATATTAAAAGATGCTTCAACAATGCATTTTTTTGCTTTATCCTGTAAAGCCTGTGTATCGGCACGGTTGCCCGCAATCAATCCTAAAGCACCTAGCAAAATGGATTTACCGGCACCCGTTTCACCTGTAATGATAGTCAGCCCGTTTGAAAAGTCAACGTCCAGTTTATCAATTAAAGCATAGTTCTGTATAGAAAGATGTTGAAGCATAGTCTAGAAATATAAATTACCGGAATAAAATTAGCGAAAAGTTCATTAACAATAGAAAGGGATTATGAACAGCGGGAGTTAGTTCACTAGTTCATTGGTTCATTAGTTTAGTTGTACAATTACTTTATTGCCAACTGCCCAACTGCCCAACTGCCAACTGCCCAACTGTTTATTGCTTATTGTCTATTGTCACTTAATAACCAATAACTGATAACCAATAAACCAGTGAACCAATGAACCAATGAACTAATTCTTATCCAACTCAAACAGAACGGAAAAATAAACCATACGGCCTATTCTTGGTCCGCCATATACCTGGTAGGTTTTATTGTTAAGCAGGTTGGAAGCCCCCAGTTTAAAAGTGCTGTGGATTTTAGGGACATATTTGCTTATCTGAACATCTACCATGTCATAAGTAGGAACATAGCCCGTAAACTGTGGTGAGCCTTCAAACAGGAAGCCTTCTACCCAGCGGTAGTTAATGCTGAATCCGGTATTGTTAAGTGGTTTGAAAGATGAAGTAATCTCCCTGCCACTTACACCAATATTAAACTTGTGTTTAGGCGTGTTAAAGGCTGGAATAATAGGATCATCGGAACCTTTTTTATTCAGTGTATTATATGAATAGTTCCCATTGATGGAAAAGAATTTTCTGAAATAATAGGTAAGCCCGACAGAAGCGCCTTGCGAAGTTACTGCATTGTCAGCATTTGCTGCTACCCTGTAAAAGGTAATACCGTTAATGTTGTTATCCAGCGGTGGAGCTGCGAAGCTTACATCACCTCCAAGTTTATAACCAATAAAGTCGGTATAGTAGCTATAATAGCAGCTTCCATCAAAAAACAAATTCTCAAACAATGTAGTGCGGTAACCTATTTCTGCCGATTTTACTTTTTCCGGACGTACCGGGTCTACATCAAAATACACAAGAGAGCTTTTTTGCGGGAGCGCCACACTGTAGTAATCTCTAATAGATTCGATGGTTACAAGCGAATCAAAACCATCTACGTTCCCTATAAGTATTGCCCTTCCTACATTGTAGTACAGGTACTGGTCAGCCAGTGTTGGGTTACGCACAGCGGATGAGAAAGACAAACGAAGAATGTTTTTCTTGTTGATGTTATAAACAACAGATGCTGCAGGGGAAACCACAAAGTTGAAGTTCTGATTTTTATCTACACGTGTGGTCAGGTTGAACTTGAACTTTTCTTCCATTATCTTTTTCTCAATACCGGCATAAATACCATATTCATAATTGGTAATTTTTACATTTCCTGTATCGCTGAACACGGTACCGCTGGAATTAGGTGTATACAGCCTTCCGTTTCCACCAATTGTAATGTCCATAATGGTTGGAGTGAATTTGTATTCTCCATGCACATGGTACAATGCAGAACGATCCAGCAAACGGGTTCCACCTTCACCATAAGTAGCTTTGGAGGTAATTTCTTCAAAAGCATCTTTAAAGGCTTGGGTTCCAGGGACTAGGCGGTTGTTGTCAGCATACCCCCGCGCATAGGAGTGCCATAGCATTAAGGAATCAGAATATTGGGCCATAACTGCATCGGCCTGGGCATAATCATAATAATAATCAGGAGGGCCACCCTGTGTAGGAAAACCAGGCAAATCCTTTACATTTTTGCTCATACCTCCCTGCGACCAGTTCGGTGTTGTATTCGGTACTGCTCCGGCCCAGAAATTACGGTAATCTCTTCCCCAGTCCCCATTGTTTTTTGACCTGTTCTGAAGCTGGAAAGCTGTAAATACAGCATCGTAAGAACGGCCTGCGTCTTCCTGGGTATTGTAAAAACGTATAAAGTACTTATCCTTTTTTTGCAGCTCAATACGGTTCTGGTAAAACAAGATATCACGGAGGCTGTATCGGTTATCTCCCTGGTAAACAGTGGTGCCTGAACCAAGACTAAAAGCATAAATTAATTCTGTTTCCGGTTTGATGCGGTAATGTACTGCAGCAGCAACTTTCAGGTTTTTGGTATTGTAATCTACAAGATCTTTTTCTTCGTAACCAGTTCTATACCAGCGTTTTAATCCAGGATACTGTATCTGCTGTCCATTGCTGGTCGCATTGTTTTGCCCGCTTGTTAAATTCTCATCACCATAGCGGTTAACTGCATCATACCCGCCAGGGTTGCTTTTACCGTCTGCAGATTGGTAAACAGGATCCAGATTATCTGCTTCCCAGTCATTGGCACGCATGTACGACAAGTTCAGTTTAAAAGCCAGCTTGTCTTCTCCTGCTTTATTTTTAAATACTTCGGCATAACGTACTGCTGTTTCCAGCATATTACGCTCCCCAACCTTAACAAATGCAGAAATTCCTGGTTTGATAAACGGATTTTTAGTAGTCATGCTTACCACACCGTTAAACGCGTTTGGACCATAGTAAGCAGAACTGGCGCCTACAATGATTTCTACTTTTTGTACATCCAGTTCCGATGAGCCCAAAAAGTTACCCAGCGAAAAGTTCAGCCCGGGCGACTGGTTATCCACATTGTCAATTATCTGCAAGGACCTTACGGGCGATGTGCTATTGAAACCACGTGTGTTTACTACCCTGAAACCAATACTGGCAGCAATGATATCCACTCCTTTCAGCTGTCCTAAACCTTCATAAAAGTTGGCTGCCGGGGTTTCTTTGATGGCGAGTACATCTAAGGCTTCAATGGTAAGAGGAGACTCTTTTTGTTTTTCTGTAATCCTGTCGCCCACAACTTCCACCTCTTTCAATAATGTTTCGTTTGGCTTTATTTTAGCAGATATGGGTTTATCCAGCGAGCTTACTGTTTGCTCAAAAGTAATGTATCCAAGATAAGAAATTACCAGTGTTAACGGGGGAGTAGCAGTTGTATTGAACTTAAAGTTCCCATCCATATCCGTTGCGCCACCCTCAGTTGTTCCCTTCACCACCACTGTTGCCCCAAAGAGCGCTTCGTTGGTTTTAAAATCTTTTACTGTACCACTTACCGACTGCTGGGCGTTTGCCGAGTGAAAGGACAGCAATGTCAAACCAATAAAAAATGCTGATAAAATTGAAGTAGCTTTCTGTTTCATAGATGCTGGATAAAACCGTATTACAAGATTAAAATACAGGGCTAATATAGAATATTTTTGTTTATCAGAGGTTAGATGTGAGATATGAGATATGGGATTTGGGATGCAGCACATATAAGTTTGTTTGTAATGTGTTGTTAACCATTGAATTGCGAATGCTCTTGAAATTAGTGATTGGAAAATTACCAAGGTGGATTATAAATTAAAGGTGGTCGTGTGTTGTGTTCTATAGCTATCGGAACTGGGCCTGCTCGAAGACTGTGGACAGGCATGTGTAAGTTTAAAATTGGGCACAAAGACGCAAAGACTCTAAGTGTCTTTCAATTTTCAACCCCTGGCTCTTGGCTCACTTCTAACGTTTCAAATCTTATGTCTCACATCTCATCTCACATCTCACATCTTAATCCTAACCTTCTCATAATACTTACAAAAAGCGGTCAGCGGACAAATTTCGCACTTGGGTGTACGCGCCACACAAATATAACGACCATGAAGAATAAGCCAATGATGGGAAATGGCAACTTTATCGGTAGGTATGTATTTAACCAGCTGTTTTTCAGTATCTAGTGGCGTTTTTGAATTGGTGGTAAGTCCCAGGCGGGCTGCTACCCTGAATACGTGGGTATCCACCGCCATGGTCGGTTGATCATAAATCACAGAAGCAATCACATTGGCCGTTTTGCGACCCACTCCGGGCAGTTTCACAAGCTCATTTACTTCCGAAGGAATAACGCCACCAAACTCATCAATGAGCATGTTGGCCATCCCCACAAGATGTTTTGCCTTGTTATTTGGGTAACTGATACTTTTGATGTACTGAAACACTTCATCGCTGCTGGCAGCTGCCAGCACTTCCGGCTCAGGAAAAGCTTTGAAAAGGGCAGGCGTAATCATATTCACCCGCTTATCAGTGCATTGGGCCGAAAGGATAACCGCCACTAGTAATTGATAAGGGTTATTATAGTTCAGTTCTGTTTCCGCAATTGGCTGATGCTCACTGAAATAGCCAATTACTTTTTCGAAGCGTTCTTTTTTTGTCATTTCTTTACTTGAAAGTTTCAGGTTTCAAGTTTCCGTTATTGCTTAAATACAACTTTAAACTTGCAACTTGAAACGTGGAACATTTAGTAATTCCACAACGCGAGTAGTTTCTCTTCAAATCGTGATTTCGCCAGAAAATTCACTTCCAAATCAGCATTCATAGGCACTGGGGTATCCAGGCTCGCGCAACGCATCACAGGCGCATCCAGCCGCTCAAAACAATGTTCTGTAATAACTGCCGCAAGTTCTCCGCCAATACCACCTACCAGTGTATCTTCGTGCAATACAATCGCTTTTCCTGTTTTGTTTACCGAATTGATAATCGCTTCTTTATCATAAGGTAAAAGTGTGCGCAAATCAATAAGGTCAGCTTTAATATCAGGGTGCTTTTTTAAGATTTCCATTGCCCAGTGGACGCCCAGTCCGTAAGTAACTACTGTTAAATCAGTTCCTTCCGTAATGAATTTCGCTTTCCCGAATGGAATTGTATAATAATCATCCGGCACATCTTCAGTAATACTCCTGTACAATGCTTTATGTTCAAAAAACATTACCGGGTTTGGATCTTCAAAAGAGGTAAGCAATAAACCTTTTGCATCTGAAGGGAAAGCCGGGTAAACCACTTTTAACCCCGGGGTGTGTACAAACCAGGCTTCGTTACTTTGAGAGTGGAACGGACCCGCTGCAACTCCCGCACCGGTAGGCATACGCACCACTACATCGGCATTTTGCCCCCAGCGGTAGTGTGATTTGGCAAGGTTGTTCACAATCTGGTTAAACCCTTCGGTAACAAAATCGGCAAACTGCATTTCCACCATGGCTTTCATGCCGTTTATAGACAAGCCAAAACCGCTTCCAACAATTGCTGCTTCGCACAAAGGCGTGTTGCGTACACGTTGTTTCCCAAACTCCTCAACAAAGCCTTCGGTAATTTTAAATACACCACCATATTCCGCAATGTCCTGACCCATCAGCACCAGGTTTTGGTGCTTGCGCATGGCCAGGCGCAAACCGTCAGAAATAGCATCTATAAAACGTTTGTTGGTTTTATTGCCGGATGGTTTGGTTTCTTTTAGCTCAAAAGGATAATACATATCCTTTAATTCCAGTTCTGTATCAGGAGGTGGCAATGTTTCGGCAAAAGCAATTTCAAGGCCTTTTTCAATTTCTTCTTTTATCTCAGCACGGAAAGTTTCTACCATTTTTTCATCCAGTACACCTTCTTCCAGCAAAAAGCGCTCATAATTGTTCAAAGGATCTTTTTTACCCCATGTTTCCAGCAATTCCTTCGGAACGTATTTGGTTCCGGAAGCTTCTTCATGTCCACGCATCCGGAACGTTATCAGCTCCAGCAATACCGGGCGGGGTTTCTGACGGATGGACTCTGCTATTTTTTTCACCGTATCGTATACTTCCAGGATATTGTTTCCATCCACCTGAATCGCTTCCATTCCGTAGCCTATTCCCTTGTCAATGAATTGTTTACATCTGAATTGTTCGTTGCTGGGAGTGGACAAACCGTAGCCGTTGTTCTCTATTGCAAATATCACGGGCAAATCCCAAACGGCAGCTACGTTCAATGATTCATGGAAATCGCCTTCGCTGGCACCACCATCACCGGTATACACCAGGGTTACTTTGTTGTTCTTTTTCAGGATATTGCCCAAAGCAATCCCGTCAGCCAGGCCCAGCTGAGGGCCCAGGTGGGAGATCATCCCCACAATTTTATACTCCTGGGTTCCAAAGTGGAAAGAGCGATCGCGTCCTTTGGTGAAGCCGCCCGGCTTGCCCTGGAACTGCGAAAATAAACGGTTCAACGGAATTTCGCGTGTGGTAAAAACCCCCAAGTTGCGGTGCATCGGCAAAATGTATTCATCTTTCTCCAACGCCATGGCTGCACCTACAGAGCCTGCTTCCTGACCAATACCGGAAAACCATTTCGCTATTTTCCCCTGGCGCAGCAGCAGCAGCATTTTTTCTTCGATCATCCTTGGCTTCAAAACACCTTTGTAAAGTGCTATCAGGGTATCGTCCTTATATTTTTTTCTGTCGTAACGGACAGGAGTTGTTGATGTTATCATAGTAGAATGTAATGGCTTTGTCAGACAGTAAAATTATTAAAAATAAACCAGCCGCTGACGGAAATATTTTTCTTAATTTTGATGACCCACAAAAGCTTTTGAATGTGGGTAGGTCTTCCGATAGTTATCGGAACTAAGCTTGTCGAAGACCAGGGGATGAAACACCTTTTACCATGATTCAAAATATAATTACATATACATTCCTGGCACTGGCTTGCTCTTATGTTGTTTACCGCACATACGCCAGCATCAGAAAAAAACAGGCCTGCAGCAAATGTGCGCTGATGGAAGCTGCAAAAAAGAATAATAAAAATCACTAAAAATTACAATTATGAAAAGAATACTGTTTGTTTTAAGCCTCTTTTTATTTGTTAATCTTACCACCTATGCTGGTAACCCGCTTCATGTAACCACAAAGCCGGTAATACTTGTTAAAGAAAAAAAGCCCAAGCTGGAAAAGGGCCTGTATGCCGAAATAGAAACCAGCCGGGGTAAAATATTGGTAAAGCTGGAGATGGAAAAAACACCTTTAACAGTTGCCAATTTTGTGGGTTTGGCCGAAGGAAAAATTAAAAACAGTGCAAAACCGGAAGGTACTCCATTTTACGATGGTTTAAAATTTCATCGGGTTATTCCTAAATTTATGATCCAGGGTGGTGACCCACAGGGAACTGGTATGGGCGGACCAGGATATGCTTTTAAAGATGAATGCTTTAGCGACATGCAATTCACCGGCCCTGGTATTTTAGCAATGGCAAATGCCGGTCCAAGAACCAATGGCAGCCAGTTTTTTATTACTCACGTAGCTACTCCATGGTTAAACATGAAGCATACCATTTTTGGTCATGTTATAACCGGACAGGATGTTGTGGATTCGATTCAGCAAGGCGATACAATTGTTAAAGTTAAAATTATCCGCAAAGGCCGGGCAGCAAAGAAATTTAAAGCTGCGAAAGTATTTGCGGAACTAAATAAGTAGTTATCAGTTATTAGTTAACAGTTATTAGTTATTGGTTAACAGTTAACGCTGTTGATTATTAAGTTAGCAGTTAACTAAGGTACCAAAACTTAATAATTAATAAATCAATAACCCAATAACCCAATAACCAATAACCAATAACCAATAACCAATAACCAATAACCCAATAACACCCAATACCCAATAACCCTCTTCATATGCTCGCAACCATAGAAATAAGTATGTACGCTCTTACTGATGATTATGCCAATAAGATTATTGGTTTTATACAGCGTGTAAAAAAGTATCCTGGTATCCGGGCCGAAGTGAATGGGCTAAGTACCCAGCTTTTTGGAGAATACGATGTGCTGATGGAGGCACTCCGAAAAGAAATGCACGAAGATTTAATGACCGGTAAAAATGTGTTTTTATTGAAAATCGGTAAAGGTGAGCTCACAAAAGAAAATTTACCTGATGTGCTAAAAAAATAAAATTTCAGTTACCTGTTTTCGATTCTATAATCTGTGAATCTGTGGCTGAAACAATCTCTTTCAGATGCTTTTTCCTGAATTTTTCCATTGATGACAACGTTTATCAACTGCAACATAAAGACAGATCAATAAAAAACCTGTTCTGAATATGCCTTCTGGCAATCCCGTGAGAAACGACAGGTAGACAATAAAAACCAGCCAGAGGCATCCTATAGCCGCGGCCCAGCGTGAGAAAAGACCGGTAATTAGCAACAGCCCTATAACTGTATCCGAAAAGCCACTGCAGTACACAAATTTGGTAGCAGAATCTGAAGTCATGATTTGAGAAGCCAGCTCAATATGCCCACCCCGCAAGCCAAGAAATTCAAGCGATGAAAGGCCATGAGCAATAAACGCAAAAGCTAGTCCTGTACGGAGCAAAAAGAAATAGTCCTTTTCTTTTTTTAACTTAAACCAAACAAAAAGCACAGTAAACATCCAGGGAAGCCGTCTGAAAAATTCAGATATACCAAAAAAGCCTCCCGTTTTTTTCATGTAAAAAATACCGCCTGCAAGTCCCACCATAAAAAGGTAAGAAAGAATAACCGGTATGATATAGACCAATTTTACATTGAATAAAAAAAGAAAAGCCATACAGATATCAAATGCAGCCAGCAATCTTAGAAAAAAATGTGCATCCAGCCCAAAAAAGTTGACTGCTGAAAAGATATTGTAATGTAATTGATAACCAGGGCTTATATCCAGTGAAACCAGCCCGTGTCCAAAGAAACAAACGAAAGCAATGACGCGCACATACAGAAAGTGGTTTTCCTGTATAATATCACCCGGTTTTTGAAAAGGATTTTTATACATACGTGCAGATTAAAAGCTGACAGAGAGCAATATTAGGAAATTAGCTACAGATTCACAGATTTATTATCCGGTATCTGTGAATCTGGACATATACAATAAGTTATATTTTTGAGAGTGAGTATTACGGAATACAGATAATTTCTTGAGCTGACTTACAGTTAGCTGTTTTTTTGCGACAAATGATGTTTTATTTAATATAAATTTGCATTTTTAACAGATAAGAGTTTTATTTGTTATACATCTCACAGAATATGAACCAGATTAATACTCTTATTCTTAGCCTATTCTGCATCTGTCTGTTAAAAACAGGTCATGCCCAGCCAGCACTTGGTTTAGATTGCAACCAACCCATTGATAACATTACAGGTGCTATCGCATCTAATGCCACTGCAGCGGTAGTCGCTACTACGTGCACGCCATGGGTGAGGCTGAACTTTATTTTAGGCCCCTGGTCATCACCATCAGACCAAACTCTTCACAGTGGCAAAACATGGAAGCAAACCTATGATGAAATAGTAAACGGTTTCCTGGCTCAGGGCATTCAGGTATACGCTCTTATCAGCGATCAGGCTGCAGGGCATGTGGGTGATGTGCTGAAATTTGATCCCAGCAATGATCAGGCTGCTACAGATGCCTGGATAGCTGGTTATGTAACTAATTTTGTGGATATTGTAGGGCATTTTAAAGATCGGATTACAACGTTTGAATCTTTTAACGAGCCCAATAACTGGAATAATGGGGTAAGTGTCGTACACCCGAAATGGTTTGCCAAAATTCTTCAGGAAATTTATATGGAAACGAAATACTATAACGGCCATGATACCGATCCTAGCTGGCAGGTTAATTTAGTTTCAGGGCCTATTTTTACACATGCGCTTGATGATGGAGCATCCTACATCGGTTCTACATACAGTCACGGTATCAATGATTTTGCATGGAGCTGGATTCTGGCAAATAAAGGTACTTATCCGCTGGATGGCTTCGGGATGCATATCTACGCGGCTCAGGGTACATCAGATCCTTCACAGGTTAGTGCTGCCATGAATACCAATATTAATGCATTCTGGAACAGCATAGCAAGCTATGAAGGTACAACCAATAAAAAAATATGGGTGTCAGAATTTGGTTGGGAGTCTAATGCCGTTGGTTTTCAGGGACAGGCAGATAATCTTACAACGGGCTTTAATCTCCTAAAAAATGATTCGCGTATTGCACTTGCAACCTGGTTCAGCCTTACCGACTGGCCCGGAGCCAGCTGGGGATTATATCAGCTGGGTAGCTTTATACCTTCGGAACGTAAATTATCTTTTGATGCTTTTAAAAACCAGGTTAGTTGCTATCCAGTTAATCTTCAGTCGGTTACAAGTTGTGTGGGTACAGTTAGTTTTAATTGGGAGAACTCGGGAAATGGTTGGTTTTTGGACGTTTCTACAGATGCTGGTTTTGCCAGCTATTCCAATATCAGTGTTTCCAATGTAACTTCTATCAGTGGACCATCAGGTTTTAATCCTGCAATTACATTCCAGCCCAACACCACTTACTACTGGCGAATGTGGAACAATGCTGTCCATACCTTTGGTGGAACATTTACTGTTCAGCCATGTGTTACACCCACCAATCTTTCCGCGAGTACAGATTGCAACGGCAACGTAAATTTCAGCTGGACCAACTCCGGTAGCGGCTGGTCAGTAGATGTAACTACTGACCCTAATTTCAGTTTTTATTATAATAAAAATGTTTCAGGCCAAACAACTACTAGTGGCCCTGCAGGCTTTGCCTGTGATATTGCCTTTGCACCTTGTTCTCCCGGCACCTTAAGCTTTCAGCCCAATACAACATACTATTGGCGTATCTGGAACGGAAATACACATACCATCGGCAGCAGTTTTACCATTTCAGCCGCCCCGGCTGCCCCTGTAATCACTCCAAACGGAAGTACCACATTTTGTCAGGGGGGAAGTGTAATACTGGATGCTGGTGCGGGCTATGCAAGCTATTCCTGGAACACCGGTGCCACTGCACAAACCTTTACAGCAAATAGTGGTGGGAGTTATTCGGTAACAGTAACAGATAACAATAACTGCTCAGCAAGCTCTTCTGCAACGGTGGTAACAGTGAATCTTTTACCACCTGCACCGGTCATTACTCTGAACGGAAGTGATTTGTTATCAACAACAGCATCCACTTATCAGTGGTTTTTGAACGGGGATAGTATACCTGGAGCTACTTCGCAAAACTACTCACCTGTTCAAAGCGGTAATTACAGTATTTTGATTACAGATGCAAATGGTTGCAGCGCTACCTCCTCCCTATATAATTATACAAGTACAAATGGTATTGGTGCAAAAGAAAGAACATGGATGCCAGTCATTTATCCAAATCCAAATAATGGGACTTTTACGGTTGAAATAATGGGGCTTGTGGCATGCAACCATATTCGGATATATAATACTCTGGGGGAGTTGGTTTTTTCAAAAACACTGGATATCCTGCATAACAGTCATTCTATTCAGATGTTTACAGGGCCTGAAAATATGATTCCATCAGGAATTTATTCGATAGAGCTATCTGCCACTGATAAAATATACCGCACGGCAATAGTAGTTCGTTCGCTCTTTTAGAACAGTGGCAGCCCCGCATACGGAAGCGTCCCGCTTGCGTCTCCTATTACCGGGGTGTCCCACCCGACAAAACATCCTCAGAAATACATTTTCTGCTCTTCCCGCGGCCTTACAACAGGTTTTTTAGGAACAAACGCAATGTCTATAAACGCTATTGTTCCATCCGGGCTTATTTTAAGCATTACCGACTGGTAGGGTTTAAACTCAATTGCCTGTTTTGTGCTTTTTCCATTAACATGAAAGGTTAGTTCCCTGAAAACAGGATTTTCCATATACGACTGGCCCGAATACACCGGGTACTTTAAATCCTGCGAAAGCGGTTGCGCCAGGAAAACATAATGAGTACCATCTTTTTCAACTCTGCACCAGTAGTCTGGTATGGTGTCGCCTTCAATAAGCGGAGGCTTTGCAGCCACTTTCTTAAACTCATTGGAAACATTGGGTAGGGATGCCAACGCCTCGCACAGTCCTGTATAGTTTCCGGATTTTGTTTTTCCTGGTTGTTTGGGTAAACGTTTCAAACACACGGGCAAGCCTTTTTTTGCCAGTTCAACTACCCGCTGAAGAGCCCGGATATCCATATACTCTACATCAATGTATAAAATAGAAAATTGCGCATCCCCAACATTCAATTTCCCATTCTTGAATTCCGCCTTTTCCAGGAAATGTCTGTTTATCCACAAAGGGTGATAATTTTTAGTTTCATCCGGAGGATGCACATACCTTAGTTCATATTCTCCCCAAACCCACACCCGTTGACGTTCTTTGGGGTAGGCACCCTTCATCACTGCATCTTCATAAGGGACATAAACCGCCACATCACTGTATGTTTTTCCCTTTTGTAAAACTCCGGATACCTTCTCCATATAGGCATTGAAGGCCGGAAGTTCGGGTGTCAGGCTTCCGCCCGGACCAAAATACGTGGTGGCAAAGAAATCGATGGTGTCTGATCCTTTTGGGTTATAGGGCATACCGTGGTAAAAATGATGGTTCACGCCCTGGGCAAACAATGCATCAGCAACCATTTTCAGGTCGGCTGTTTGTTCTTTGCGAAGGTAGGTAGCAGGGAAGCCGTACATGCAGGTAAATGTTTCGCTGGAAACAAGCTTTTTGGAGGAAAGACATGCCGATGAACTCACAATGCGCGAAAAGTTAGGGTTGTTCAGCATAGCTTCTGTTTCGGGTATATCAACAAGGGAATAGGTGGTCATTACATCTGTAGGGGCTGCCAGGCACTGCACACGTGACCATGCACCCAGCTCTTTGCACTTTTGTACGTAAGGTTTATAAAATCCATTGGTCACATAACCGTCCAGGTGAAGCATGTAATCATAGCGCACGTCAGGGAAGGAGTCCAGCCCTGCATTCATATATGGAATGATGTCATAGCCAAATTCTTTTAAGAATGTTTTTTCAAACCCTGTTGTCCAGATTTTGTTGGCACTATTCAGCTTTATTTCCCAGGAATCTGTAAATAATGCTGATTTATTGCCTTTCAGCGGTTTTGCCAATGCCCGGCCAACAGGGTCAGCAAAACGGTAAAAGGCATTGCTGTCCAGGTGGTTGATGACCATTTGTGTATCGGGCCATGTCCAGGCAAACGTTAGCAGCTGCCGGAAAGCCGTGTCTCCGTATATTTGCGTAGCATGGAATTTATCAATATTGCTGCCTGCTACCGGCCATGCACTGCCAAAAGTGAAATCACAGCCTAGGCCAATGGAATCAGCATATTGTTTGGTATAAGCCACTATTTCCGACCATTCTTCACTGAGCCATTTTTGTGCAGAAGTATCCTTTGGATAATGCCTGTTATAATTTTTTTCATACATCTTCTGGTAGCGGTATAACGGGTATACCCAGGCAATCTCTACACCTCCAAAATTGTTCTGTTTCAGCCAGTCGAGCTGGTATTTTACATCCGGCTTTTTTATTTCCGTAGCAAACCACCACCAGCGCACACAGGGTTTGGAGTTAAGGTAGAATGACGGTTCCTGGCTAGCTTGCTGGCAACCTGTAAGTGCGAGCAGAGAAATGCTGCAAACAAGTAAAAGGTTAGAAAACCATTTCATCATACAAATATAGGTGAAATGCAAAAATACCGCCTCGAAAGACATTTTGTTCTTTCACATTTTAGCCAAAAGTTGTCAGGTTTCAGGAAATAATCTGAACCAGTAAATGAAAATCGAATCTTAAGAAATCTGAAGCTCTGCTAAAAACGTATATAATTCAATACTAGCTCCTAACATATTGTTTATAAGTTACTTCGTCATAAATTTGACATTTATGAATGAATAATTTATCTTTACTCAGATCAAAGATTACGAAACACAAATTATTGCAAATAATAACCCTCAGTTTTATACTGAATAAGCATTAAAACAAAAACTATCCGATTATAATATGAAAAAAAAGCTACTCATTTCTGCATTTGCATCGCTTCTTGGCCTTGGCTATTCTACAGCTCAGTCCGGCTCTCAGGACCCTGCTGTCCCTAATAACTATTCCCAGCTTTTCAGCAAGGTATATGAAGAATACCCTGAAATCCCTCAAGGGGTGCTCGAAGCAGTTTCTTTTTGCAATACTCATTTTACCCACCTCGAGCATGCATCAACCGTTCCCGAAAGCTGTATAGGTATGCCCAATGCCTATGGTTTAATGGCATTGACCCTGGATGGACAAGGCTATTTTAAAAATAACCTTGCTTATATTTCACAGGTATCTGGTATCAGCATAAACGATATCATCAGCAGCCCTGAAAAGAATGTGTATGCCTATGCTGCGGCTTATGTTTTTGAAAAAAATAAGCTGCACGTTGAAGGAAACGGCATTGCTGAACAGCTGCCCGTTTTATCCAGTCTGAGTGAGCTTCCGAATACCACAGAAGGGCAGAACTTTGCCTTGAACGCTCAATTGTACGGATATTTGCAATTTTTAAATAACCCGACATATCAGCAGCTGTATGGTTTTCCAAAATATTCCATTGACTTTGCAGGCATTTTCGGGCAGGAAAACTACGCAGTGTTGAGCTCAACCGGTGTAAGTGTATCCGATGAAAGTGTTTACACCAACCACGGTCAACAATACCAGGCGAAATCTTTGCAGTCGTCTGATTATGGCCCGGCTATCTGGAATGCTGCCGGGTCCTGCAATTACAGTTCCCGCAGCGGTACAGCAGTTTCGGCCGTTACCATTCACACTGTTCAGGGCAGCTATGCAGGATGTATTTCCTGGTTTCAGAATTGCAGTGCCAATGTTTCTGCACATTATGTAGTGCGCTCCAGCGATGGACAAATTACCCAAATGGTTACCGAGGCAAACAAAGCCTGGCACGTGGGTAATCATAATCCTTACACCATTGGAATTGAGCACGAAGGGTATATTGCCCAGGCAAGCTGGTATACCAATGCTATGTACACGCAGTCGGCAGCATTGGTAAGGGACATTTGCAACAGCGGATACGGCATTAACCCTTTACGTACCTATTATGGCCCTGGTTGTTCTGGAGGTGCTAATGTATGTTCATTGGGAAGTTGCACTACAATTAAAGGTCACCAGATGTTTGCCAGCCAGTCGCACAGCGATCCGGGGCCAAACTGGGATTGGGCTAAATTTTACCTGTTAATCAACAATAATCCTACTATTACTACCGTAACAACTGCTACCGGTAATTTTTATGATAGCGGTGGTTCCGGTGGAAATTACGGGGATGATGAAAGGGTGCTTACACTTATACAGCCATCAGGCGCTACTACGCTTACCTTGAACTTTACATCGTTTAGCACCGAAGCCAATTACGATTACCTGTTCATTTATGACGGTGCTACTACTTCGGCTCCTCTTCTTGGAAAATATGATGGTACAACAAGCCCTGGAACAGTTACAGCAAGTGGCGGTTCCTTATTGCTGGAGTTCCGTTCCGATTGCTCCACTACCGGAACCGGCTGGGCTGCAACCTGGACCAGTAACTCTGTGCCTCCACCGCCATCCGATAATACTGCACCTACCACTACCGTTTCTACACCCAATGTTTGGGAAACAGGTAATTTTACAGCAACCTTTACTGATGCTGATAATGTTGGTGGCAGCGGTCTGGAGAAAAGCTATTACCAGGTGCTGGATTATGATGGCACAGAGTGGCGCGCCAATAACGCCAATGGCTTTTTTGCAGATAATTTTGATGTTGCCATTCACCCGGAGTGGACTATTGCCAATGGCTCATGGGCTATTAACAGTGGCGCTTTGCTACAATCCAATGAAGATTCAAGCAATACCAATATTTATGCTTCCCTGAACCAAACGCTTTCCAACCGCTATCTCTATAACTTTTATGGCAAAATAGATGGCTCCGGAACAAACAAACGTGCCGGTTTCCACTTTTTCTGCGACAATGCTTCTCAATCCAACCGCGGAAATTCTTATTTTGTTTGGTTCCGCGTAGACAATGCCAAGCTGCAGATATATAAAACTACCAACAATACGTTTGGTACTCCTCAGCACGATATTCCGTTTACAATAGTGGCCGGACAATATTATGATTTTAAGATCATTTACGACCGTATTACCGGAAAAATTACTGTTTATGTTGATAATCAGTTGGTTACATCCTGGACGGACCCGTCACCGCTTGCAACCGGAACTGGCATTTCGTTCCGTAGTGGTAACGCAAGTTTTGCAATCAATGAATTGAAAGTATACCGCTCGCGTCAGCCCTCTTCAGCAAACATTACTGTTGGTCCAGCTGCTACAAATGATATCCGTTACCAGAATCCGAATCCGACCACTTATTCAGGTAAAATCAAATCCATCTGTGCCGATTCTGTAGGTAACCTTTCTGCCATATTTTACCAGAATATTAATGTGGATTGGACCCCGCCAAGCACTGTTGATACAATAAACGATGGTTTGGCTGCCGATATCAGCGTTACCACTTCTTTAACTGACCTTTCTGCCAACTGGAGCGCCTCAACCGATCCAAACTCTGCAGTAGCACGTTACTGGTATGCTATAGGTACTACAGCCGGTGGTACTGATATTCTCGATTATACCGATAACTGGTTTAACCTTTCTGTAACGGAAGATAGCCTGAGCCTGGTGAATAATACCACCTATTATTTCTCCGTAAAAGCTGAAAATGGTGCTGGATTGCAATCGGTGGTAGGCAACAGCAACGGACAAACGGTTCAGGTAGTGTCGGTTGAAGAGCAAAGCGCGGTGAATAGTTTGAGTGTTTATCCAAACCCGTTCACAAACACCAGTAAAATAACCTATCAGTTGAGCCATGCTTCAAATGTAAAGGTGTCGTTAACCGATGTTTTGGGTAAAACGCTTGTTTTATACAACAACCCTTCCCAGGCTCCGGGTAAGCATGATGTAAATGTAAATGCTACCGAATTACAACTTGCAAAGGGAATGTATTTTGTGAAATTGGAAGTAAACAATGAGCAAAGTTTTGTGAAAATAATAGTGAAGTAATAGTTTAATAATTGCATGTCAAAATGTTCTTTTTCAGTAAGATAACGAACATTTTGATTTTAATAGCAAAGCGTTTGGTGTATTGATAGCTGCCACAGATTCACAGATTAACTATTAAGTAATCCTGTGAATCTGTGGCTACAAATTTAATGTAAAATGAAGAAAATAATTTACTCGTTGTCCCTTTTAATCCCTCAGCTTTTAATTGCCCAGTCGGAAATTGATGCTCAGCCCCCTGCAAACTTCAAATCCATCCACCAGGAGCAGTCCGAGAAGTATGCACAGTATAATTTAACCACAACAGCCCAATGGGATAGTCTTAGAACGGCCCTTACCGGCATACCAAAAAGTAGTTTTTCTCCTAAATCGAACAACCGTACCTGCTCCCTGAATAAGCGGGTGTATGGCTGGCATCCGTACTGGAATAATGGTTTGGAAGCCAATTACGATTGGGATAAAATATCGGATTTGTGCTTTTTTTCTTACGAAGTAAATTCTGCAAATGGCAATGCTGTTTCCACGCACGGCTGGTCAACTGCTACCGTAGTAAATGACGCGCTGGCAAATGGGGTAAACGTTACTTTATGTGTAACACTGTTTAGCGGACATACCACTTTCCTGGGAAACAGCACTGCCAAGCAGACCCTCATTACCAATCTCATTAACCTGGTTCAAAATCGTAACGCTCATGGAGTAAACATTGATTTTGAAGGTATGGCCGCTTCCAACAATGCTGCCTTTACCAGCTTTATGATTGACCTCTGCAACCAGATGCATTCCGCCATTCCGGGTTCTGAAATAAGTATTGCATTGCCTGCAGTGGAATGGAGCAATGTTTTTAATATCTCCTCTTTAAACTCCTATGTGGACTTATTCATCATCATGGGATACGATTACTATTACAGCGGCAGCAGTACTGCAGGTCCTGAAGCTCCGCTTTATAACTTCCAGACTTCATACAATTATACAATTACCAAATCCATTACTTATTACCTGAATAAAGGTGTTACGCGCTCTAAACTGTTGCTCGGCCAGCCTTATTATGGCCGCGAGTGGTCCACCAATGGCAGCACGGCTCCTTCATCTACTACGGGAAGCAGCAATACTGTTTTTTATAATGAGCTGCGTGCCAACAGTAATGGGTATTACAGTAACCGCCAGTGGGAAGCCAATAGCTTTTCGCCTTATTACCCTTCACAGCGCAGCGGACAGTGGTGGCAATGCTGGACCGATGATGCATATAGCTTGGGAAAACGTTTTGATATTGTGAATATGACAGGCATTGGTGGCATTGGTATATGGGCACTGGGTTATGACGATGGATATAATGATTTCTGGGATCTGATACAGAATAAATTTACCGATTGTGCCGTAGTTCCCTGTACTGACACCATTTACGATTTGGGAGGACCAACCCGTAACTACTACGACAATGAAAAATTCACATACACCATAGCCCCATCAAACGCTACCAATGTAACGCTCAATTTTACTTCTTTTGCTTCGGAACTGAATTACGATACGCTTTATGTATACGATGGTAATTCAACTGCTTCACCACTTGTTGGCGCTTATCACGGTTCTACTGGCCCGGGAACCGTTACTTCCAGCGGTCCGGCATTAACCATTCGTTGGAAATCGGATAATGGTACGCAGGCTGCCGGTTGGCGTGCAGTTTGGAACTGCTCTATAGACAATACGGCTCCTACTACCCAGGTAACAGCACCGTCCGGCTGGGCAACCCAGAATTTTACTGCAAGCTTTACCGACACAGATAATGGAGGTTCGGGTATTGAAAAAAGCTTTTACCAGGTGCTTGAATATACCGGTACGGAGTGGAGGGCCAATAACAGCCGTGGTTTCTTCAGCGATAATTTTGATAATGCCATTCACCCGGACTGGACCACTGCCAGCGGTAACTGGGCTATTAGCGGAGGTTTCCTGGAGCAAAGCGACCAGACAAATACCAACAGCAATATTTATGCGCCTCTTACACAAAGTCTGTCCAACCGCTATTTGTATACCTGGAACGGAAAAATTGACGGTACAGGGACCAACAGGCGTGCCGGCTTTCACTTTTTCTGCGACAGTGCACAGCAAACCAACCGGGGAAACTCGTATTTTGTATGGTTCCGTGCCGACCAAAGCCAGCTGCAGATTTATAAAGTAACCAACAATTCCTTTGGTACACCTGCATATACTGTTCCGGTGACTATCAATACAGGTACATGGTATACGTATGCCGTTGCTTACGACCGTATTTCAGGTAAAATGGATGTTTATGTAAACAATAACCTTGTTGGTTCCTGGACTGACTCATCTCCTTATGCTACAGGTAATTACATCTCTTTCCGAAGCGGGGATTGTAACTATATGGTAAATGATTTGAAGGTATACCGCTCACGTCCTGCATCGGTAACAGTTACTGTTGGGCCGGCTGCAACAAATGATGTTCGCTACCAGAACCCAAACCCCTCAACACCATCGTGCAGGGTTAAATCAATTACCAAAGATTCTGCCGGCAACCTGTCTGTTGTTGCTTCCCAGGATGTGAATGTGGATTGGTCTGCGCCAGAGAGCTTTGTCGTTAGCGATGGTACTGCGTCAGATATTGATACCACCATCTCACTTACACAGCTGGCAGCAAACTGGACCGCAAGTGCTGATACCAATTCGGGCATTGTTAAATACTGGTATGCTATTGGTACTACCGCTGGTGGAACAGATGTAGTAAACTGGACAGATAATAACTTACTTACTTCCGTAACGCATACAGGGTTAACATTGATAGCCAATCAATTGTATTATTTCAGTGTGAAAGCTGAAGATGGGGCAGGGCTTCAATCCGCAGTTTATTCAAGCGATGCGCAGCTGGTATATACTACTTCTGTTGATGAACTGGCTGCCGGTTATGGCTTATACGTGTATCCGAACCCGTTTACAGGTAGTTCAATGATTACCTACCAATTAAAAGAAAGCACAAAAGCAGAAATTTCAATAACCGATGTTTTAGGCAAACGCATTGTGCTTTTCAGTGATGGGCAAAGTGCCGGTAAGCACCAGGTGGAGGTGAATGCTGCTGAGCTTCAATTGGCAAAAGGAGTGTATTTTGTAAGGTTGAAGACAGATAAAGACGAAGGCATTGTGAAGGTGGTGGTGCAGTAAATGAGTTCCCGCAAAGACGCAAAGTCGCAAAATCTCTTAGCGTCTTTGCGCCTTTGCGAGAAAATTAAATATCTTTTCGCTGCGCGCAGTCAGTCTGAGCCTGTCGAAGACTGTGGGGAAGGAAAATATAGAGTTGTTTGGACTACTAATCTAAGAAGACTATATCCTCTTATCAATCTGGTAATGATTCCTGTTTGCAGAGCTGCGGGAAATCAATTCGCCTAGGAAACCGGCAAGAAATAACTGTGTACCTATAATCATAGCCACCAGGGCCAGGTAAAACAAGGGTTTATCTGTAACGTCACGTGTAGGGATAGCATTTACAGATTTATAAACTTTTTCAATGATCAGGTACAAAGAAATTGAACCTCCCAGGAAAAAGGAAATAGTCCCTAAAAAGCCAAAAACGTGCATAGGGCGTTTGCCAAATTTGGAAACGAAGGTGATGGACATCAAATCAAGAAAACCATAAATAAAACGGCTTAAGCCGAATTTGGTGGTACCATACTTCCGTTCACGGTGCTGAACCACTTTCTCCTCAATTTTGGTAAAACCGGCCCATTTGGCAATTACAGGGATGTAACGGTGCATTTCACCATACACCTCTATATTCTTTACAACCTCTTTTTTGTAAGCTTTCAGTCCGCAGTTAAAATCGTGTAAGTTGTTGATTCCGCTTGCCCTGCGTGTTGCCCAGTTAAACAGTTTGGTAGGAATGGTTTTACTAAGTGGGTCGTAACGTTTCTTTTTCCAGCCCGAAACAAGATCGAAGCCATCAACAGTAATCATTTTATAAAGTTCCGGTATTTCATCCGGTGAATCCTGCAGATCGGCATCCATGGTAATAACCACATCACCCAATGCTGCTTCAAATGCTACATTTAAAGCAGCGGATTTACCATAGTTCCTGCGGAATTTTATGCCCTTAATGGCTGGGTTTGCAGCCGACTGGCTTTCAATCACTTTCCAGGAGTTGTCAGTACTTCCGTCATCCACAAAAATAACCTCGTATGAGAAGTCATTTTCCTTCATAACACGTTCAATCCAGCTGGTAAGCTCCGGCAGGGATTCGTCTTCGTTTAATAGCGGAATGACAATGGAAATGTTCATAGCGGGGCAAATATACTAAAAAGAGATTGACAAGCTTTCAAAAAATCACGAGGGTTTTGTTCGTTCAATAATAGTATTTTAGTGTTGAATACACTTGCTGAATTGAATAATTTATTTACTTTTGTGCCGGGGTAAGTCTTATACGACCAGCTCCCTAAAACCCTCCAGGTACGGAAGTAAGCAAAGGTAATAGGTTGAGCGGTGCGATGTGAGTAGCTTACCCCTTCTTTTTGCCTTTCCGGTAAGCAATCAAATAAATTTTAGTGGTATAAAGCTAACCCACAGTCTTCGACAAGCTCAGACTGACCGCGCGCACTGTTCTCTGATAGCTATAGAAAACTGAGCCGGTGGAAGAATCAGGATAGGTTTGATTGTGCAGAATTTAGTTTGGATTTTGAGATTAGGATTTGTGCGTTGTCAGTCTGAGCTTGTCGAAGAGGCGGGGAGGCTTGTGTTGAATAATGCCTTTAGCTTCAGATATAACTTTTCACAAGATTTCCACATTCGCTCAATCTCCTCCTTACTCATTTAGTAATTTTATACCTTCGCAAACAGTAATATCGTTAGCAATTCATTTATTAAAAACAAACAAATAAACCCCTATGAAATTTTTTATTGATACAGCAAACCTCGCTCAGATTAAAGAAGCACAAGACCTTGGAGTATTGGATGGCGTTACAACCAATCCGTCATTAATGGCAAAAGAAGGCATCAAAGGCGAAAAAAATATTTTAAAGCATTATGTGGATATCTGCAAAATAGTAGATGGCGATGTAAGTGCTGAGGTGATTGCAACTGACTATGCCGGAATCATTAAGGAAGGCGAGCGCCTTGCTAAACTTCACAAGCAGATTGTTGTGAAGGTGCCAATGATAAAAGATGGAATCAAAGCCATTAAATATTTCACTAAAAAAGGTATTCGTACCAACTGTACACTGGTATTTTCTGCTGGTCAGGCTTTATTAGCTGCAAAAGCCGGGGCTACTTATGTATCTCCTTTCGTAGGCCGTCTGGATGATGTGTCAACAGATGGTTTACAGCTTATTGAAGACATCCGCGTGATATTTGATAACTACGGTTACCAGACAGAAATCCTTGCCGCATCTATCCGTCATCCGATGCACATCATTGAGTGCGCAACCATTGGAGCTGATGTAGTTACCTGTCCGCTAAGTGCAATCACCGCCCTTTTAAAGCACCCGTTAACAGACATTGGCCTGGCACAGTTTTTAGCGGATGCTAAGAAGTAATAAAAAAATCCTTTCATCCTAAATCCCGAATCCTGAATTTTTGAATTACGGATTTAGGATTTAGGAATTGTTTAGTAATATGCTCTTACGTATCAACCCCGATAAACCCAATTACAGCGAAATCACAACAGTGGTGAACTGTTTGCGTGATGGCGGGGTTGTTATTTACCCCACAGATACCGTTTATGGCATTGGCTGCGATATTTACAAGCAAAGGGCAGTGGAAAGGGTATGCAAAATAAAAGGCATCAACCCCGAAAAAGCCAATTTTTCCTTCATCTGTTCTGATTTAAGCCACCTGGCTGATTTTACCAAGCCCATCAGCACGGCAACATTCAAGCTAATGAAAAAAGCCCTTCCCGGACCATTTAAATTCATCCTGGAGGCCAATAACAATGTTCCCAAGCTTTTCAGCAGCAAAAAGAAAACTGTGGGCATCCGTATCCCTGACAACACGATCTGCCTTGAAATCGTAAAGCAGCTCGGTAATCCAATCATGAGCACCTCCGTGCACGATGATGATGAAATCATCGAATACACCACCGATCCGGAGCTGATTTATGAAAAGTACAAGGATAAAGTAGACATTGTAATTGCCGGTGGCTATGGTAATAATGAAGCCTCTACTATCGTTGATTGCTCGGATGGGGATGTTGCTGTCGTAAGGCAGGGAATGGGGATAATTGAGGATTATTTATAAAAAAAACGGAACTGAATTCAGTTCCGTTTTTTTATTTTATCCAACACTTACCTCAGATTTTCCAAAATTTCATTTCGGGCTCGCAATTCCAACTCTCCCAACTACGAACTTTAAACTTTGAACTACCTGCTCATATCATTCATAATCGCAATGGTTTCGTTCAGATAAATATCCTTGCGAATGGTTTTATGCCAGTCTTTTACCTTTGCAATTTTAGCTGTATCTCCTTCAATCGCTATTGAATCTACTGTCACCGGACCAACAAAAAGCCCTGGTATTTCCTTGTCCAGCTCATCCATTTTCTTTGATTCTGCTTTCAGGCGCTTTTGCTCAGCATAATAGGTCTCAAAGTTAAGTGATACAATGGTGCTGTCTTTTTGCTTTTTCAGGCGTTTTGCAGCTTCGTCAAGTATAGCAAACCCCGGATTGGTCTTCATACGGGCCTGGCTACCCGCTCTCAGCTTATCAACAGAGAAATTAGGGGTCATGGGTTTATAATTAGCAGGGGCAATTTCATCCCAGGTCATAGGGTATTCCTGTTCTTTTTCACCCTGATCAAGCAGGTAGTAAGGGTCTGGCAATGTAATGTCAGGTAATACACCTTTCAACTGGGTTGCACCACCGCTTATCCTGTAAAATTTCTGGGTAGTTATCTTCACTTGTCCAAGTGGTTTTATACTTGCATACTGTGCTGGCAGGTATTCATCCAGGTCATAAAAGCGCTGAACAGTTCCTTTCCCAAATGTGGAAGGAGAGGTTCCTACAACAATCCCTCTTTTGTAATCCTGTATAGCAGCAGCCATAATTTCCGATGCCGAAGCAGAATTGGAGTTTACCATTACTGCAAGCGGACCGTCATATACAACAGAAGGATCGTGATCATCCATCACCTGGGTAACACCTGCTTTTGATTTTACCTGTACTACCGGTCCTTTATCAATAAACAGTCCGGCCATACGCACCACATCCGGCAATGAACCACCGCCATTGTACCTCAGGTCAAGGATAACCCCATCTACTTTTTCATCTTTCAGCTTCTGAAGCTCTTTCCGGATGTCGCTGGAACAGTTCCGGCCGCCACCTCCATTAAAGTCGGCATAAAAACTTGGCAATTTGATGTAGCCGATGTTCTTTTTCCCTTTTAAAATAGCAGACTGCGCATACGTTTCCTCAATTACCACAATATCCCGGATAATCGGTATCACTATCACTGTGGCATCGGGTTTCTTAACCGTTAAACGTACTTCTGTGCCTTTTTTGCCCCTGATCAGCTGTACGGCATCATCCAGGCGCATATCGGTGATGTCAACCGGTTCTGCTTCTGCCTGGGCTACTTTAAGGATAATATCTCCTGCCTTCAGCTCTCCCTGGCGGTACGATGCGCTTCCGGGAACAATGCTGCTTACTTTTATTGTTCCGTCTTTTTCCTGCAGCTGGGCTCCAATACCTTCCAATTGCCCGCTCATTCCAATATCAAAATTGGCTTTGTCCTTAGGGGGGTAAAACTCCGTATGCGGGTCATAAATGCTGGTAACAGCGTTAAAATACATAGCAATACGGTCGTTCCGATCCAGTTTTTTTAAACGTTTGAACCAGTCATCATGCGTTTTAAGCACTTTTTTGCGTGCTTCCACTTCCAGCTCATCCCGTGTTTTTATTTTCACAGTATCGCTTTTTTCCTTCGCCTTTTCCTGGGTTTCCATCATATCCACAATCCGGGAAAGGGTCTGGTATTTTAGCTGTTTTCTCCATGCCTCTTTTAACTCTTCCTTGCTTTTGGCATATTTCAGCTTTTCGGCATCCAGCTCCAGTTCTTCCTTTTTGGTGAAATCAAAGGGTTTGTCAAGGATTTCCTTGTAATATGCCTGTGCTTCATCCACTCTTTTTGTTATCAGGTCAAGTGATTTTTCAAAAAAATTGAATTTGCCTTCGTTAATGTCTTCATCAATGCTGCGCTCGTATTTCTTTAAGTCATTAATGTCCGACTGTAGCAGGAACTTTTTATTATAATCCAGTCGCTGGAGATAAAGCTTAAAAACCTTCTCCGAAAAGTCATTGTTTACATTCTTGGGCGAGTAGTGGGCGCTGTTCAGGCTTTGAATAATTATCTGGTCAATGGCCAGCTCCTTTTCGTTCTGAACGGTGTATGTGTATGATACCAGGGCAATAGCTGCAACAGGTATCAGAAAAAACAATTTTTTGTTTTTAAACATAATATGGGATATTAAATAGTTTGTATAAAATTACTAATTATATAACGTCAAATAACCTGCCAAAAATATTATTTAACATTTTATAACACATTGTTTTTTTATTCTACATTTACCCAGTTCAATCATAAAAAAAAATTAATCTGTAACGGTTATGTCAAAACGGTTTTTGTTAATCACTTCGCTTGTTGTAATTGGGATTTTGTCTGCTCTGACAATCTTAAAGCACAAATCTGGTCACACGGATGAAAAGGAAAATCCGGCATTCAGTGCATATATCAATGCATATACATCCGGCATTATTTCCAGCCAGTCCAGCATCCGAATCTTACTTACCAGTGAAATGACCAAGCCTTTTGAACTGGGCAAGGCAATTGAAAAAACATTGTTCGACTTTTCACCTGCAATAAAAGGTACTACTACCTGGATAGATAGCAGAACCATTGAGTTTCGCCCTGAAAAACCGCTTCCGAGCAATACCGCGTATAAGGCAGAGTTTTTCCTGTCGGAAGTATTGGACGATGTACCAAATGAATTTGAAACTTTTGAGTTCGATTTCCAGGTAATGCAACAGTCGTTTGATGTGTATGTGGATGGTATTACTACAACAGATAAGAAAACCCTGCGTGCCCAACGTCTGGATGGGACTTTAGGAACATCCGATTTTGCAGACCCGGCCCTTGTTGAAAAAATCCTCACAGTAAGCCAGAGCGGTAAACCCCTTGCTATAAGCTGGATACATGAGTCAAACGGCACTACGCACCGTTTTACTGTTGAAGGTGTTGAACGTACTGAAAAGCCCGGTTCTGTTGAATTGAAATGGGATGGTTCTCCGCTAGGTGTGGATAACAAAGGAAGCAAAAAAATTGAAATTCCTGCTCTTGGTGATTTTAAAGTGGTGGATGTGAAAGTCGTACAAAGCCCAGAACAGTATGCTATTCTTCAGTTTTCAGACCCGTTGATGGAAAATCAGTTGTTGGATGGACTGGTAACGCTCACCGGTGGTGCAGTACTAAAATACATTATTGAAGGCAATGAAATACGCGTTTACCCACAGGTGCGCCAGATAGGTGCAAGAACCATTACTGCAGAGCTTGGAGTAAAGAATGTGTTAGGCAATACCCTGAAAGAGCGTTATGTAATGGAAATAATGTTCGAAGAATTGAAACCCGAAATTCAGCTTATTGGAAAAGGTGTAATTCTTCCTAATTCCAATGGCCTTGTATTCCCTTTTAAAGCCGTTAGCCTGAAAGCCGTTGACCTTAAGATATTGAAAATATATGAAAAAAATATCCCTCAGTTCCTGCAGGTAAACAACATGGAAGGCGACCGTGAATTGAGAAGGGTAGGAAAAGTGGTGCTGAAAAAAACAATTCAGCTTACTCACAAAAGTGCTTTGGATTTAGGGAAATGGAACACCTATTCATTTGACCTGGCTGAGCTGATTAAAACGGAACCGGGTGCCATTTATAAAGTGATTATCAGCTTCAAAAAAGAATACTCAACGTATACTTGTACAGAAACAGCAACCGAAGATCCGAACAATGATTTACAGGAGGTGGTAGCGACTGATGAAGACGAGGATGAGCGGGACTGGGATTATTATGGTGATTATTATTATGACGATTACGATTATTATTATGACTACGGTTATGACTATAACGACCGTGACAATCCTTGTAAAAACTACTATTACCGTAACAAAGAAGTAAGCCGAAATGTGCTTGCATCTGACCTTGGACTGATTGCCAAAAGAGGTACCGATGGCTCTATGACTTTTGTGGTTACCAACCTGATTACAACCAAACCTGTATCAGGCTGCACTATTGAGCTGCTGGATTACCAGTTGCAGGTGATGAAGTCTTTAAAAACGGATGCCGAAGGTATGTGTGAAGCAACCTTCAAAAAGAAGCCATTCCTGGTGGTTGCTAAAAGTGGTGACCAGCGTGGATTCCTTAAGCTGGACGATGGTTCTTCCTTATCTTTAAGCGCCTTTGATATTTCCGGTGAGCAGGTGCAGAAAGGTATAAAAGGATTTATTTATGGCGAGCGCGGTGTATGGCGCCCTGGAGATACGTTGTTCCTGTCGTTCATTCTTGAAGACAAAGCAAATACTTTGCCTAAAAACCACCCTGTTCAGTTTGAGCTGCTTACACCTCAGGGGCAGGTATTCCGTAAAATCACAAAAAGCACTTCGCTGAATGGCTTTTATAATTTTACAACCACTACCGAAAAGAGCTCGCCAACAGGCAACTGGACTGCCCGCATAAAAGTTGGCAGTGCATGGTTCACAAAAAATATCAAAATTGAGACCATCATGCCGAACCGCTTAAAAATCAAGCTGGATTTTGGTGTGGAACGCCTTTCCGTTGCTAAAAAGAACATAAACGGCAACCTTGAGGTAAAATGGCTGCACGGAGCAGTGGCTAAAAACCTGAATGCAAAAGTAGAAGCTACTTTATCGCCTATGACCACAACATTTAAAAATTATGAATCCTATAATTTTGATGATGGTGCACGTTACTTCAGTACTGAGGCACAAACCATTTTTGATGACAACACCAATGCTGAAGGTAAAGCTGTGGTGAAACCTGATTTTACTGTAAGTGATGCTGCTGCAGGTATGTTGAAAGCTTCTTTCAAGGTGCGTGTATTTGAGCAAGGCGGTGCTTTCAGTGTCGATCAGTTCTCTATGCCATATTCTCCGTATAGCTCCTATGTAGGTATGAAAGTGCCTGAAGGCGACAAGTACAGCGGAATGTTGGTAACAGACACCAACCATATTATAAAGGTTGCAACAGTTGACAGCGATGGCAAACCTGTATCGAAAAAGAAACTTAAAGTACAGGTATTTAAAGTAGGCTGGCGTTGGTGGTGGGACAGCTACAATGGTGATTTGGCAAACTATGTTGGTGATACATACAAACAGGTATTCCAGGAACAAACCATTTCAACAACTAACGGACAAGGGCAGTTTGTGCTGCGCATCAACCGTCCGGAGTGGGGGCGTTTCTATGTATGTGTAACAGATGAGGAAAGCGGCCACCGTACAGGACAAACCGTATATATTGACTGGCCGGCATGGGCCGGGGCTTCTCCAAAAGGAAACGATGGTGCTACGCTCCTTTCATTCTCCAGTGATAAGAAATTATACAATGTAGGTGAAGAAGTGAAGCTAAGCATTCCTTCAAGTGGGGAAGGCCGTGCTTTGATTAGTATAGAAAGTGGTTCCAAAGTACTGAAGGCTTATTGGGCAGAAACAAAAAAAGGGGAAACATCTTTTAAATTCCCTGTAACTTCTGAAATGGCACCTAATGTGTACGTAAATGTTACCCTGGTTCAGCCACATGCACAAACCCTGAACGACTTGCCGATACGCTTGTACGGTATTATACCAATTTCTGTGGAAGACCCTAACACACATTTAAATCCTGTAGTTACCACACCGGAGGTATGGAAGCCGGAAGTTAAATCCAGCTTAACTGTATCTGAAAAAGATGGTAAGGAAATGACTTATACCGTTGCTATTGTGGATGAGGGGCTTTTGGATCTTACACGTTTCAAAACTCCGGATGCATGGTCAGCTTTCTATGCCCGCGAAGCATTGGGTGTAAAAACCTGGGATATGTTTGATATGGTTATGGGTGCTTATGGTGCTGAGCTTTCAAGATTGCTGGCTATAGGCGGTGATGGGGATTTGGATAAAAAGGGCGGCAATAAAGCCAATCGTTTTAAACCAATGGTAAAATTCATGGGGCCTTTCTTGCTGAAAAAGGGGGAGAAAGCAAAACATGAATTCATGATGCCACAGTACGTTGGGTCTGTGAGGACCATGGTGATTGCCGGAAACGAAGGGGCTTATGGTGCCGGTGAAAAAACAACTCCGGTACGTATGCCTTTGATGGTGCTGGGTACATTGCCACGTGTGGTTGGTCCGGGTGAAGAGGTGGATCTTCCGGTTTCTGTTTTTGCAATGGAAAAGCATGTGAAGAATGTAAAAGTGGAAATACAGGCCAACAATATGTTTACTGCACTTGACGGAACATCCAAATCCATCAGCTTTAAAGAAGTAGGGGATGAGGTTGTAAACTTTAAGCTGAAGGTAAATTCCATGCTGGGAGTGGGCAAAGTAAAAATTGTAGCCACCAGCGGGTCTGAAAAAGCTACGTACGATATTGAAATAGATGTACGTAACCCTAACCCTAAAGTGATAAATGTGATTGAAACCATTGTGGAAGCTGGAAAAACATGGAACAGTGCATATACACCGGCTGGTATGCTGGGTACCAACAAAGGGACAATTGAGCTTTCATCAATACCTCCGATAAACCTTGGTGAACGGTTAAAATATCTGCTTGAATACCCGCACGGGTGTGTGGAGCAAACCACTTCCTCTGTATTCCCTCAGCTTTACCTTGCCGATGTAATGGAGCTCAACAGCGATTATAAGCTGATGATCGATAAGCACATCAAAGCAGGAATAGAAAGGTTAAAATCCTTCCAGACTGCTGGTGGGGGCTTAAGCTACTGGGCTGGATTGTACGATACGGACGACTGGGGAACCAGCTATGCAGGACATTTTATGCTTGAAGCGGAATTAAAAGGTTATTCTTTGCCTCCAGGCTTTATTGATAACTGGAAGCGCTACCAGCGTTCAAAGGCCAATGCATGGACCCCAAGATCGCGTGATCATTATTATTACTTCAACAGCGACCTGGATCAGGCTTACCGTTTATATACCCTTGCCCTTGCAAAAGCGCCTGAGCTGGGTGCCATGAACAGGTTGAAGGAGAATCCATCACTTTCTGTAGCAGCTGCATGGCGACTTGCTGCAGCGTATGCAAAAGCAGGCCAGCCGGAAGTAGCAAAGAAGCTGATATCGGGCCTTTCAACTTCTATACCTAAATACCGTGAAATGGGTTACAGCTATGGCTCTAATGACCGTGATGAAGCGATGATTCTGGAAACCCTTACATTGCTGAACATGAAAGAAAAAGCGGGTCCACTGTTGAAGAGCGTATCAAAATCCCTAAACTCCAATGAGTGGATGAGTACACAAACAACTGCATACTGCCTAATCTCTGTGTCAAAGTTTGCGGCAATGGGCGGTGGCGCAAGTGGCGAAATGAAATACACTGTAAAGGTAAACAGTAATGCTCCTGTTAGCCTGAATACCAAACTGCCGGTAAAACAAATTGACATGCAGATTAAAGATGCGGCACCAGGTAATATTACGGTAACAAACAATGGCAGCGGTATGTTGTTTGCCCGTGTTGTGCTGGAAGGGATCCCTGAAACTGGCGATCAAACCAATGTGGACAATGACCTGAAAATGAGTGTTAGCTACACTACTATGGAAGGTAAAGCCCTTGATGTAACTAAGCTTGAACAGGGTACAGACTTTATTGCTGAAGTTACAATTACTAACCCTGGTATACGTGGTGAGTACCTGCAGATGGCATTATCGCAGATATTCCCTAGTGGCTGGGAGATTCACAATACCCGTATGGATGAAGCGGAAAGCACCATTAAGAGCGATTATCCTACTTACCAGGATATACGTGATGACAGGGTGTATACGTATTTCAATATTTCGCCATACAAATCAAGCACATTCCGTATTGTACTGAATTCGGCATACATAGGCAGGTTCTATTTACCTACTGTTTACTGTGAAGCGATGTATGATAATACCATCAATTCCCGTAAGCCAGGTAAATGGGTGGAAGTAGTGAAAGCCGGACAATAGGCCGGATTTGAAAAAATTGTTTTAGGGGTTGCAGGCCACACAGAGTGCACGGTTCCCCTGAAACAATTTTTTTTTGAGAAACGATAAAATTTTATTCAGGAAGTTTGGCATAACAATTGATTTTTAGGTTTTTATTCTGCTTAAGAAGTGTGTTTTATAAACAGTTTTAAAAACTACAGCGATGAAAAAACTTATCCTCTTATTTTCGATAGCAACACTTATAGCTTCCTGTTCTAAATACGGTTCTGTTGCTTTAAAATATCCAACCCACCCTGCAGCTCAGCTTCCGGAAAATATCAAATCCATTGCTGTAGTGAACAGATCACAATCTGAAAAAACAGGTGGTAATTCCATGGCGGAAGCCATTGTTTCAGGAGAAATAGCCGGTTCCGACAAAAGAGCTTCAAATCAATGTTTGATAGCAGTATATGACGGGCTGAACGGCTGGAGGGAAACCAACATTGTTTTGCTTGAAAAAAGAAAGTTGGTTGGGACCGGTACACGTGAAACTCCTGAACTGTTGGACTGGGATATGGTAAAGCATATCTGTGATTCTGTCAAATCAGATGCGCTTCTGGTGCTTGAAACATTTGATTCTAATTCCGATTTACTTGCCAGCGCTGTGAATACTGCGTTTAACACTGTTGTAACAGGTGGGCCTGTTGTTCCCAATGTATCGCAGGTGCAAATGAACGTTATCTCTTACTGGAGGTTGTACGATCCTGTTAATAAAAAAGTGATTGACCAGTACAGATCCAGCAACCAGCTTTTTTTTGATGGTGGACCTTTAGGGGTGGCAGTCCCTTCTCCTGATGCCTTGGCAAAAACGGCTTATAGTGCGGGTGATGAGTATATACAACGCTTTCTTCCTCAATATGACAATGTTCAGAGAGATTTATATAAAAAAGGGAAGGGCAGGGAAAAGCAACAGTTTAAAACAGCGTTCAGAAAAGCAGAGGTTGCCAATTGGGATGGTGCAATTGAAGCATGGACAAAATTATTAAATTCAACAAAGAACAATAAAAATGCCGGACGAGCGTGTTTAAACATAGCTGTTGCTCATGAGGTACTCGGAAATACAAAAGAAGCGATGGTTTGGGCTAAAAAAGCATATGAGGACTATGGCAATAAGCTTGCAAAGCATTATATGGGGCTATTGAACATAAGGCTCGAAACTGAAACCAATATCAGGAACTAAAGTATGGGGAAGAAAACGGTACTGCTCTTTTTTTTAATTCTTGTAGCATTTACAAGCAATGCAGGAAGAATAGATACAGCATACGTGCAAAGGTTTAAAAGCCTTTTTTCGATAAAAACCTTTGCTCTGAACAATGGTTTTTATTATACACTCACTCCTCAGAACAACAGTTTATTTACAGAACAGCAATTATCAGATGCCCGTGTTCGTTATAGTGCCAACATCCCCCCGGTTTCGGGTGTTTCTGTAAATATTAATGGTATAGGGCTTACCTATATTTTTAAAATCACAAACGACTACCTGGATACTGCCAAAGCAATCAAATCAGGTTACAAGCAGTTTCAGCTGAATATGTATGGCAGCCGCTTTGGTATTGAACTGGGGTACCAGGACTTTTCCCGGTTTTACTTTAAATACAAGGGTGATGATGCCTTACTGAAAAATTATAATACCGATATACGTTCATACCAGTTTGGTGCTTCTGCTATGTTTATCAAGAATGGCAGAAAGTTTTCATACAATGCTGCATTTAACCAGAACCAGTTTCAGAAGAAGTCTGCTGGTTCTGCCATTACCGTTATGGGATTTCGTTACAACGAAATTAAAAGTTCGCATCTTATTCCCGACAGTATAAAACAATTCTATAAATATCCTGATTTGAATGCAAACAAGAATTATGCATTCATTATCCAGCATGGATATGCTTATAATCTTGTCAAAAATAGATTCTTTTTTGCCAATGCATTGTTTGTAGGTGTTGGATTTCAGAACCAGGTATATTATTACTCCAATTCGGAGGAACGCAGGTTGGGTGTTCCTATATCGGCAAGGGCTAAATCCAGTATTGGTTACAATGGTAAAATCTTTTTTGCAGGCTTATCTGCAAATGCAGAGTTTGCCCAGTCCCAGATAAAAATACTGAAAACAGAGCAGTTTCAATATACATACGGTGTATTTATCGGGTTCAGGGCAATTTCCATTGTTAAATCCAAAGCACAGCTGCGTGAAGAAGCCAGGGAAAAGAAACTGGCTGAAAAAGAAGCGAAGCGCGAAGCTGCAAAACGAGCGAAAGAAGAGAAGAAAGCTGCGAGAAATTAAGTCAATCAATAGTTAAAGGCGGCATTCGGCCATTTTAGGTACGTTTGTTAAAAAAATACAAAAGCTTCAAATTAAAAATCATATTGTTATTTTTGTCTTATTGTGTAGAGGGCCTTCTGTTGTTTAATCAGATTGATTTAGATGAATATGAGAATTAAATTACTTTTTCTTTTACTTTTTATTTCATCGTTTGTTTTCAGCCAGGAAGAGAACGGTGCCGTTAAATGGCTCACGTTTAAAGAAGCCCAGGAAAAAAATAAAAAGGAACCCAAACCTTTTTTAATCGATATTTATACCGACTGGTGCGGCTGGTGCAAGCACATGATGCGCACAACCTACTCCAACCAGGCGCTTGCACAGTATGTAAATACAAATTTTTATCCTGTAAAATTCAATGCGGAAGGCAAGGATACCATTGAATACAATGGTGAAACCTATGCGCCCACATCAACACAGCCACGCACGCCACATGCACTTGCACTTAAGTTCCTTGGCAAGCAACTTACATACCCTTCTACCGTATTTGTTGGGAATAATTTTGAATTTAATCTGCTCACACAAGGTTACCTTGAAGAGAAAAAGATTCAGCCTATTCTGGTATTTATGGTGGAAAATGCCTTTAAGAATGCACCTTATGAGGAGTTTGAAGAGCGTTTTAATAAAACCTTTATGGATACTACCGCCTTCACAACAAAAAAATCAGTAAAAACATATACAATAAAAGAAGCACTTGAATTACAAAAAAAGGCACCAAGAAAGATGCTTGTAAATGTTTATGCTGATTTTTGTAATACTTGTATGGTGCAAAATAAAACAACGTTTACGGATACTCTTGTTGCCGATTATATAAATAAGCATTATTATCTGGTTAACTTTAATGCAGAAAGCAATGATACTATTGTTTTTAATAATGAGAAATTCTACAAGCAGTTCGTCAATGGCTTTCCTTTAAACACTTTTGCTTTTAAAGTTACCAATGGTCGTTTTAGCTTTCCGGCAATAGCTGTTTTGGATGAAAAAGGGGTAACTATTGATGTTTTGAACAATTATTACCATCCAAAACATTTGAAGCCTATACTACTCTATTTTGGAGAAGACCGCTTTAAAACGCAAAAATGGGTGGATTTTTACCAGCAATATCAGATGAAATAGTCCGTTTCAAATAAAAGGTGAATGGTGCTAAAAAAAATGATTGCTTTTTTGTATCTTTTTTCATCCGGCTGCATTATGGAATTAAAAGCAATAAATAATCCCCTCGTTTATGCGTAAACTTTTTTTACTAATTAGCCTTTGTCTTCTGCTCTCCAAGGTATATTCCCAGAAGATGACAATTGGAGGTAATGTTCAGGATACGGTTGCTAAAACACCATTGCAATACGCGGTTGTAATGGCGGTAAGGCTTAAAGATTCCGTTTTACTTGCACATACTCGCACGGATGATAAAGGTGTGTTTTCACTTATGCCCCCCATTGATACCGTTCAGGTGATTATTTCTCACCCTAAGTTTGGTGACCAGTCGTTTTATATTTTTGGAAGCCCATCAAATTCTGAATTCAATTTTGGAAAAATCATTTTACCACCTAAAAGTCACACCTTGCAGGAAATCGTAATCTATGCTTATAAAGATCCCGTGTTTTATAAAGGTGACACACTGATTTACACGGCCGATTCTTTTAAAGTGAAGCCCAATGCCACCGTTGAAGATCTCTTGAAAAAGCTGCCTGGAATTAAGGTGGATGCTGAGGGAAAAATAACTTCTCAAGGTAAGAAGGTTGACCAGGTGTTGGTTGATGGTGACGAGTTTTTTGGTACAGATCCTACAGTTGCAACTCAGAATCTGAATGCCAAATCCGTTGAATCCGTACAGGTGTATGAAAAGAAGAATGACCAGGCAACAGACGATGGAAATGAAACAATACAGGTAATGAACCTGAAACTGAAAGAAGATGCTAAAAAGGGCTATTTTGGAAAGGTTTCCGGAGCGAGTGACTTTCAGAAGTTTTATGAAGGTGAGTTTCTTGCCAATAAGTTTAACAACAAACAAAAGATATCCGTTTTTGCTTTGGGTAGTAACACTCCGCGTTCCAGCCTTGGCTGGGGAGATATGTATAAATATGGATTAAATAATGAGATGAACGTGCAAAGTAATGATGATGGCATGTATTGGTTTGACTCCGGAGATGAAAATACAGGGATTCCAAGAACGCTAAAAACAGGTATTTATTATACTGATAAACTTTCTTCGAAAACAAAGATATCTTCAAATTATACCTATAATAATAATCAGTTAAGCAAAAACAGTGAAACTGCGTCACAATACTTTTTAAAGGATACGAGTTATTCCACAAGTAATACTGGTAGGAATACCCAACTGAACGAATCACATTCTATAAATTTTGATCTGGTTCAGAATTTAGATTCGCTGACAGAATTGAAAGTTACACCTAAGTTAAAGTTAAACTCTGCTACCGTAACAAATAGCGAACGGACTGAATTTATTGATAGTTTGGGTAGAGAGGTGCGTGAAACTGAAATTTATAACAGGAACAATTCAAAAGGGTATGACCTTAACACCGTTGCAAACCTTACCAGGAAATTTATGAAAAAAAACCGTGTGTTATTTGTGTCATACAATAATGTACTTACGAATAATTCTTCTGATGGTTTATTGATTTCAAACAATACATTTCTTACAAGTTCGGGTATTCCTAATGATTCTATTAATCAGAAAAAAATGAATGCGAATAGCAATACCTCTCATAACACTACTGTTAAATTCACTGAGCCGTTGACAAAAAAAATAACATTGGAATTTACTTATAATTTAAACTATAGCAAAGGCCTTCAAAAAAAGGAAACGTTTAATTATGCTGGTGGAGAATATTCACTAAAGGACTCGTTGTTTACAAATAACTTCGAAAACCTACGGATGACAAACCGTTTGGGACTAAAATTTACTTATGAAGTAAATAAGCAGCGTGTTTCATTGGGAACGAAGCTTCGTCAGGTATCAGTTGAAAATAACAATTTGATCACGAATCAAAGTATACATCAAACGGTGAATAATATACTGCCTTTTTTTAATTTTCGTTATAAGTTCAGTGATAACAAAAGATTCAATTTTGACTATTCCACAAACTCGGATCAGCCAAGTATTGATCAGCTGCAACCTGTTCAGGATAACACAAATCCAAACCAGGTGAAAAGAGGAAATCCGAACCTGTTACCTACTTTCCGACAGGAGTTTTCTACTTCTTTTAACAGCTATAAAGCGATTACCGGCAACTATTTATGGGTAAACCTCCGCTACAACACTACTTCAAATGCATTCACCAATAACATTGAGTACGATACTATAGGGCGAACAATAACAACTCCGGTAAATGTCAATGGCAACTACAATACGGGCATTCAGTTTAGTGGTGGGCGAAGCCTTTTTTCCAGGCTTATTACTATAGAACCTGAATTGGGCTTTAATTACAATAATTATTCGAATTTTGTTAATAATATTCAAAACAGAACAACCACAGCAAGTACAAATGCCGGTCTTAATATTTTATTACAATTGGATACTCTCGAATTTGAAGTAGGTTATAGGATTGATTACACTTCTCCGACCTCTACAATTAATGCAGCGAACAATAAACCATACGCAACGCAGGTATTAAGTAGTGAGTTGCTGTTGAGGCTGCCTTTCAAAATGCTCCTGGAAACAGATGTGAATTACACCATTAACACTCAACGTGCGCAAGGATATAATATCAACTATTTTATATGGAATGCATCTTTGAAAAAGACTTTCCTTAAAAATGAGAATCTTGTTGTTTCTATTGATGCAATGGATATTTTAAATAAGAACATCAGTGCTTCCAGAACCGTACAGGATAATGTAATAACCGATAATAAAACCAGCATAATTAGCAGATATATTTTGTTAAAAGCAGTATTTAAGTTTAACAGCAATAAAACAAAAGAAAATGACATGGACTTTTAAAAACGGAATGTTGTTGTGCATTTTATTTTTTGTTATGCACTCTTCGGTTGCACAGATAACAACTGGGAAAATTGTGTATGAGCGAAAAACAAATCTTTATAAAAAGTTTAAAGATGATGATGTCAGGAGCTGGATAAAAGAAGAGAATAAAAACAAAATAGATTATTTTGAGCTCTTTTTTAATGATACGGTGTCTTTGTTTAAGCCACAGACAAGTGAGTTGAAAGAAGAAATGAGCTGGGCGACAAGCAAGAATGTCGTTTATCAGAACTTTAATAAAGATTACCGTTTAACTGTAAAAAAAATATGGGGAGAGGAACTGTTCATTGAGGATACATTAAATACGCGTCAATGGAAAATCACAGATAGTAAAAGGGTTATTAGCGGGTACAGCTGCCGAAAAGCTATATGGCAGGCCAATGACAGCACCCGTATTTATGCCTGGTATTGTGATGAAATAATTTCCGGAGTGGGGCCTGAAAGTTTTTATGGGTTGCCAGGTGCTATAATGGGAATAGCAACTGAGGACGGTGGTGTAATTTATTTTGCCAAGAGTGTAGAGCTTTCTAAACCTGATTTAATTGCCCTTGCGCCCAAAAAAGGGAAAAACAAAATATACAGCCCAACGGATCTAAAAGCAAAATTGCAAAAAGACTTTGGTAAAAGTCCATGGGGTAAGGCAATGATTAAAGATATTTTTGGTATCTGGTAAGATTGCTTTAATTACTCAATGAGAGTTAGATCACCTGCTTTGTTGAATACCTTACCATTATTAAGCTTTACATAGGCTTTCCATACATATACATCCTGTTGGCATAACTGGCCTCTGTAATATCCATCCCAGCCTTTTTTCACATCAAGGGATTCGAAAATAAGCTCTCCCCAGCGGTTAAAGATTTCTAATTTATACTCAATTACACCGGACGTGTATGGGAAGAATATATCATTACTCAAACTATTTATATCATACGTTCCTCCTGTGGGTCCATCAGTATTTGGTGTAAATGCATTTGGAAAAATAATGTCTGCATCCGTTGTAACTTCAGCAGTTGTTGTATCTGCGCAGCCGTATTCGTTTATTGCGATCAACTCTATTTGGAAGACACCGACTGATGAATATAAGTAGCTGGGGTTTAGGGAAGTTGAAGTTCCGCCATCACCAAAATCCCAGAAATAGGTATAGGCTCCTGTTGATAGGTTGTTTAGCTGCAATACATCCTGTGGAAGATGTAAGTAAGTTGAATTCATTGAAAATACCGCTGTTGGCGAAGGATATGCAGTAACAAAAAATGGTACTTGTGAGTTTGTGTTTGTGCAGCCCCCTTCGGTTGTCACTGTTAATGTAATTGAATAGTTCCCTGCAGAAGTATAACTGTGAGCTGGATTTTCAGCGGTTGATGTGGTTCCATCGCCAAAATTCCATAACCAGCTTGATATCGAATCGTTTGGATTGCCAGGTGTTGAATTGTCATTAAATTGTAATATTGCATACGTACAGGCAGAATTAGGTGTTGATGTAAAATCTATAATTGGAGGAGGATTAAATAAAATCTCTATTGTGTCTGACACGGTTGTACCACAGCTGTTCGTAACATCAACAGTATACATGGTGGGTTGTGACGGTATCACCTGGAATGCGCCAGGTCCTGCACCCAGGCCATTGTTCCACATGTAAGTAAGTGGGCCGGTATCACCTGAAGCTTCAGCATAAACATAGGTGCTTTGTCCGGGACAAATTGGTGTATTACCAGAAGCTTCTATATTAGCTCCGGTTAAATTGTATGGTATTACACGGACTATGTCCGGAGTTCCCGGACAGCTATTCTGATCGTAAGCAACTACGGTGTATGTGGTTGCAGTTGTTGGTGTAACATTTAATGTTCCGTTAGTAATTGCACCAGATGGTTGCCAGGCATATGTATAACTTCCTGTGCCTCCTGTTGCTGTTGCGCTTATTGTTCCGCTTTGTCCAAGGCAAATAGTGTCATTAGGTCCGGCTGCAGTTATTACAGCAGATGGTGCCGTTATTAAAACTGTATTTGTGGAAATACATCCATTCGTATCAGTAACGGTTACTGTATATGAACCTGAGATTAGATTGTATGCAGTGCTGCCGGTTTCCAAATCTGCAGGTGCGCTCCATGAATAACTGTAAGGTATTGTACCACCGCTTGCAATTACAGTTGCGCTTCCGAACGTATTATTGCAAACGGGGTTCATTATAGAATCAATTACAGAGCTAAGTACAGCCGGTTCTGTTACAGTTGCAGAAAGTGCAGTGCTACAATTATTCTGGTCGGTTACATTTAGTGTATATGTGCCTGTACTAAGATTATTTGCAGTACCAGCAGTAATTCCTGAAGGAGTCCATAAATAAGAATAAGATGGGCCTGTACCACCTGTTACTGTTGAAGTTATAGAACCCGTATTTCCGCCATTGCACAATACATTGCTTATTGCAGAAATACTTACATTTAAAGGCGAAGGCTCTGAAATTATTGCAGTATCGCTTGTCTGGCAACCCATTGCATCGGTTATGTTTATAACATACATGCCTGTATCCAATGATGTAGCTGTTGCATTGCTTCCGCCATAAGGTAACCAGCTGATTGCATAAGGTGCGGTACCCTGTGTAACTGATATGGTTGCTTGTCCATTGTTGCCTCCAAAGCAGGAAACATTTGTTATTGAAAGGTTTGTTGCCAAGGTATCATAAACAACAATAAGGTTTGTGGATAATGCCAGTGTACAATTCTCGGCATCCGTAATGGTCAGGTTGTAATTTCCTGCTCCCAGATTATTTATCGAGGAGTTTGTTGAAGTATTTCCTTGCCAGGAATAAGTATATGGTGGAGTACCGCCAGAAACCTGGGAAGTAATGGAGCCATTTAGTGTGCTGCATGTTGGATTTATAATGGATAGGGAACCACTTAAAGCAGGAGGTTCAGTAATAGAGCTGGATGTTGTTGTTACACATCCATTAAGATCGGTTACAGTAATATTATAATTCCCTGGAGCCAAACCTATTGCGGTATTGCTTGTTGAAACGGAAGGACTCCATTGGTAGGTATAGCCAGGAGTTCCTCCGGCTGGTAGAACAGAAATACTTCCATTATTTGCCCCATTGCACGTAGCGTTTGTAGCAGTGCTTCCTGCTGATAATGCTTGTGTGGGTTGACTTATTGTTACGTTGCTGGATGTGCTGCAACCATTAATATCAATGATTGTAACCGTATAGCTTCCGGCAGTTAAGCCCCCTTCGGTTGGGCCATTTCCGCCTGAAGTCCACGCATAATTGTATGGATTTGTACCACCGTTGGCCGTTACTGTAGCCGAACCACTGGCATCCCCAAAACAATTAACATCTGCGCTGGCTGTAATTGAAGATGTAAGTAAAGTAGGCTGGGTAATAGTAACAGTTTGATTTTCTATACAGTTGTTGTCATCTGTAACCTGAACAGTGTATGTACCGGCAGAAAGATTTGTAATGCTGGTA
>JAGVJJ010000022.1 GCA_020051175.1 Bacteroidia bacterium | reverse complement strand
GTATGCTTCCCGGATTTTATTTAACAGTTGCAATTTTTCTTTTGTCCATGTATCTGATAAAAACCGTTCATTGATATTTAAAAAATCTGAACCTCTTTTTAAAGGCAGGGTAATGTATTCGTCCCTGCCATTTAACAGTATACGATTGCGGTTAATCCATCCTTTCTTAGTGTATTTTATATTGTCGTACACAACAAAACTGTCTACCGCATTGATCAATTGAAAATAACCAATGTAAGGAAACAGATATGGTTGCATTACAGCTATTTTCATCTATTGAAAACAAGAATTAACAATTTTACAAATTTTCTCTATATCACTACTGTCCATTTCATAATAAAGAGGCAAACACAATACACGTGTTGCAATATTTTCTGAAACCGGACAATCATTCTTAGAATGCAGGTAGGATAATGTATTTAGAGAGGGATAAAAATATCTGCGTGTATTAATTTCATTCTCCGAAAGTGCAGCTTTTATTTTCAGAAGTACCGCTTCATTTTGAAATACAACAGGAAAATAGGCATAATTAAGACTTTGAGCAACCGCTGGTCCGGGAAAATAAATCAGCCGGTTATTCAAAAGCTTACGATACAATTCAGCACTTTGTTTCCGGCTTTGAATAATTTGCTCAACATACGGCAGATTGCACAAGCCCATGGCTGCGTGAAATTCTGAATTTTTCCCATTGATACCCATAGAATAATAACTATCGCCTATGTGACCAAAAGAGCGGTATAGAGACATTTTTTCAGCAGTTTGCTTATCCTTTGTAATTATTGCACCTCCTTCAATTGTGTGAAACAATTTTGTGGAATGAAAACTAACAGTTGAAACATCTCCAAAGCTAAAAATCGACTGTCCTTTTACCCGAACATCAAAAGCATGAGCGCCATCATAAATTACCTTTAAATTGTGCTTAATGGCAATTCGTTCAATTTCTTCCACATCACAAGCATAACCATATACATGTGTTGCCAGTATTGCAGTTGTGTTTGGCGTAATGTGCCGCTCAATATCCGAGCTATTGATGCAGAATGTTCTTTCATCTATATCCGCAAAAACCGGTATACAATTCTCCCAAATAAGGGACGTTGTAGTTGCAACGTAAGAAAATGGAGTGGTAATCACTTCGCCTTTAAGTTCAAGTGCTTTTATTGCAATCTGAATGGCTACCGTACCATTAGAAACATAAAGCAGATGCTGTACACCAAGGTATTCTTTTAATTGCTGCTCCAATTCCTGAACAAGAGGTCCGTGATTTGTAAGCCATGCCCTGTCCCATATACCAGACAAATACTTCTGATATTCTTCCATTGGTGGGAGGAAAGATTTTGTTACGTTAATCAAATTTCTGTTTTTTAAGCCTGTAAAAATTTAAACCTGTATATTGAGTAAAAGCGGGAGACCCAACCTTTTCGAACTCGTAATCCTGATTATAAAGATAGTGATAATATGCCCTGAGGAAATTATTGTATGCATCATCGGAAATAAAAACCACATTTTTCATTTCGCTTATATTTTTGAACAATTCTGCATGGTTATCCGTTCCGAATTTATCTTTCAGCTGTTCTTTTGTCTCAGGTGCAAGCGAAAGCTCAATACTCAGATAAACATAACTATTGCCATTCTTAAAATTTATTTCCCTCAGAGGATCTGTAGCAGTATGCATTTCCCAGCTCCGTAAATTGGTGGGTATAAAAACCGTATTGCTGAACGAGTTGTTCATTTCATCTATCATCTGGTGGTTGATCTTGCCATACTGCCTGTATTTCTTAAGCAATTGCTTATTTGTCGCGGAATAAGCCGGAATAGAAACAAAAACCAGGAATAAAGGAACAAGCAGGCAAAAGTAAAACGCCCTTTTATTAAAATTGAGCAATGAAAACAGAAAAAGAATATTCGCCAATGTAAGGCCAACAAACAAAGGATTGTATATACGTGCCGGCATTTTCATATAATAGCTCATACCCACAATAATAGTAAGAAACATTAACTGAAAAAGGAAATACCTTAAAAAAGAGAAATAATGACTCTTGGGTGCGCTTAGTAAAAAAACAAGAAAGACAATAAGTATCCCATAATTCAGCTTTTTCATCAAAGAATTTTCATTATTGGTGCTCTTTAAAAAAGCCCCGAATTCACTTTCAAACTTCTTCTTTTCTGCATCTTCTATTTGGGGCGAACCCTCAGATAGTTTTTGCAGAAATTCTGAAGTAATTATTTTATCATCGCTGCAATAGCGAGCCAGCATCATGGCGTTGTATATTATAGTATCATTTGTAGTTTTCGGGACATAGGCTCCGGTATTCTTATAATCGATGAGCTGCCGGATGAGTTCTGTCTTTGTTAAAAAATCTTCATTCCTGCTATCAGAGCGTTGTGCATTGCGATCAATTAACTTAACAATGATAATAAAAACCAGAACAGGCAATATATACTTCAAACCAAACGGTAATATTGATTTCCTTTTATACACAAGCAAAAATGCAAATCCTGAACCGAACGTAAACCCAAGATAACCTGCATCGAGACGTGTCAAATGCCCTAACACATATGTCACAACAGGAAAAGCCAGTAGCCATTTGTTTCTTTTCAGCACATCATTATTCAAATACAATACGGCAAGAAGCATGATAAAGCTTACTGTAACCAAAAGTGAGGGCCGTGTAAAATTAATCCAGTAGACGTTTTGAAAAAAAACTAAAAAGAAAAAAGCAATTATAACTACCATGGTAAGCAGGGAACTTATTCTACCTCTTGCAACAAGGTAAATTGCCAAATACGCATTAAACAATGCACCCCAAAGTATCAGAAACATTGAAAGGCCATACCATCCAATATTGGGATAAAGCTGGTACAGTTTAATATAAATATCAGAGGTGAAAACATAAGCCGACACAAAGTTATTATATGGCTGGGGTGAGGCAAAACCTTTCATTGCCATAACATACCTCGGGTCATCGTTCATTTCAAAATATGAACCGAAATAATGGTATGAAAAAAAAAGGAGTAAAAAGGTAAAAACAAAACCAAACGCAGCAACTACCTTAAAACTCATTTGCGAAGGCTGCACCAATTTTTTCCAAAGCGGTTCAGCTTTCTCTGTACGATTTGCTCTGGCCGAATCATTAACGGCACTTGTTCGCTTTTCTTTTGTCATGATATGACAGATTATTGTTCGGATTTAAAAATATCCTTAATGATGTAATTGGGCTTATTTTTTACCTCATCATAAATCCTCCAGATGTACTCTCCAATTATTCCAAGCATAATCATCAACAAACCACCAATAATCAACATCACCATCATAATAGGCGCCCAGCCCTGGAAGGGCGTTTTATGAAAGAAATATGCGTAAAGAATCGTAATAGAGTATAGGAATCCCGAAGTGGCAGTTATAAAACCAATTAATGACATTAACCGGATGGGGAAATAACTCACATTTAAAAATGCTGTCATAAAATTCCCAAAACGTTTTGCAAAATTATAGCCTGATTTACCATGCACTCTCTCTTGCCTTATATAAGAAAGGTATTTAATTGTAAAACCAACCCATAAGATATCGCCCTGGTAAAACCTGTTTTTTTCTGGAATAGAATTGATTGCATCCATAGCTTTTCTATCGAGCAACACGTAATCAAAACCTCCCGGAGGTATACTGGGAAGCGAGTAACGCAAAAGGCTGTATGCAACTTTAGAAGTAAAAACGGAAGAAGCATCATCATTGCGCGCTTCCCGGTAATTGATAACAATTTCATTGCCGGCTTCCCATTCTTTAAGCATGAGGGCAATCTGCTCCGGAGGGTCCTGCAAATCTGCAGAAATATTAATTACTGCATTTCCTGTAGCATATTTCCACCCCGCAAGTATGCCCGCCATCTGCCCGAAGTTTCTGGAAAAGTTGATTAAAACTACACTTTTGTCTTTCTTTTGAAGTTCCACAAGAAGATTCAAAGAACCGTCCCTTGAACCATCATTAATAAAAATGAGCTCGTAAAAGAAAGAACTATTGTATGATTTAATAGTATTTATCAGTCTATCGTATAAAAGTAATAATGAGCCTTCATTATTATAAACAGGAATAACCACTGATATTTTTTTCATACAATTGTGTTTTTAGTACAAAACATCTGTTAGCTTAACATACTCGTTTACCGTCTTTCATACACGAAAACCCTCATTTGTGATTTTGGTGGATTGTTCATGTCTATGTCAGATTGCCAAACATAATTCGTTCCTTCAGGCAACATATCTGCATAACCAAATATATTATAGTTGTCCTTGGTATATTTATCAAACCATGGAAAAAGCAAATTCTCAACTTTAGGATTGGCGCACCACGAAACAGGAACACTATAAAAAATTAAAAAGCGCGGAGCCGCTTTTTCTACATCAGCAATAAACTCCTTTTGCCATTCACTGCTTTTGTCCACATAAAACTCTAGCAAAGCGCCAGAACCGGCAAAACGCGAAGGAGATTTTTTCTTCGTATATACATACATTTGGATTTCAGTGCCCAGAACAGCAATTTGGTCCTCTGGCTTTAGCACGGTATTTAATTTATCTGCAATCACCTTTGATTCAGGAAAAGGGTTGTAACCATATATTGTTCGTAATAGCTGAGTATGGTTGGGCTTAAAGTAGTAGGAGTTTAAGCTTTTCAGATTAATAGCAACCGGAAGCACAACCAAAGCAACAGGCAAATAAAGGGCAAACGAACTATTTTTTAATTTTTGCAGGTACTGTTGCAATAAGAAAATAAACATTGCGGCAGAAACACAAACAGCCGGAAACCATTGTAAAAAATAATGGCGCGCAAAACGATAGCCAGGTAAAATGGTTAAGAAACCGGCAATAAACATTCCTACAATTGCAATTTTCTTCCACATTGGCATTTTCGAGAAAAACACCCAAACCGCAGCAACAAAAGCAAATACCCAAAACAATTTGTAATCATCATAAATGGCCACAAAATTTATTTTAAAATTTTCATAGCCCCGATCAAAGCTCACTGAGCTGGCATATTGTTTCCCAACTTCAAAAAGCCAAAGCATAAAATCATCCCAGGCCCCGTTTCTATATACAAAAAACAAATCAATGGCAATTGGTATTATCACCGATAGTGAAAATACAAGAACGTGAACCAGGTTAACTTTCATACCGCTTTTATCATCAAACCAACCTTTGTATAAAAGTAGAAGTCCGGCCAACACACCATAAAACAAACAGGTTTGTTTTATCTGAAAAGCAAGGGAAAAGCAAATTCCAGAAAGAACCAGAAAAAGAAGCTTCTTATTTTCAAAAAAATGAAACAGGGTCCAGAAACCAATAATGACAAACAGGATAAGTATATGCTCTGACTGGGTTGTGAAACCAGTTGCTGCAGAAGACATGGACAAAAGTGCAAAAAAAGCTGCTGCTGCCAACCCCGCAAGGCTATTGGCGACTTTTTTTACCAGAAAAAAAATAGCAACCGAACTCGCCATATTAATAAGAAGAAATGCAATGTGCATGGCTTTTACAGAATAGCCAAAAATCATTACAAGTAGAGCATAGGCATAAAAAACGCCATCCAAACGCTGAGAACCAATATCTGTAAAAGGGATAGCACCATCAAGGATTATTTTTCCAGCGTACGTATAGGACCCTTCATCTCTTTCAAATGGGATATTAAAATAATTTTTACGGATCAAAAAAATGAGCAGCAATACAATCGCAAGTCCCAGATAATAGAAAATCATCCTTTCCGGCCCCTTGCCTGGCACATGCATAGGTTTTGCATCAGCGACAGCTTCTTTCTTAGCAGCAGGGTCACTCTTTTTCACTTCACGGTTATTTTTTCTGGGGCTCATTCAACTATAAAAATCTGATAATTAAATAAAATACTACGCAATTTACTAAATAAAATTCTTTATATAAATGCTGCTTGTTTATGTCAAATACGGATCCCAATAACCAGAACATCATCGGTTTGGTCATAATCCTTTTTCCATTTTACAAAAGCATCCTCAAGAAGCGACAGCTGCGCCTGCATACCTTCTCTATGAATACTCAAAAGCAGCTCTTTAAAAGGTTTAAGAAAAAACTTGCTCGGCTCACTGCCTCCTTTCTGATCTACAAAACCATCCGAAAAAATATAAATACAATCTCCGTGTTCAATCCTCATGGTATGGTTTATAAATGGCTGTTCGACCTTTACAGAGGAGCCTACGGTACGCTTATCACCTCTTAATTCCGTTAAAACACCATTCCTTATAAGAAATAAGGGAGTATGAGCTCCGGCATAGTGAAGCACCATATTGTCCCTATCAATCCGGGCCAAAGAAATATCCATGGCATCCTTTAATATACCCTGCTCCCCCTTCTGATAAAGAGATTTTAAAACTATTTTATCAAGCTCATCCAGCACCAGGGAAGGTTGATAAATCCGATGCTCCTTAACAACCTGCTCCAACAGATTATATCCCATCATACTCATTAAAGCACCAGGCACACCATGACCTGTGCAGTCAACGCAGGCCAAAAGGACATCCGAAGCGGAATCCTTATTTTCAATTGCGGCAATATCGGTGAACCAGTAAAAGTCGCCACTCACAATATCTTTAGGCCTAAACAAGATAAAAGAATCTTTAAACAGCTGCAGAAACGATTCTTTGGAAGGGATAATCGCATGTTGGATGCGTTTAGCATAGTTTATACTGTCAGTAATTTTTTTATTCTTTTCTTCTACCATTCCTTTTTGTTTCGCAATCAGTTCGCTTTTCTCATTCAGCTGAAAATTTGCAATCTTTTTCTGTCTGTAACTTCTGAATATAAATAGCGCAAGCAATAACACCAGACAAAATCCAACTACAAAGACATTGCGCTGCAAATTTCTTTTCTCTGTTTCGGCCAGCTGGCGATTAATTTCAGCATCTTTCTTTAAAAGTTCTTTATCTTTTTTTTCGCTGTCGTATTTGGCGTTCATTTCAGCTATCTGTTTACTTGATTGCTCATTTAACAACGAATCTTTTGTATCAGAATACAACGCATGAAATTCAAATGCACGTTGAAAGTAGCCTTGCTTCTCATAGAGTTCAGCCATATAAGAGTACGTTTCCTGCATGCTTGCTCTTGCCTTAATTGCTTTGTTAAGACGAAGCGCCCTCTCCAGGTATTCCAATGCTTCATTAAATTTATCCTGCATTATATAAACTTTTGCAATATTATTACAGGTAGATGCGGTTGTGAGCTTATCACCTGCTTCTGTCCTTATTTCAAGAGCTTTGTTAAGGTTGTCCAGAGCTTTTTCATACTCTTTTTTTTGCAAATAAATCAATCCTATGTTATTATATGATGAGGAGATGCCCTGGTGGTATTTTTGTCCACTGCGTTTCGCATCTTCTTCAAGAGTATGCAGACATTTCAAATAACTATTTAATGCATCGTCCTGTTTCCCTTGATTTTTATATATCACCCCAATATTATTATAACACGCTGCAATACCTTTTACATCATTTATTCGTTTTCTAATTTCAAGCGATTTCTCATAATTTTCTAATGCAAGGTCATACTTCTTCTGGTTCAGGTAAATAGTTCCCATTCCGTTATAGGCATTTGCCACACCGCGCTCAAAATGAATTTCCTCGCTGATTTTTAATGCTTCGATATAACTATTTATTGACAAAGCATAATCACCGCGAAAGGAATATGCCGCTGCCACATTATTGTACGCTGCAACAACGCCATGCTTGTAATTGCACTTCGTACCTTTCTCTTTTGCCTGAAGTGCATATTGGATTGCCTGGTTGAAATCTCCAATATCCATATAATAACGGGCTAGTAAATTCAGATTCTTTACAATAAGGGTATCAGATTTTTCTGTTTTTAATACAGCCAGAATAGAATCAATAGCAACCTTATTTTTATTATCCGTTTGAGATTTTAAAACAGGTAATAGTGTAAACAATAATAGAATAGTTAGTATGAAACGTTTCATTTTGTCCTTTTCAGATCGAATTTTACCCCAATGACCAAAATATCATCAATCTGTTCATTGTGCCCTTTCCATTCATTTATAACCCTTTCCAGCTCCTGTTGCTGTTGCGACATGCTTAACTTATGGATCTGCAGTAAAAGTTGCTGGAAAGGCTGATAAAAAAACTTTTTATTCTCCGGCCCACCTTTCTGATCCACAAATCCATCAGAAAAAATATAGATTACATCCCCATCTTCAAGTTTTATCAAGTGATTTGTAAACTTACCTGGCTTTGTAGACAAACCCACCGGTCGCTTGTCTGCCTTTATTTCAATAAGGTTTCCACCCCTAATGATGTACAATGGATTGTGCGCTCCCGCATATTCTAGCTCATTTGTTTCTGCATTTATTTTACAAAGCGCTATATCCATTCCATCTTTCACACCATCTCTTCCATCTTTATGGTAGAGCGATTCAATAACCAACCTGCTCAGTTCATCCAGGATCATTGCAGGTTGATATATACCATGCTCTTTTACCACTTGTTCCAGCAGGTTGTAGCCCATCATGCTCATGAGCGCTCCTGGTACCCCATGTCCGGTGCAGTCAACAGCCGCCAGCAAAAATTGATTTTGTGTATACACATTTTTTACGCTTTCCAATTCATCATTATTTGGATTGTCAGCCTTAAAAAGCCAGTAAAAATCACCACTTACAATATCCTTTGGCTTGAAAAAAATAAAAGATTCCGGCAGACAGGAAGCTATCAATGCGTCATCCGGCAAAATGGCTTTTTGAATCCTTCTGGCATAATTGATACTATCTGTAATCTTTTTATTTTTCTCCTCAACAAGTGTTTTTTGACTTTCAATCAGTTCATTTTTATCCTGTAATTGAACGTTGATTGATTTTTTCTGACGATATCCCCTAAAAATAAACAAGGCCAGAACAAGCATAAGAGCAAAACCCGCAAAAAATGTGTTCCGCTGAAAGTTTTTACGCTCTGTTTCCGCCTGTCTTATACTTATTTCTGCGTCTTTCTTTATAAGTTCCTTATCCTTCTTTTCACTATCGTACCTGGTATTCATCTCCGCAATCTGGCGGTTGGACTGTTCGTTGAGCAAACTGTCTTTTAAGTCCGAAGAAAGCTTATGATAATAATAGGCCTTTTCATAATTCTGGATTTTATTGAATAAGTTCGATAAGGCATTATATGTATCAAGCACAGTTTCTTTGTCACCTATTTCCCTGTTCACTGCCAGCGACTTTTCCAGTTGTTGTAATCCTTCTTCAGGTCGGCCCAGTTCAACGTAAGCCATACCAATATTAAGGTATGAGAGCCCAATCCCTTGCTTATCACCAATTTCCTCGGCCAGTTTTTGACTTTTCTGATGGTTAAACAGCGCTTTCTCATAATCTCCCAACTGTCCGTATACATTTCCAATATTATTATAAGAAGCTGCAACTCCCTTCTTATCATTTAGCTCCTGCCTTATTGCAAGCGCCCTGGAGTGGTATTGCATGGCTTTTGTATTTTCACCTAACCGGTTATACACGTTACCAATGTTATTGCAGGAAGTGCCTATACCATATTTATCATTTAAAGCTTCAGAGGTGGCAAGGTATTTATTATAGGTTTCCAGGGCTTTACTGAAATTATTCTGCGACATATAAATATTCCCGATATTGCTATAGGTAGAACCTATGCTGGCATCACCAATTGCTTCTTTAACGGCTAATGACTTCAGGTAATTATCCAATGACTTTTCAAAGTCACCAACATTGTAATATACAAGTCCAATATTATTATAAGAAGCTGCAATTCCAACTTTGTCATCAGTTTCTTTCCTGATTTTAAGGCTCATATTGTAATTATTAAGAGCCAGTGGAAAATCCCCTTGAGAAAGGCAAATGCTACCAATTATATTGTAAGCCATCGATAAACCTTTGGGAAAGTTTATCTTCTCAGACAAAACCCTGGACCGATTGGAGTACTGAAGCGCCTTTTCATAATCAGAGGTATTCAAATACATCTTGCTGATCTTATTCAGGGTATTTACCTGCACAGTGTCCTCCTTGGCCGTTTGAAGCGATTGTATAAGAGAATCGAGCAAGCGCGGCCCAGGAAGCTGCGCATAACTGCCAATACAGCAGAAGATAAAAACACAGATAAAAAAAATGCCCGATTTTTTCATGTTATTTGTGCAGCTATAATGTTATACCAATTATTAAAATATCATCAACCTGCTCCAGGTTCCCGCGCCAGCTTTCAAGTGTACCCGCAAGCACTGCGCCCTGTTCTTTCATGGGCAAATGCGCGTTCTTCAATATTTCGTCCTTTAGCTGCTTGTACTTGAACTTTTTGCCCTCTCTCCCCCCAAATTGATCAGCATATCCGTCTGTAAACAAATACAACATATCTCCTTTATTCAATGGCAATGAATGTGTTGTAAATGGCTTAGGCGAATCCACACGACCTATTGCCTGTTTGTCAGCCTTTATTTCTTCCAGCTCAAATTCAGAATCCGATATCAAAGCATCCCGAGTCGCATGTTCACCACTGGTACGTCTCACAATCCAAATAGGATTATTTGCTCCGGCCCACTCTGCTGTATAGCAATCGCTTTCAGTATTGTACTTCAAGCTTATCAGAGAAATGTCCATCCCATCCCGCACTTCGCTGTCGCTATCCTCACGAACAAAGGTTTTTGCCACGAGCTCTCTTACTTTATCCAGTATCTTTCCCGGCTCCGTAATGCCGAATTCTTTAACAGTTCTGTTAAGAGCATTGGAACATACAACGCTTACAATAGCGCCTGGCACACCATGGCCGGTACAGTCGGCAACCGCTAACAGAAGCAAATCCCTATCGGGTGTTTTAAAATTCAGTATTGCTTCCAGCTCCCGCCCGAGATGCTCCATCCAGTAAAAATCACCAGCAACAATATCTTTAGGTTTATATAAAACAAATGACTGAGGAAAATATTTTTTAATAGCTCTTGCTGAAGGCAGAATAGCTTCCTGTAAACGCTTGGCATAATTGATACTATCCAACACTTCTGTATTTTTTACTTGCAGTAAAGCTTTTTGCAATTCTACTTCTTCTTTCTGCTTTAGTATTATTTGGTTATTCTTTTGTTTTTGCTTGTTACTTCTATACAAAAAAAACGAAAACACAAACGCCATGGCCAGAAAAAGCAACAATCCAAACTGCAATCGTTTCTGTTGCTTAATACGGTTTTCTGCCAGTTCATTTTGAGAGAGAAGAAGTTTATTTTCCTCCGCCTTCTTTTCCGACTCATACTTTTCCTGCATTTCAGCTACCAGCTTGGAATTTTCAGCACTATAAATGGAATCCTTTGCTGCCAAACATAGTTGCATATAATGGTAAGCACTGTCGTTTCTTTTTGCATTGCTATATACTTCAGCAACCTTATTATATATACGTTCCAAGTCATAGATGGCCGAAAAGCTTTTAAATACTTCTATGCTTTTATAGTAGTAATGAAGAGATTTATCGAAATCTTTCTTCTGAAAATAAATTTCGCCATACAGCTGATAAGCATTGGCAAGTACATATTTGTTATTATCCTCCTCTACCTGCTTTATTATCTCATTCATGCTCATCAATGCCTTGTCAGCAAGCTTTTGTTCAAGATATGCAGACACAATATTCTGATACACCGTATGATACATACTTAAACGCCCGCGGTTTTTAAAACAATCTGCAGCCTTTAGCATATAATCAATAGACAGGTCATATTTCTTCTCCAATCCTGCCACATTACCAAGCCCTACGTGAGTAATACCAATTCCCAGTGTATCTTTAAGGTCAGAAGCCTTCCGAAAAGCCTTATTATAATATTTATCAGCCATCGCCAAATTTTTCTTTGCCAGGTAAGTATTTCCCAACCCGTTAGAAATTGAATAAAGAAGCTTTCCGTTATTTATTTTCTCAGCAATTTGATAGGCCTTTAACAAGTAATCAAGCGCAGAAGTAAAGTCACCAATCCCGTTGCAAATTGTTCCCCCCATAAAAGCATAAGAAGACGCAAGGAAAGTAGAATCTTTCTGATTTTTTGAAAGCTCCATTGCTTCCTTGCAATGTTTTGTTGATTGAGGAATATCCCCTTGCCTGTAATAGACATCAGCAATTACAAGTAAAGTCCGGATACGCGCAGTATCGGGTTGCTTTTGAGACAATACACCCAACAGGCTGTCTATACGGACATTATTTGCAGCATAAGAAAAATGCAATGAAAGAAGAAACAGAACAAGGATTAAATACCTTTTAATCATACATCATGGAAGGTTATTCTTCTTTCAACTAAAAACTTATTTCTTTATCGCAAGCTTAAAAATCTGAATATAATTTTTTTCCAGCAGGCCCTTATCATAATATCCTCTTGATTTTATCAGTTCGTGCATTGCCGGGAAGTTGTAGCTTGGAACTGTCATCAGCAAATGATGCTCTGCATGGTAATTAACATGATGCGGAGCAAACAATATTTTTTCAAAAAAGTTCGCGTAAGTGGTCCGTGTGTTGGTATAATCATTATGCCTGTCAGGGACTACGCTGTGCTCAGCAATGGAACGTATGCGCAATGAAAAGTTATAGGTAGTAAGCAGAGAGCCTATCCACAACAGATAAAGCCAGGACTGGCCGCAAAGCCATAGTATCCCAAACAGAATCAGATTGGCAGCAACCGGGCCGGCCATGTTTACAGCAAAAGTTTTCAAAGAATTGAAAAAGCCGCCATTTTGTTTGATTTTAATAATCCTTCCGCCCAGTTCATATTTGAGATAGCCCCAATGCATTATCAGTACAGCAACATGACCTTTAATACCGCTGGAACCAATAAGATCACGCGCAACCTTACGTATAAAACTTATAACCGTTGTTGGATATCCTTTTGTTAAGGACAAGTCCGGATCATCATCACTACCCGCTTTTACATGATGCTCAATATGATATGGCCTGTAGCGCTCCACATCATGCAATATAGGATAACCACCAAACCAGTTACCAAAGAATATATTTGCTTCTTTTGTTGTAAACATACTTCGGTGGGCACAATCGTGCATCAAGATGGCGCATCCCAGCTGCTTACCACCAAGAATGAACATCGCGATGATAATCGTAAACACATTGGGCCACATACCGGCAATAAAAAAAGCAAAAGCTATCCATGCCCAGGTATGAAGCACAGCCAGGCTGGCCTTCCAGTTCGATTTTTCAAGAAACTGTTTTATTTCATCCTTGGTGAGATACTCGTTAACATTGATCTTGTTCATGTTGAATATAAACTTTCGGGGTTAATTCTTTTGCTCCTTAAAAAAGCACCATTATTCCTGGTTTTTCTTTTTCACCATCGTAAGAATAGTAGCAATAGCAACAGTTTCACCAGTTTCATCATAAATATCCACCAACCACTTTACAATTCCTTTGGCAATATCTTCGGGAGTTTTCTTTTCCTGAACAATTTTTTCTTTACAGGTAAAGCGTACTCCAATGGTTGTTCCCGGATAAACGGGCTTTACAAAGCGGCAATCCTCCAACCCATAATTCAATAATACCGGTCCCTTCTTTGCATCAACAAATAATCCGGCAGCTTTGGAAAGCACAAAATAACCATGCGCTACCCTGCCTGTGAATATTGTTCCATCAAGAGATGTAGCATCCATGTGCGCATAAAAATTATCACCGCTTACATTGGCAAAATTTACAATGTCCGCTTCGCTAACGGTATGTTTAGCAGTAATCAATGTTTCACCAACTTCCAGCTCTTCGAAATAACGCTTGAACGGATGGATATCTTTCTCAATGTATTTTCCACCGTACTGGTAGTTGTTGGTAATATTACTCAAAGTGGTAGGAGAACCCTGGATGGCTGTGCGCTGCAGGTAATGGAACACCCCGCGTTTTCCGCCCATCTCTTCACCGCCCCCCGCACGGCCTGGCCCGCCATGTGTAAGCATTGGCATAGGAGAACCATGCCCGGTGCTTTCTTTGGCACAATCTGCATTCAATACAAGCACACGGCCATGCATGCATGCCGCCCCAATCACAAATTCTTTTGCGATTTTATCATCACCTGTAACAATAGAACATACAAGTGAGCCTTTGCCCATCTTCGCAAGCTCTACAGCTTCGGCCACCGTATTGTAAGGCATGATAGTACTGATAGGACCAAAAGCCTCAATATTGTGTACATCCTGGTATTTAAAAGGGTCTTTGTTGAGGAACAATATTGGAGAAATAAAGGCACCTTTATTTTTATCAGCTCCGGTTACTTCAAATTTTTCCATATCACCAAACACAATCTCCTGTGTTTTGGCAAGCTGCATCACTTTTTCTGCTACTTCTTTCAATTGTGCTTTCCCTGCAAGTGCGCCCATACGCACACCTTCAACCTGTGGGTCGCCAATCACAGTTTGTGCAAGGCGCTTACCTAAAGCTATCTGAACATCTTCAACTAAATTTTCAGGAACAATGATCCTTCGAACGGCCGTACACTTTTGTCCAGCCTTTACAGTAATCTCACGTTGCACCTCTTTAATGAAAATATCAAATTCTGCTGTACCCGGTACAGCATCCTTCCCCAACACACAACAATTCAGTGAATCAGCCTCCATGTTAAATGATACGGCCTCTTCCAGCAGACGTGGATGAGATTTCAGCAACTTGCCCGTACTGGCAGAACCTGTAAAAGTTACTATATCCTGACTGATTACATGATCCAGGATACCATTTGCGCTGCCGCATATCAATTGCAATGCACCAGCCGGTAATATTCCAGACTTATCAATTTCTTTAACAACGGCTTCCGTAAGGAAGGAGGTGATAGTAGCAGGTTTAACGATTGCTGGAACACCTGCTAACAGGTTCACCGCAATCTTCTCCAGCATGCCCCATACCGGAAAATTAAAAGCATTGATGTGTATTGCCACCCCTTCCTTGGGCACACAAATATGGTGGCCTATGAAGGTCCCATTCTTGCTCAGCTTTGCAGCATCACCATCCAGACAGAAGGTTTCATCCGGAAACTGCCTGCGAAGGCTTGCGTATGTAAACAAATTTCCAATACCGCCCTCAATATCAATCCAGCTATCAGCACGGGTTGCACCGGTTGCCCAGCTTACCTTATAAAATTGCTCTTTCTGACTGCTCAAATGCATTGCCAGTTTCTTCAGCATTAATCCACGCTCCTGGAAAGTCATTTTGCGCAAGGCAGGTCCACCTGTTTTTCTGGCATAATTCATCATTTCAGCAAAGTCAAGGCCTTTGCTGCTTGCTGTTGCCACTTCTTCTCCTGTAATTGCGTTGTATAACGACTGGCCATCCCCATCGCCCGCTACCCATTTGCCTAAGGCATAATTCTGTAATTTCATTGTGTATATACGTATAAATCAGGTTTATATATCAATAACTCAGTCCAACCGATTTTTAAAATCAGCTATTAAAGATAGTAAAAAAAACGATATGATAAACCGGCTTTGGAAAGTGATTTTAAGGGAATAAAAATTAAAAGAATACGACTTATCTTGCACCAAAAATTGAACTTCCCACCCGGATTAAATTACTTCCATTTTCTATGGCAATTGCGTAATCAGAGCTCATTCCCATGCTTAACGTCTGAAGTTGGGGATTTAAGGTCTGAAGCCTTTTAAAGAAGTTACCCAAAGTATGGAATTCCGCGGCAATCTGTTGCCGGTTATCCGTATTTGTAGCCATACCCATCAAGCCCGTAATCTGGATATTTTTCAATTGCCTGAGTTCATCCGAATGAAGCAAAGCTTCAGCTTCATTATAGTCCAGGCCAAACTTTGTTTCTTCGTTCGCAATATAGATCTGCAGCAAACAATTTATAACACGATTATTTTTAAGGGCCTGCTTATTGATTTCTTTCAGGAGTTTCAAACTATCTACCGAGTGAATAAGTGACACAAAAGGCGCAATATACTTTACCTTATTGGTTTGCAAATGCCCAATCAGGTGCCATTGAATGTCTTTTGGCAAAACCTCATATTTATCAACCATCTCCTGTACCTTGTTTTCCCCGAAAATGAAATGCCCCGCATTGTATACCTCCATCAGCTTTTCAACAGGATGCGTTTTTGTAACCACAACAAGGGTTACGTGCGATGGAAGGGAAGATTTTATTTTGTTTAAGTTTTCGGAGATGGACATGGTTTAAAGCGAACTAAAAATCAAAATTAACAACATACTACTCCCCCAAACTATAAATCACCAGCCCACTCCTCATCTTAGGCTCCACCCAGGTAGTTTTAGGGGGCATAATATTATTGGTATCAGCAATATGCTTCAACTGCTGCATTTCAACCGGGTACAAGCCAAAAGCAACTGCAAACTTTCCACTTTCCACATTGTCTTTTAAGGCTTTCATGCCTTTTATACCTGAAACAAAAGCGATGCGTTTATCGGTTTTAAGGTCATGGATATTTAACAATGGCGACAATATGTGTTCTGTAAGTATGGATGCATCAAGGCTCCCTACCGGTTGTTCATTATGAACAATCTCTTTTTTCGCATCAAGGGAATACCATTTTCCATCGAGGTACATGCTGAAATTATGCTTTTTCACCGGCTTGTAGAGGTCCGTACCTTTTTCTGCTATATTAAATTTAAGAGATAATTTTTTAATAAATTCCTTTGATGACAAACCATTTAAATCCTTTACCACACGGTTAAAATCAAAAATTTTCAACTGTGTTTCCGGAAAAAAAATACCGAGATAAAAATTATAGGCCTCCTTACCTGTATAATCAGGATTGGCTTCTCTACGGGTTTTGCCAAGCAAAGCCGATGAAGCCGAACGGTGGTGCCCATCAGCAATGTATACGGCAGGTACATTCGCAAAGCGCTCTTCAATTTTTTTTACAAGACTTTCCTCACTCACTACCCACAGCTTATGGCGCACCCTGTCTGTTGTAGAGTAATCGTAGGTTGGCTCCGTACTTATTATCTTTTCAGTAAGCGTATCAATCACCGCATCATTAGGATAGCTAAAAAGCACCGGCTCCGCATTAAAATCACATACTTCAAGGTAATGTTTAAGTTTTTCCTCTCGTTCCGTAAGCGTTTGCTCGTGTATTTTTATTACACCTGTAAAGTAATCGTCTATGCTGGAACAGCCAATGATTCCGGTATATATAATCCCATCCTTTATTTGCTGGTAGATATAATAGCTCGGTCTTTCATCATTCACAAATATTTCATCTTTTCTGAACTTTAAGTATGCGGCCTTTACTTTTTGCAAACGCTCATCAGAACCCGGTTTGGACCGTTTTCCATCATTAAAGTCCGGATTGATTACATGGAGAAACGTATATGGATTCCCACGTAGTTTTTCATTCAGCTCAGCTGCTGTATAACTGTCTACTGAACGCGATGCAACCAGATGTACCTTGTCTTTCGCAGGACGAATGCCTTTGAAAGGAATTATTTTTGCCATGTTTTTTTACTACGTAGACACTACGTACACTTAAGTCCACTAAGTTCTTTGTGTTTCTTAGTGGCCTTAGTGCCTTTGTGGTTAATTTTTCACGATAACTTCTGAATGATCAAATCCGACAACTCAATCCCAATCCGCTCCTGCGCTTCTTCAGTGGCAGCACCAATGTGTGGCGTTAATGATATTTTCGGATGTGATAACAACTCTTTTCTGGGTGTTGGTTCGTTTTCAAACACATCCAATCCTGCATGTGCCACTTTACCTGAGTTTAAGGCTGCAACCAAATCCAGCTCATCAATTACACCTCCACGGGCAGCATTTACAATACATACACCGGTTTTCATCAGCTCAAATTCCTTGCTTGTAATTACTTTCCCTCCCGGAACATGGAGCGTGATAAAATCACTTTCGGCCAATAGCTTCTCCATAGGCACAGTATGGATCTTAACACTTACTTTTTCAGTAACACCTTGTATATCCAGATAAAGAAGGGCTTCCTGGATAAACGGGTCAAAAGCAACAACTTTCATCCCGCAGCCAAGCGCTATTTTTGCTACTGCCTGTCCTATCCGGCCAAAACCAATTACACCTATGGTCTTACCTTTCAGCTCAATACCCTTTGCATATTTTTTCTTCAGGCTTTCAAACTGTTTGTCGCCATTGGCGGGCATCTGGCGGTTGCTATCATATAAAAAACGAACACTGTTAAACAAATGGGCAAACACCAGCTCAGCCACGGAATGGGAAGACGCAGCCGGTGTATTTACCACTTCAATACCCTTACTACGCGCATAATCCACATCAATATTGTCCATTCCCACACCGCCACGGCCTATCAGCTTAAGGCCCGGACAAGCATCTATCACATCCTTGCGGACTTTGGTAGCGCTCCGCACCGTCAGCCCAATATATTTTTGCTCATTAATCGCCTGCGCTAAATTTTCCTGGGCCACTTTCTCAGTGATTACCGTAAAACCCGCTTTTTCAAGCAATGCTTTTCCTTGTGCATCAATGCCATCATTGGCTAATATTTTCTTGCTCATAGTTGTTGTAGTTTTAGAGAGGCAATTTTACTCAAAAAAAAACAGATTACAGGGGCTAAAAGGCCCTTTATTTTTAACAAAAAACACCATTTGTGAACTATTTGGCGTACATTACCAACCATCCCCATTAATTTAAGGGCGCACCATCACTCCATTATTGCTAAATTACTTTGATAACAATGGATACAACGCATTTTGAAAAAAACATTTAAAAAACTGTATCTTTTTTACGGGGTGGACATTATGAGGCCAGAAACCACCAGAAAAACAAAAAAAAATTTAACCCATGCAACCATTTACCGGCAATAGATATCTCAGATATGGTAGTAAATTGTTAATAAAGTGGAGAAACAATTTGAATACAAATTAAGTACAACCTCTTAAATCCTGAAGCCCATGAAAAAACTCCTACTTATCTTCGCTTGTTCCGGTACTATTTTGGCTTCCGCCCAAAATAATGTGAACATAACTCAACAGCAATATGGCGCTTTAAAACAAAACGGCCAGCTGGACCTCACAAAAAAATACCAGTTTATCGGAAGTTCATTGCTGGATAAAAAAGTAAAGCCGACAACAGAAGTTTTGGCGCAACGTGGGCAAAGGGCTATGTGCAGTTGTTTGATTCCGCTCGATAGCTCGTTTTCACTGGTACCTTTTTACAGTGATGATTCTGTTGAATTCAGGAACGATGACAGCTATACCGATAAGTTGGCATTGCCATTTACTTTTAATTTCTTTGGTACTAATTACGATTCTCTTTATATCAATAATAACGGGAATATTTCTTTCAGCGCCCCGTATTATGAATATACCCCTGACTCCTTCCCTACAAGCCTTTTCCAGATGATTGCACCTTTCTGGGGTGATGTAGACACCCGCGACCCGTTCAGCGGACTGGTATATTATAAAATGACATCAACTGCACTTATCATTAAATGGGAAAATGTAGGATACTACAACGTACACAGCGACCTGATGAATACTTTCCAGCTAATCATAACAGATGGTACTGATACATTATTACCTGCCGGTAACAATGTGGCTTTCTGCTATGGCGATATGGGCTGGACTACCGGAGATGCTTCCAGCGGTGTAGCTGGTTTTGGCGGTGTGCCTGCTACAGTAGGTGTTAACCAGGGCAATGGTGCGGATTACTTCCAGGTAGGCCGCTTTGACCAACCGGGAAATACATTTGATGGCCCTTACAATATGGCTGACCAGGTGGATTTCCTTGATAACCAGGAAATGTACTTCAATGTTGGAATGTCCGGTAACATACCTCCTTTGGTAATCAACAATAACATTTGCGATACAATTGATGTGTATACTGGCGACACCCTCCGTTCAGGAGAAGTTGGGTCTGCAACATTCAATATTGCTGCTACTACACCTGAAATTAATCAATTGGTGAACGTTACCGTAAGCAGCTCCTCACCTGCTAACTTCACGTATGTGAATGTAAAAAACACTCCAACATACAAGGAATACGAATGTACGTTTACCACCGATAACCTTGCTTCAGGTATATATACTGTAGATGTTGTGGCTACCGACAACGGAGTTCCAAGCCAGGTAACCAGCAAAACTGTTGTGATAAAAGTAGTTAACGGACTGGCAACAGGAATCAAAGAGCAGTCAAAGTCTGATATAAGCTTATATCCTAACCCAACAGATGGATTTATCAATGTAAAACATAACTTTAACACCAGCGCAAACCCGGTTCTTACACTGGTAAACGTACTGGGTGATACCGTTTCAACTGTTCATCTGAACAACCAGACACAAGGTGTTGATATGTCGGCCCTGCCAAAAGGTGTTTACTTTGCTACCATCACCAGCAAAGAAGGCAAGAGCAAATCATTCAAAGTGGTGCATAAATAGAATCTGAAAATAATACCTTAGAAAGCCCTGCACACCGATGTACAGGGCTTTTTTATTTCATTCGAAACCAAAGGCTTGCTATTGTTCACACAGTTCCAGTGTTATATAAGTATAATATATGGCCTCTAGTGTATAGCGGTAATATGGATAGCTTAAGCTTTTGAATTTTGACTGGATGCTGAACTTGTTTCAGCATAAACATTAACTTAATAGGAGCGGCACGTTTTTTATTTGTTGATACCCAAAAACCAATAAACTAAAAAACTAACAACCTATGAAAACACTAAAAGTGATTTTTTATTCATTAGCTGTATGCGCTACTGTTAGCGCCTGCGACAATGCTCCTAAAGGGGACAATGCAACTATTACCGAAGAACAAAAAGCCGCAGAAAAAACAGGACAAAGTTTTACCGTTGATACGGGCAAATCCACAATCCGTTTTATTGGTTATGGCGTGGGGAAAAAGCACCCCGGAAAATTCAAAGTTTCCTCAGGTACTGTTGCCGTATCCGGTGACCAGATTACAGGTGGTAATTTTGTTATCAATATCAAATCAATGGATTTGGAAGAAGAAGGTGAAATGTTTGAGAAAAAGCTGCATCCGCATTTGCTGAGTGGGGATTTTTTCGATGCTGATAAATTTGCAACCTCCACCTTTGAAATTACTGCCATTGAGCCATATAAGCCCAGCGACAAGGATACCTCCATTGTTGAAGGTGCTAACTTTAACGTAAGCGGAAATCTTACTATTAAAGGCGAAACAAAGAACATCACCTTCCCCGCACACATTGAGCTGGATAACAAAACACTAAAAGCCAAAGCCGACTTTGAAATTGACCGTACACAATGGAAAATGAACTATGGTAACGATAAAACGCTTGGAGATAAATTCATTTCCGAAAAAGTAAACGTAGAGCTGGATTTAAAGGCTGAGGCTGCGATGTAGGTCTACAAAATTTGTTTAAAAATTTGCTTTTTGAGCCATTGCAGGCAACATCCTTGCAATGGCTCTTTACTTTTTAGAAAGTTTTCAATCCTTATAATAAAGAAAATAATACGCTTCAACATTGTCAAGATAGGCACCGTCAAAGCCTGCATTGAGAATCTTTTTCATGTAGGAATCGTCATTGCCATAAATGATGTCCTGCCAGTCCTTTTTCCAGAATTTCACCCAAAATTCATCATCATACCCTTCGTACTTTCTTTTCAGCCATAAAGGATGATGGAGCCCCCAGCCCTTTTTCCAGTAGTAACGGAACTTTTCAGCAGAACCAATACTAATGTATGATATGACCTTCCGCTGTCCCCCGTTTGCCTTGTTTTTTAGCTGGCCTATTTCCGAAGAGGTCCATTCCTCTTCATTAAAAAACAAATCTATCAACACAATGTCGTAGTTGGTAGCAGCAATGGCATTTATCATACCCTGTTTTGATGAAAAATTATCGGTGCTGATGAGGTACAAATAGTTCTGTGCCTGGGAAAGCTGTGTAATATCATTGGTATTGGGCTGAATAACACTATCGGGTACTTGTGTATAATGGTAGTTGCTGCTGGTGCGGGGGAAACAGATAAAGCCTTCATTGTACTTTAGCGACTGGTTCAATTAAATCAGTTGAAAAAGCTGATTCAATGATGTGTTCCAAGGCTAGCTCCTGAATCTCCCCCGTCATCTGTTGTGAAGAGTTTTCAAGCTTCAGCCTAATTTTAGAAAGCTGGTCTTTTAAATCGGAGATTAGCTTTTCCTTCGTTTTAATTGCAGTCCATAGCACAAAGGTAGTCAATTTGTTTATTTAAGCAACTGCTAAAATATAAAATGTCAAAAAGAACCCGATTTTGTCTGACGGGTTGTGTCGTCAT
>JAGVJJ010000070.1 GCA_020051175.1 Bacteroidia bacterium | reverse complement strand
TGAGGGCCAGGGAAAGCTCACACCGGAGCTGATAGCTCAGATAAGAGCGGCAGTAACACTTGCTACACTGGAGGATATTTACCTTCCTTATAAACCTAAACGCAAAACCCGAGCTTCCATAGCCCGCGAAAAGGGCCTGGAGCCCCTTGCGCAGCTCTTGTTTGAACAATCAAAAATAAATGTGGATGCCGAAGCTGAAAAGTTTGTTTCTGAAGAAAAGGAGATAGCTACAGCGGATGATGCGCTTTCGGGCGCCCGTGACATTGTTGCAGAATGGGTAAATGAGAATGCAGAGGCACGTGAAAAGATTCGTCAGCTTTTTAAAGAGCAGGCAACAATAAAAAGCAAGGTTTTCAGGAGCAAAGAGGAAGAAGGAGAAAAGTTCAAAGATTATTTTGACTGGGAAGAGCCTTTAATGAGCTGTCCTTCCCATCGTATGCTGGCCATGCGCAGGGGTGAAAATGAAGAAATACTTAGCCTTACTATTGCTCCACCTGAGGATGAGGCTTTGGATATTTTATACAAGCAGTTTGTTACAGCTGATAACAGTGCTGCAAAACAGGTGAGGCTGGCAGTAGAAGATTCATATAACCGCATGATGCAGGTATCCATTGAATCGGAAATGCGCATGTTTACCAAGGAACTTGCTGATGAAAAAGCCATACAGGTGTTTGCTGAAAACCTGCGTGAACTGTTGTTGTCTTCACCACTCGGACAAAAGGCAATACTGGCAATCGATCCGGGCTTCCGTACCGGATGTAAAATGGTTGCACTTGATAAACAGGGCAAGCTGTTGGAAGATACTGTTATTTACCCGCACGAAACGAACAAAATTTTTGAATCAAAGCAGAAAATACTTGCATTCTGTGCAAAATACAACCTCGAAGCCATTGCTATTGGTAATGGAACGGCAGGCCGCGAAACAGAATCGTTTGTAAGGGGTATTGAAGCATTGCCAAAGGATATTAACATCATCATGGTAAATGAAAGCGGGGCATCTATTTATTCGGCCTCTGATGTGGCACGCGAGGAGTTCCCGGATAAGGATGTAACAGTGCGTGGTGCTGTATCCATAGGCCGCAGACTTGCAGATCCTTTGGCGGAGCTGGTAAAGATTGATCCTAAATCTATCGGAGTAGGGCAGTACCAGCACGATGTGGATCAGTATGAAATTAAAAAGAAGCTGGATGAAGTAGTGGAAAGTTGTGTAAACAGGGTAGGAGTGGAAGTGAATACAGCGAGCAAGCAATTGTTATCTTATGTTTCCGGTCTTGGGCCTCAGCTGGCGCGGAATATTGTAGAGTACCGTAATGAAAACGGTCCTTTCCGTTCCCGTAAAGATTTAATGAAGGTGCCACGCATGGGCGAAAAAGCTTTTGAACAGGCGGCCGGATTCTTACGTGTGTTGAACAGTGCCAATCCATTGGATAAAAGTGCTGTACATCCCGAGAGCTATACCATTGTTGAAAAAATGGCTGCTGATCTGAACTGTACCGTTCAGCAGTTGATAAGTGAAAAGGAACTGCGTAAACAAATTGTTCTTCAGAAATATGTTACTGAAAAAACAGGCTTGCCAACATTATCGGATATATTGACTGAGCTGGATAAGCCGGGAAGAGATCCACGTAAATCGTTTGAAATATTTGCCTTTGACAACAGTGTGCATGAAATGAAGGATTTGCGGGTTGGGATGCGCCTGCCTGGAATTGTTACAAACGTTACTAATTTTGGTGCTTTTGTAGATGTAGGAGTGCACCAGGATGGATTGGTTCATATCAGCCAGCTTTCCAATACTTTTGTTGACGATCCAAACAAGGTTGTAAAAGTACACCAGAAGGTAATGGTAACGGTTACTGAGGTGGATGTTCAGCGTAAACGCATTGCGTTGTCTATGAAGGACAATGTGGTGCAAAGCACTCCTTCGGTGTCCAAAAACGTAAATACAAACAGTAACAACAAAAATAAAAAAGGTGCTGCTCCTGCTGCAAATGATTTTGCTTCGCAGCTGGCCGCTTTAAGAGATAAGTTTAATTAATTACCGGTTAAAACCTAATGATAGCGAACGATACATACAGGCACAAAGGATTGAGGAAACAGCTGGCATTACTGTTAAAAGAAAAAGGAATTGAAAGTACTGACGTCCTGAAAGCAATTGAAACAGTGCCAAGACATTTGTTTCTGAACAGCTCCTTTGTTGAACGCGCTTACCAGGATATTGCTTTCCTATTGGAGCCGGACAAACCATTTCGCGCCCGCATACAGTTGCATTTCAGACAGAATTGCTGCAGCTGAAGCGTGGGGAGAAAGTGCTTGAAATTGGTACAGGTTCGGGTTATCAGACCAGCGTATTGCTGGAGATGGGTGCAAAAGTATTTACCGTTGAAAGGCAAAAGGAGTTATACGACAAAACAAAAACGTTTCTGCCTTCTATAGGCTATAGTGCCAAATTCTTTTATGGTGATGGTTACAAAGGGCTTCCCGTATTCGCACCATTCGATAAAATCATCATTACTGCCGGAGCGCCAATTATTCCGGATGCTTTGCTGAGTCAGCTGAAAGTGGGTGGCAGACTTGTTATTCCTGTGGGTGATAAGGTCCAGATAATGACACTGATTGAAAAAATTGCAGACAAAAAATTTGAAAAAACAGAATTCGGTGAATTTAAATTTGTGCCTTTGCTCGAGGATAAAGAGTGGGGGTAGGAATACCGGCTAATTTCCACTAACAACGGGTTTATATCTCGCAGAGTTTCGCAGAGTTTTCGCAAAGTACCGCTGACAGGGGCTTGGCTAAACTCTGTAAAACTCTGCGTTTTATTTGCGAAAATCTGCGGGTAACTAACAATACTAGTAATCAGTGTAATTCGCCAGATGCTTAAGTTGTTGAAAACGAGGGGTTTGATTTGCGTTTTCACGTAAATATTTCCAGCTTGTTGACAAACCTCTGTTCATAATAAATAAAATCAGGAGAAATGCAGGCAAAGCCGGTAGGTATCTTTGTGCCGTTAATTTTTGTTTTACAACAAAATCAATAACTAATTTAAAAATTAAAACTATGAAAAAAACAACGCTATTAGTGACGTTAGCACTTGGAGTATCAAGTGTTTTTGCTCAGGATTTAACATCAAAAAAAGGAGAGCCTATTCTACCTGAAGCAGGCGACTGGAGTATTGGGATTGGTGCAACTCCGTTCTTGAACTATGCAGGTAATTTTATTGGTGGTAACGGTTTAAACACCGCTCCAACTGTTAACTTCTTGTCTACCAACCAAACTATCCTTGGAAAATATTTCATGGATGAGCAAACTGCTTACCGCGCAGGTATCCGTTTGAATTTTGGTTCTACTTCTACAGCAACTAAAGTACCTGTTGTTCCGGCAACAACGCCTGCAACTTTTGTTGATGATGTAACTAAAGTAGGTGGTTCAAACATTGGACTTACCGTTGGTATGGAAAAAAGAAGAGGTAAAACACGTTTACAAGGTTTCTATGGTGCAGAACTTGGTATCATGTTAGGTACAGGTAAAACTACCATGACTTATGGAAACCCAATTGCTAATCTTGCTGCTGGTACTACCCGTACTACACAAGTGAAAACTGGTTCAACATTTGGTTTGGGCTTAAGAGGCTTCATTGGTGCTGAGTACTTCTTATTCCCGAAAATTGCTATCGGTGGTGAGTTCGGCTGGGGCTTGGCTCTGAATACAACCGGTGAAGGTGAAACTACTACTGAAACCTGGGATGGAACAGCTACTACTACTGCTGTTACTAAAACCGGTAAATCATCTTCTTTTGGTCTTGATACTGATAACATGAATTCAGTATTTGGTCCTGCGGGAACTATCCGTCTTGCATTGCACTTCTAAGAGTTATACACTCAGAAATAAAAAGCGCTGTCAGGGTTTCTGGCAGCGCTTTTTTTGTTTTCATTCGGAGCCTGTTTAAAATGTATTCAAATTATTTACATATCTTTTACACACGTTTATCGACCAGCTCGAAATGACCTTGCGCGCTGTCATTTCGAGCTGGTCGAGAAACGCGGGATGGCTAAATTTCATTTTTTTGCGGAATTTTAAACAGGCTCGCAAAAGACCAGATAATTACAAATGGGCTTGGTTCCTCGAATACACCGGCTGCCCATATATCTTTAAAAATAGCTGCTCAATAAAATCGCTGTCCCCATCAATACCAGCAAGTGAGTTTTTCATATAAGAAACAAAGGAGGATTTTTCTTCAGATGTGTAGTATTGATTGTATTTATCCGATTTTTCAAGCAAATCAGCTGCAATGTAATTGGTTGGCCAGAGTTTGTAATGTGTGTAGATTTGTTTGTCAATCCAGCTTGTTAGTTTTTTTGTTTTTTCATTGTCGTTGCTGATTTCATTCAGCCGCTGAAGCTCTTCAACAATAGGTTTTCCTATGGCAAGATGGATGCGCCCTTTGGGTTGTCGTATTCCCGTTACAATGCTGTTCAAATCCTCTCCGTGTGCCTTTTTGTATTTGGTGTGCAGTGATGACAGGTACAATTCTTTTACCTTTAATACATCACAGGGTTCATATTCGTATGAAATGGTTAAAGGTACGATACGTAGTTGTTCATAATTTTTTTCAAAGCTTGCTGTACCGCTTATATTGAGCATTTTGAGCAATCCTGTTTGTGTCAGGTCAAGTCCGTCCTTGGTTCTCCCATTGCGCTGTGCTATCCATACGGATGTTCTTTTGTCTTCAATGGTATGTCTTATATAAGCGGAAAGTTTTCTTGAAATTTCATACAGTTCTTTGCTTGTCCCTTCGCGTTGTACAGTAAACATACGGTTGAGCCTTCCAAAATCAGTGATAAACCCACTGTCCATCAGGTTGTTTCCAAATGTTATTTCAGAAGTGGAAAAACCATTTTCAACCAGTAATATCTGAAGTATTGCCGAATCAAGCAATATATCCCTATGGTTGGCAATAAACAGGTAGGATTCATTTTTATCGAGCTGCTCAAAACCGCTGCATGTTAAGCCATCGGACGATTTAGCTACGATGGTACGTATAGCCGCATGCATGAACTGCAGCTGAAAGTCAAGATTGCTGAATACCTTGTCTGCCTTGCTGCGTACTTCTTCCGCGGTCATCTCCGGCCATAAATAATTCACCAGTTTGAAAAACAAAGGATCTTCAAGAAGCCTGAACATAATTTTTCTAGCCTCATGATCATAATAAGGCCGTATGTCCTCAAAATTAAACTCCCTGGCGAAAGCACTTATAAGTGGCGGATTTAGCTGCATTAACAAATATATTATTGTTTATAAATGTACTCTTTTATCAATAAATTTAACAGGTTTCCTGCTCATTTCGGGGTATACCAGCTTGTTCAGCTGTTCTGTTTTCTCAAACTGAACTGTTGGGGCCACCCTGAGCTTTGCCCTGAAATGATCTTTAATTTCTTTTTCAAGGTTCTCAGAAAATGTTTCGCAACCCACTTTTATCAGGATTTCATCTGTACCGATATCATTGGTGAAAATCTCCACCTGGTAAGTTTTTACCTGTTCAATGGTATCTAAAATATCATAAAGTGAGCTAGGGTATAGGGTTGTACCCTTGTATTTAATCATTTGTTTTTTTCGACCCAATACAGGGCTTATACGCGGTGTGGTTCTGCCGCAGGAACACGTATCAATGTGAAGCCTGCAGATATCACCGGTTTTAAAACGCAACAAAGGCATGCCTTCCACACCCAGTGTAGTAATTACCAGTTCGCCTGCTTCACCTGCTGTAACTGGCTTATTGTTATCATCAATAATTTCAATCAACAAGAGGTCGGCCTGCAAATGCCCGCCTTTACCGGCCGTACATTCTGTAAAGGCTGCCGCCATTTCGCTGGAGGCATAAGTGGAAAAGAGTTGCAAATTCCACTTTTCAGCAATTTTCTGTCCGAGTGTATTTAGGCTAAAGTCCTCATTTCTCAAGGGCTCACCAATACAAATAGCCTTTTTTACGCTGGAGTTTTTATAGTCGATGCCATTCTGCTCTGCATACTCAATAAGCTTTAAAATAAAAGAAGGGATGCAAATGATTGCCGTTGGCGAAATACGCTTAATTGTATCCCATTGTAGTTCCGGGATCCCATTGCCAACCCGCACAATGCCGGCACCCAGTTTACGGGCACCCAGGAAATAAGCCATCCCGGCCATAAAGCGCCTGTCCATAGTAGTCATGAGCTGATAAATGTCCTGATTGCTACCTCCCGAAATTTTAAATGAATTGTGTTCGTTGTAGGCAAGCCTGTCCAAATCTTTATCAGTAAGTGCAATGGTTACCGGTTCACCCATAGTGCCTGAAGTGGTCACATAATCAATAATTTGGGCTGGTGGCACACATAAAAAATCAGTATTGTATTTCTGGAGATCCTCTTTGCTTGTAAATGGAATTTTTTGAAAGTCTTCGGCTGTTATTGTCTTTTCAGGTAAAATGTTGTGTTTGGAAAATAACTTTTTGTAAAATGGTGAATTCGCAGCGAGGTAAACAAGCAGCTTCTGAAGCTCTGCTTGTTGAAATGCCGCTAGCTCCTCCAAAGTCATGTTTTCAGTTTTATTTTCCATGCCAATTAATCTTTTTTCGAGCATTCGATTATACGTTCCTTTATCTGCTCCTCTTCTTTACCGGTGGCCACCTCTTTTGTAAGAGCCATGTTATAGTACTGTATGGCTTTTTCTTTATCCTTCTGTTTTTTGTAGTAATCTCCTGCAATCCAATATGTGTAATAGCTTTCAGGGTTTGAGCGTATGAAGGCATCAATAAAAGATTGTGGAACAGTTAAATTAAAATCGCTTTTGATACTATATAGCAAACCGGTTTTCATGCTCTTAAAATAAAGATATTTTTTATAATCGTCCGATTTAAGAAAAGGATCGGCCGGAACAATTTTATCTTTTTCATAAATTTCCTTTTTTTCATTCAAGCCCGAAGCTGTTGCAAATACAGTATTCAAATCATAGCAGATATATTCTCCAAGCTGAAAGGGTTGTGTTGATACCCAAATCAGGCTTTCTGCAGGCTTGACAATTACAGAGTGATGTGCAATAAGCTGATTGATACCTTTTTCATTGGTAAGCCCTATGTTTTTATCATGCAGGCCTTTTTGATTGCGCAGTATATCTGCGGCTTCAGAAAAGTTCATTTTAGGATGTAGCTCCAGCAATTGCTCCATACGTAATTTGCGGTATACGGATGAACTTTGTAAAATATTCTTGTTATTATTTACATCACTTTTAAAAAGTTCACTCATGTAGTGGTTGGAGCATACCAGTTGTTCCCTGTTTTCGGTATACAGATTGGTTTTGGTTGGAGTTTTTTCGATAATAAAAGCCTTATTATCTTTTGCAGAACTTATAAGTATGGATTCTGCCACAAAGGTGGTACGCTTTTCAGCAATGTGCATGGCTTCTTCAATGTTCTTTGCATATTGAAGAATCTCCTTAGCCACGAGGGATATGGGGGTTGCTGCACCTGTTGGGATATCTGATTTAGCAGCATTGATAGTAACGGTAAGCCCCTGGTCATTTAGGCCCGATACCACCCCGGTAAAGCCTGCCCAGGTAATGTATACAAACTTGTGCCCGGTAGTGGGCTTGCAGAAACAAATAATTTTATTTTCGGCAAATTCATCGCCTGAATAAAAGTCAAAGTTGCGGCCTACAATCATTTTATTGTCTTCAGAATGCTGGTTCCATGCCGCAAAAGAAGTACAGCCTACTGTCATGTTCTTATCCTGGAGTGCATGGCCTATATCATGCGCACCATGGTAATTAAGGATGCGGTAATATTTGGGTGCCAGGTGATCAAACTTATCAGATGCGTAAAGTGAAACCCCATAAATTTCCTGCTGGTATTCTTCTGTAATATGTTCCGGAAGCTTCCTGTTAAAGTAAGCTACAAAGTATTTAAGAAATGTAAGATAACCATCAGAAGGCACCAGCTCTTTAATTTGTTTGATAAAGGCCGTTTCCTGCTTTTCTGCCAGCTCTTTGGTAAGTTTTCCAATGGCAACCCCTCTTTCAAAGCCATCGCCTTCAATATACATTTCCCAGAGCCCCGATTCACTTTTTTTCAGCCAGTTGTTCCCAAGAGTATAAAAATTCGGTGAGGGGTTCAAACGCACGGTATTTTCAGCACTGCGGTCTTTTATTTCAGGTTCGGATATGCGAATGGCAAGAATAAAATATGTAAAAAAGATAAGCAGGAGGGAAGCCAGCACCAGTGCTGTTCTTTTTAATATACGCTTTCTTCCCTTTCTTACAACTGTTTGCATGATTCAATTTGGATAATCAAATTTACTATTTTTTGGGTGTTTTCGGGCACAGTTGCAGGAAGTTTAATGTAATTGAAACACATTAAAAACGTCATTGCGAGCGGAGCGAAGCAATCTCACAATAGATATGGGATTGCTTCGCTCCGCTCGCAATGAACAATTTGAGCTGATTTATAGCTAATTTCTATTTCCCCTTCGCATTGGAAGTTGCTTCATCAAACTCCAGTTCCATTTTTTGAGAAGCTATTTTTTCAGGTGTGCTTTCCACAAAAGCATCGTTCCATTTTACAGACATTTCCCCTTCAAAAAACGCATCGTTCCATTTTATCATCATGTCTGCAAACTGCATGTCCATTGTTTTTCCACCGGTCATGCGATCCCAGCCAAGCGTAAAGCTGCCATCCTTGCCAGCAGGAAGAATAATAGCGCCTGTTCTTTTTGCATTCGCGTATTCCTTGCCATCAGGCATGAGCACAGATACTTTGGATGGATTTACAAAGCCGATTTTGTTGCCGGTATAAGTGACTTTGAATTTTGCAGTTGTTGCATCGGTTTTTTTGTACACATCTCCCAGAACACAGTTGAAATTACCGGTTTTAAAATCATTGGAAGCGGCAGGCAGCTTAAAATCAGGGGTGGCAATTCCTTTGGACGACAGCTGTATGCTGCCGTATTTCAATGTGAAATTATCATCGCCTTTTTTCAGGAAAATAACAGGCTCATCACCTGTCTTTTTCAGGAGGCTTGCAACTGCTGATGTTGATTTAGTTACGGCAATTTCGCTTCCGTCAGGCATGATAAGCGTAGCTTTTGCAGGGAAAATAAAACCTATTTTATCGCCTGAATAGGAGCAGTTGAATTTAATGGAAGTTTCTTCCGCCTCGGTTGAAAGCTTGTTTAAGCTGCAGTTAAAATTGCCGTTCGAAAAATCATTTTTTGTAGCAGGCAGCTTAAAATCACCGGTTTTACTCACGTTTCCAAGAGAAGTTTTGTACAAACCGTCTAACACAAATGAGTAATTTTTTACTTTATTGTAGTTTTCGCCTTTTAAGTTCAAAACCTTTGATTCCGATTTGTTTGGTGCAACAACCATCCATTTTTCAGCGGTTTTCAGCTCCTTTCCATCAATCATAAATTTGCTTTCTTCGGGTTTGTAAATGATATAATCGTTGGTTCTGTTGTCAATCTTCAGCTTCAGCTTAGTTTCTCCATCAGTGGAAACAGCATCCTCAATGTATACGGTCACTCCGCTGGTTTCTGCGCTGGTATTTTTGTAATAAATCTTAGAGTATTTAACTTCTTTTTGTGCAAATGCAGTACTAAGTACGCTGGAAGCAATAAATAGGGTGATAATTGTTTTTTTCATAAGAAAGTAGGGTTGGTTGTGGTTTGCTTTTTACAATTATAGAGCCAAATTAAGAAAGTATTTAGAAACTGGTTGACTTTTTTTGGAAACACTGTCAATCACCACGCAAAATAAACTAATGAAACAGTGTGTAGGGATTGAACAAACGCGATGCCGAGTCGGCCGTGTGGCAGGAATCGTTTGTTCTTGTCCCGATAGCTATCGGGATTTTGGTTCTTTTTTTTCAAGAAAGAAGAACAACACACAGTTTTAGCGGTTAAACGGAATTAAAACGCCACATTCACACTCTCACCCTCCTCAGCAAGCAATGTATTTTCAAAAACACTCTTCGCTTCTTCTAATAACGGTTCCAGCTCTTTATACCGTGCCGAGTAATGCCCGATCATCAATTGACGTACCTGTGCTTTCTGAGCTATGGTTGCCGCCTGTATAGTGGTGCTATGGTAAGTTTCTTTTGCCCTGTCCAGCATATCGTTCATGAAAGTTGCTTCATGATAGAGCAGGTTCACGCCCTGTATGGTCTTTAAGATACGCTCATCGTAGCAGGTATCGGAGCAATAAGCATAGCTGCGGGGTTCAAAGCGGGTAACCAGCTGTGCATTCGGAATAAGCTTGCCTTCTTTTGTTGTAAAGTCCGCACCATTCTTAATGGCTACAATTTGTTCTACCGGTATCTGGTAATCTTCAATTGTATCTTTTGAAATGTTGGATAACAAAGGTTTTTCTTTGAACAAAAAGCCACAGCAGGGAATACGGTGATTCAGCAAAACGGTGCGTACTTCCACCTTTTTATCCTCAAAAATCAAATCGTTGTCGATATAACGGTGTGGATGGTAAATGATTTTATACTTCAGGTACGTTTGCGAGTGCTTCAGCTGTAGCTCAATGATTTCTTGCAATTCAGGTGGACAATACAAATCCAGTTCATTGGTGCGCCCCAGCAGGTGCATGCTGGACAATAGTCCCATCAGACCAAAATAATGGTCGCCATGCAGGTGGCTGATGAAAATATGGTTTATTTTCTGGAATTTAATCTTGTATTTGCGCAGCTGTATCTGCGTAGCTTCCCCGCAATCAATTAAAAAAAAACGCTCAGCTATGTTTAGTAGCTGAGCGGTTGGATTTCTGGATGATGTTGGGGTTGCACTGCTGCAACCTAAAATGGTCAATTCAAAATTCTGCATTATTGAGTTATGCCGCAAAAATCCGGTTTTCGTTTAGATTATATTACATATTTGCGGCATAAACTAAAACTATGCAGCCTTTTTTTAAAGCCTGCCAAGTTTTAGTAAACAATCATTCTTTTTGTAATTGTTTGTGCACCGTTTGTTAAAGAGTACATGTAAGCACCTGGAGCAAAAGAGTTTGCTTTTAAAGTGATTACATTAGAACCTTTGTCAGCTTTTACTTTTTCGCTGTAAACAACTGCACCTACAACATTGTACACTTTAAAATCAACATCCGTAACAACTGGTGAAGTGAAGTTGATCTCGGTTTTTTCGTTGAAAGGGTTTGGTGTGTTTTGTGATACGGCAAATTTAGTCATATCGATAAATTCGATGCTGGATGGGCCATTTATAACAAGTTTATAATCGTTATTTTCAGGTACTGATGTTGAACCTGATGCTGGTGTCCAGAAAAATGCGCCAAAAGAGCCAACCCGAGCACGAGATTTTATTTTTACAGGGAAAGTACCTGCCATCGTTGGAGTACCACTTACGATAACACAAGCATTACCTGGAGCTGGCCATGCACAATATTTTGTCATTGTGAAACCAGGAGACGTGTTTCCTGGCTGTCCAGGAGTAAGAGTGTTTGAGCCATTTCCCATATAGTCCAAACCTATTGTGGTTATTGATACATAGTTTTCAACTGATGAAGTATCCGTGTCAATTAATACTTCTGTTAATGCAAGTTCACTTACTGTAACAGTTTGACCACCTGAAACTTGTGATGCCGGAATTTTAATACTCATATTTTGAGAATATGCTACTCCAACATCACCAGCAGCGATACCTGTTGCAGAGTCTGGACAAATACCAAAATCAACATTATTTGGTACGCAATTAGTATTGTCATCACAAGTAACCTGTGCAAATGACGCTGAAACTCCAATAGATGATGTAAATAAAACAACAGAAAGTAATTTTTTAATCATAGTTTTAAAGTATTAGGGTTATTATTTATTTGATTTGAAATTTTTATTTAATGAGTCCTGCAGCTTCTTCCAGCGTGGTGGTAATGGTCAGGATAGTATCCAGCTGGGAAATAGATACCAGCTTTTTTACAGGATCCTGCAAACCTGTTAATACAAAGGTTCCCTGGCTGTTTTTACACAGGCGGTTGGCAACAAGTATAGCGCTGAGGCCGGATGAATCACAATAGCGGGTAGCTGTCATGTCAATCACAATGTTCTTAACCCCATCAGTATTCAATACCACCAGCTCTGATTTCAGTGATGGAGCAAGCGTACTGTCCAGCTTTTCAGCCTGAAGTTTGATTACAGCGTAATTGTCTGTTTTTTCTATCTGAAAATGCATAACAATGTTAATTTGTGCAAAGGTAGTAAAAATATGACAGGTTATCCAATATTTTAAGAATTGGTTATAAGGTTTGTTATGAATTTGAGCCAATATTCAATTTAGAATAATTATTAATAAGTGCCCTTTCTCAGCAAAATCAATATAAATACTCCTGCATATTGATAAGTATCTGTATTTTTTTACACATTAAGCGTATTTTTTTACACATTGTCTGCTTTTTTGTAATATGTTTGCCAAAAAATCGCAAAAGTTCCTTCCAAAAAATTAAAGCAATGAAAACAAACAAACGCTCGTTTTATTTGGCCGTACTGGCTGGTTATTTATTTTTCACAACTGCTGCAATAGCGCAAACAGGTTATATTTCGAAGTTTACAGGTGCCACTTCGCAGGGTCCTTCAGCAATGTATGAAAATAGTGGTAATATTGTGATGGGAGGAACAACTCCAATTACAACGGCTTTTACAGTGACTACTCCTCTGTTTTCTTTAGCAAAGACAAATACATTGCCTCTTGTTATTAAATCGTATGTAAATTCTTCTGCAGGAAATGCACCAGTCTTTGTTTTAGGAAGATCTCGAGGTACTAGTGTTGGAACAGAGACGGTAACGAGTAGTGGTGATGCTTTAGGTTATATTTCGTTCGAAGGGGTAAACAGTAGTTCTGCTGCTGCACAATCTATGTGGATAAAGGCAACTCAGGACGGCACTGCAGGAGCGACTTATATTCCGGGCAGATTTGAATTTTATACAGGAGATAACTCTACCGCACCTGCAGAAAGGATGAGAATCAATAGTGCTGGTAATGTGGGGATTGGAACGAGTAGCCCAACATATAAATTAAATGTTAAAGGCGATATTGCTGTTGAGGAAAGTACTACCGATGCGGGAGCGACACTTTTGTTCAAAAGACAGGATGCAACGGCCAGACGGCTTATTGGAGCTAATCCATCAGGAACTACTGGAGTTTTTGATCTTATAATAGGTCAAAATTCGTCAGTTTGGCGTGATGTGCTGTTTACTCTAAATGGTGGCGACAAAATGATAATAAAGGCTAATGGTAATGTTGGGGTAGGTACAACAGGTCCTTTGACTAAATTGCATGTTAATAATGGAGGTCTTTTAATTGATGGAACAAGTGGTTCTACTCCAACAAGCGGTGCGGGAACAAGAATGATGTGGATACCATCAATAGCAGCTTTTAGAGCAGGAGTTGTAAATGGAACACAATGGGATGCTGCAAATATAGGGGATTACTCTGTTGCGATGGGATACAACTCACAAGCAACTGCTGATTATTCGACAGCCTTTGGGCAGAATACCGTTGCTTCTCATTATGTTTCTACAGCTTTTGGAACCCAAACCACTGCATCAGGTAGTGTTTCTACAGCTTTTGGACAGCTAACAACTGCATCTGGAGGTTATTCTACGGCTTTTGGTAATAGCACGATTGCATCCGGTAACACTGCAACAACATTTGGCATAGCAACCACAGCACAACCTTATTGCTCATTTGTTATTGGGCAATATAATTTAATATCAGGTACGACTAGTAGTTGGGTAGCCACAGAGCCTTTGTTTGTCATCGGAAATGGTTCAAGTACTTCCTCGCGTTCAAATGCTATAACCGTTTTAAAAAACGGAAATGTTGGTATTGGAACGGCTTTAGTTAATAACCCTAATAGTTATAAACTAGCAGTAAATGGTACTATTGGAGCAAAAGCTGTTAAAGTGGAAGTGACCAGTACCACTTGGCCGGATTTTGTTTTTAATAAAGAATATAAACTCAAAAGCTTAAAGGAAATAGAGCAGTTTATTAAACAAAATGGGCACTTACCTGAAATACCTACAGCTAAAGAAATTGAAAAAAGTGGAGCTGATTTGGGAGAGCTTTTAAAATTGCAGATGCAGAAAATTGAGGAGTTGACGCTTTACATTATTGAGCAAAACAAGAGGATAGAAGTTTTAGAGAGTAAATAAATTCAATAAACCAATAAATATAATAAGTTAAGTTTTTGAAAATGAATTAAATTTTTTCTAATAATGAAAACAGTATTACTATATGCCTTTATGCTTATAATTATAATTGGTAGGATTAACGCCCAAGATACCTATTACTACTATTATGGAGATAAGAAAGTTTCGCTTCAACCTTCTTTGGATAAGGTATTAATTAAATTTAACAAGGAGCTATCATTTGAATCAATAAAGGAGTTTATCTCTTTAAATTCAAAAATAAAGCCTATTTCAGTAAAAAACATTCATAGAAGTAATTTTGTCACGGCCGAATTAATTGAAAATTTAAAATTTAATGACCTGAAGCAGTTAATTATAGCACTAAATAGCGATGAAAAGGTTGATTATGCTAATCTTTATTATCGTTCATCTAATGATTACAAGAAGACACTAACTGACAAATTTATTGTTAAGCTGGAGAAAACTACCTCAATTATAGAACTTGAAGCGCTGCTAAATAATACAAAAACAAGTGTTTTTAGACAGGATAAGTATGATAATTTGATATATGTCATTAATGTAGATAAAAAGTCAACTGGAAATGCGCTAGAGTTAGCAAACTATTTTTACGAAACTGGAAAGTTTGTATTTTCTGAACCTGATTTTTTAAGCACAGTAAGATTATTTACTAACGATGAATACTATTCGCAGCAATGGGCACTCAATAACACTGGCCAAACTGGTGGTGCTAGTGACGCTGACATGGATATTCCAGAAGCATGGGCAATAACTACGGGTAAGCCAAGCATAAAAATTGCAGTAATTGATAATGGCACAGAATTAAACCATCCGGATTTAAATTTACTAACAGGGTATGACGCTACAGGAGGTGGGACATATGGTGGCCCAGTAGATGGTTCTGCATTTCATGGAACAGCAACAGCCGGTATAATTGGGGCAAAAGGTAATAATACTATAGGAGTTGCTGGGGTTGCTTATGACTGTTCAATAATTCCTATTAGTATTGACTTAAGTGGTTTAGGGTTTAGCGCATTGGAATCAGCTGACGCGATAAATTGGGCGTGGGATGATGGGCAAGCAGATGTATTATCTAACTCGTGGGGTGGGATGGATGAATCGGCTTATATAAATACTGCAATATCTAATGCTGTTACTTTGGGACGAGGAGGTTTAGGAAGTGTTGTTTTGTTTGCTACCGGCAATGATAATACTGTTGTTTCATGGCCAGCAAGTAATCCTAATGTAATTGCTGTTGGCGCAACTACAAATGTTGATTCAAGAGCAAGTTATTCTAATTATGGAACAGGTCTCGATGTTGTCGCACCAGGTAGTGGTATATATACCACAGATATTAGCGGTTCGGGAGGTTATGAGGCTGGTAATTATACATCAAATTTCACTGGAACTTCGGCTGCTTGTCCTAATGCCGCGGGAGTAGTCGGATTAATTTTATCCGTCAATCGTTGTCTTTCTGGAGCAGATGTAAGAAAAATACTGGAACTAAGTTGTGATAAGGTGGGCCAATACTGCTACACCCCTGGATATACAAATGGTTCCTGGAATAATGAAATGGGGTACGGTAGAATTAATGCTTTTAATGCAGTTAGATATGCTTTTAGCTCAGAAATAAATACTTATAATATTTCAGGATATACGAATTATGTTGCCCATAATGATTACGAGCAAATGTTAATAATCTCGGGTGGTTGCCTCAATCTAGGTTCTGGAACTTATTATGTGAATTTTTATGAACTCACAAAAAATATTTCTTTTCCCAATACCCCAAATCCCTATATTTTTGGTACAGCTTCTGGATTGTCTTTGGCAAATCCAAATCTTGGCAATCGATATATGGAGATTAGTTCCATTACTCAAACAAGTGCTACTTTAAAGACTTATATTTGGGAGGCATATGATATTAATCACAATTTTGTTGGCTGGTTTCCTGTGCAGCCATATCAAGTTACCTGGAATTATTCGGTTTTAAGTAACCTTGCAGTAGATTCCTACTTTCAAAACCAAACGATTTCAACTACTCAAACTCACAATTCAATGAATACAATTGAGGCAGGAAGAAATGTTACTAATACGGTTTCTGTTGGCGATTATACGTTAGCAAACGGTGCAAATGTGACATTCCATGCTGGAAATGAAGTGTTATTGGCTGACGGTACTAATATTGAGACTGGTTCACAGTTCTACGCTTATGTAGATCCGTTTTTTACCTGTACTCAATATCCAATGGGGATTATTGTGAATTCTGGTAATTCAAACTACCCACCTGTTGTAAAGGAATATCTTGTGACATGGGAAGGGGAAACAAATCTTATAAATGATAGTGAATATGAAATTAAAAATTTTCCTAATCCTTTTAGTAACTCAACCACCATTGAGTATCGTATAAAGGATTCACAATCTGTAAGAATAAGCATAAGTGATAAATCCGGGCTGGAACTATTTGTATTGCAGAATAGAAAAATGCATGAAGCCGGAACGTATAAAATTTCATTTGAAGGGTTCAATATTCCATCCGGTGTATATTTTTGTACCATAGAAGCTGACACTTTTAAAGAAACAAAACGAATGGTAAAAATTCAATAACCGATGCGCGTTTGCACTTATATATTTTTGTTACTTACTCCTTTATTGGGGGCTGCCCAGGAGTATAGAACCGCTGTAATGTTTGGAGGTGGTATTTCCTGGCTCAATGCCTCTGGAACTGGGGTAGGGCATTCGGGAATAATAAGTGATAAGAGCAATTCCAGTTTTTCTGCTATGGTGCAAGAGGAGTTAACTTTACCGAAACTGTTTTCTTTTGCCACTGAAATTAATTTTTCAAGAACGAGAGGAGGCTTTAGCTCTGTTTCCTACGAATATATACCAGAAAAGCATAGCTATTATTACCATACTCTTACGATGCATTCAATAGATGTGCCCTTAATTGTAAAAGTAAGAACAAAGCGTGAAATCAGTAAAGCGGGTTATTTTCTTTTGAGTTATGGTTTTAGTTACGTTGCTGCGACAAAAACAAATGTTTTGCTTTACAAAAGGGATATGAATTTGGAAAAAGATTCTATTCTTCCTGTATCAGAGGGTGAAATGTACCTAAAAACCTCAAAAAATGGCAGAATTGGTACTGTGGCAATGATTGGCATTGGAAAGAATTTTCTTATAAAAAACAAGCAATTTTTTTGCGAACTCAGATTTCGTTTTGATACAAACGGTTGGATGTATCCCGTATCCGCCTATACACCATTTGGCTCAACTGCTGCACTAAAAAGGCAATCGTTGCTTTTGAATTTTGGTTATAGTTTTTAGGCAATAAGAGTCCTCACACCCTCCCCGCAAGCAAAAACAGCACCGCCATACGCACGGCCACCCCGTTTTCTACCTGTTCAAGGATAATGCTTTGGTCGCTGTCGGCTACATCGCTGGTAATTTCCACACCGCGGTTAATAGGGCCGGGATGCATGACTACAATTTTCTTGGATAGAGAATCCAGCAGCTCTTTGTTTAAGCCAAACAACATGGTGTATTCACGTAAAGAAGGAAAATATTTAATATCCTGGCGCTCCAGCTGTATGCGCAGCATATTGGCTACATCACACCATTCAAGGGCTTTTTTCAGGTTATGTTCCACTTTTACGCCCAGGCTGCTGATGTATTTTGGCATCAGGGTGGTAGGGCCGCAAACCATTACTTCAGCACCTAATTTTTGCAGGCAGAAAATATTGGAAAGTGCCACACGCGAGTGAAGGATATCGCCTACAATGGCTATTTTTTTCTTTTTAAGGTTACCCAGCTTCTCCCTTATCGAAAATGCATCCAGCAAGGCCTGTGTAGGATGTTCGTGTGCCCCGTCACCGGCATTTATAATCTTAGAATTAACATGTTTGGATAAAAACAAAGCCGCACCCGGGTTAGGATGCCGCATTACCACCATGTCTACTTTCATGGCAAGGATATTATTTACCGTATCAATAAGGGTTTCCCCCTTTTTAACTGAGGATGTTGAAGATGAAAAATTAATCACATCTGCACTCAGGCGCTTTTCAGCAAGCTCAAAAGAAAGTTTTGTTCGCGTTGAATTTTCAAAAAACAGGTTGGCAATGGTAATTTCACGTAAAGAAGGCACCTTTTTAATAGGCCTGTTGATCACTTCTTTAAAGTTTTCTGCCGTATTGAGTATCAGGTTGATATCGTCAGCAGTGATATCTTTTATTCCCAGTAAATGTTTGGTACTTAATGAACTCATCCGGATTTATTTAGTGAGTTAGTGATTTTGAGAATTGGAAGATTAGGCACCTATACTGACCTGTATCTTCCAAGTTCTCTGATTCATAAAACAAAAATTTACAATTGTTTCTATCTGTTGCCCGTAAAATCTCTACTCTAAGTCTTTCCAGCACATATTTATTTACCATCTCATTTCTATATCTCTTCGAACTCTCCAAATCTCCAACTCTCCAACTCTCCAACTCTCCAACTCTCCAAATCACTAACTCTCCAACTCTCCAAATCACTAACTCTCCAATTCTCCAACTTAGTAGTTCATCAATGTCACTTTATCCGCTCCTTCGCTTTCTTTCCATTCTACTTTTACCTTTTCCGAGGCAATAGAATCAATGGTTTTGCCTACGTATTTTGCCTGTATCGGCAGGTGGCGGCTCAACCTGCGGTCAATAAGCACCAGCAGCTCCACATCCTTAGGTCTTCCAAAGGCAAGCATGGCATCCAGGCCGGCACGTATGGTTCTTCCGGTATAAAGCACATCATCAATCAGCACCACATTTTTGTTTTCAATGTCGAAATCCATTTCGGTACTGCTGGGTACCAGCTCTTTCTGGCGGAAATCATCGCGAAAAAAAGTAATGTCAAGACTGCCGCACATGATTTCTTTTTTTGCCGGAAGTTTCAGGATTTCAGTAAGCTTTTTCTGGATGCGTTTTGCAAGGAAAATACCGCGTGGCTGAAGGCCCACAATTACTGTTTGTGAAAAATCATTATGGACTTCAATCAGCTGATAACAAAGCCGTGTAACGGTAATCTCGAAATGCTTGCTATCTAAAATGATGCGGGGTTTCATACTTAGGGGACGAAGATAATATTAATTTGGCAATTGAGCAATTTAACAGTTTGCAATTGGCAGTTGGCAGTTAGCAAATTAAATGACCAATAACTCAATAACCCAATAACCAATAACCCATCGCAGATTCGTTATTCGCACAAATCCGTAATTCGTAGTCTCATTTCATCGGCAAAAAAAATAGGTTTGTCGGAAAAATTTCATTAGATTTGAAACATTCCTAAAACCCAGCCGTATATCCGTTCATTAAAAATATACATTTTATGAGGCAGCTAAAAATCTCCAAGCAGGTTACCAACCGCGAAACAGCGTCACTCGATAAGTACTTACAGGAAATAGGTAAAGTAGATTTAATTACTGCCGATGAGGAAGTGGAGCTCGCGCGCAGGATACGTGCCGGTGACCAGGCTGCCCTGGAAAAATTAACGAAAGCCAATTTACGTTTCGTTGTGTCTGTATCCAAGCAGTACCAAAATCAAGGACTTAGCTTGCCGGATTTAATAAATGAAGGTAATTTGGGTCTGATTAAGGCCGGACAGCGTTTCGATGAAACCCGGGGGTTTAAATTTATTTCCTATGCCGTTTGGTGGATTCGTCAGTCCATTCTTCAGGCTTTGGCCGAACAATCGCGTATTGTTCGTTTACCGCTCAACAAAATTGGTTCCATCAACCGTATCAACAAAACATTCTCCAAATTGGAGCAGGAGTACGAAAGAGAGCCGAGCCCCGAGGAAATTGCCGGTATCCTTGAAATTACAGAACTGGAAGTTAAAGAATCCATGAAAATAACGGGTCGCCATGTTTCTATGGATGCCCCTTTGGCTACAGGTGACGAAAATGCAGGCAGTATGTACGATGTAATGGAGGCCGAAGATACCCCAAGTCCGGAATTCAGTCTTTTGCATGAGTCATTGCGCAGGGAGATTGAACGTGCTTTGCATACCCTTACTGCCCGTGAAGCGGATGTGGTTCGGTTGTACTTCGGACTAAATGGTGAACATGCCATGACGCTTGAAGAAATAGGGGAGAAAATAGGACTTACCCGCGAACGTGTGCGCCAAATCAAAGAAAAAGCCATCCGCAGGCTGAAACAAACCTCAAGAAGCAAAATATTGAAAACATACCTTGGATAATAGATATGTAACATATGTTAATTAATGTAAAAAGGAGGGAGAATGAAGATTCTCCCTCTTTTTTTTGGTAACTTATTCTAATCATAAGCCGTCATACCCCAAAATTTAATCATAAATCTTAATTCACATGAGAAAATTATTGGGACTACTGTTTATTGGAGCCTCAGGACTTATGAGCCTGAGTGCCCAGACCACTGATGAAAAAATTAATTTGCAATTGCAGGAAGAACCTCCCGTTTCGAAAAAGAAACTGGTAAATGACGGTGATGATGTTGGTATCTGGAAGTTTAATGCCTTAGGAACCTTGTTTAATGGTTTTAATATAGCTTATGAACGTAAAATTGCTCCAAAATGGTCACTCAACCTCAACTCTGTTACAGGTTTTGAAAGCATAGGCAAAAATTATTCTGCTATGGTTGGCAGTAGTTGGGCATTGCAATCCTTTGCATGGAAAAATGTGAATTTTCACCAGTCACTAGCTTTGCAGATACGTTATTATCATAATCTTGACAGGAGAAAACGCCTGGGAAAATCAACAGGTTTTTCAGGCAATTATTTCGCACTTGAAATAAAAGGTGGTATCAACAGTTATAAGAAGGACGAATATTGGTATTGGCAGCAGAGTGGAAGAGGAAATAGCTTTATATCTGCAGTCAGCCTGCAATACGGTATTCAGCGAAAGGTCGGAAAACGGTCGTATGTCGATGGCAGTATTGGGCTCGGTATAGGCCAGGTAAAAGGACCACAGTACCGCGATTTCTTGATTGTGCCAACGCTGAAACTAGGCATTGGGTTAACGTTTTGAAATATAAAATAATAGTTAGGGCTGATAAACTATTAATGCTATTGCGATTTTCGTATTTTTGTTATTCTTAAACAATAAATATATCTGAATAAGAATGTCCCATTTAATAGCCCCTTCCGTATTATCAGCCGATTTTGCCAATATACAACGTGATGTTGAAATGATTAACAACAGCCAGGCCGACTGGTTTCATGTGGATATTATGGACGGAATGTTTGTACCCAATATTTCCTTCGGTTTCCCGGTAGTGAAAGCGATTAAAAAGCATGCAAAAAAGCCACTGGATGTTCATTTGATGATTGTTGACCCTGACAGGTACCTGCAGCAATTCAGAGATGCCGGAGCCGATGTTTTAACGGTTCATTTAGAGGCTTGTCCGCACCTGCATCGTACGCTGCAGGCTATAAAAGGACTAGGCATGAAAGCCGGTGTTGCTATTAACCCTCATACTTCAGCCAGCCTTTTAACCGATATAATTGCTGATGTTGATCTTGTATGTGTAATGAGTGTTAATCCCGGCTTTGGCGGACAAAAATTTATTGATAATACATACCAGAAAATATCCATGCTTACTGAAATGATACGTGTGTTTAAATCCGATGCATTTATTGAGATTGACGGGGGAGTGGATATGAACAATTATAAAAAGCTGTTGGATACCGGTGCTAATGTTCTGGTTGCGGGCAATACCGTGTTTTCGTCCCCTAATCCTATGGATACAATTGCTGCTTTGAAGAAGGTTTAAAAATAGTTATTGGTTATTGAGTTATTGGGTTATTGGTTATTAGTTATGAAACGACTGAGTAGAAAAAACTGAGCTCAAACTTTCCGCGGTTATTTTGTTGGAAATGAAATGGAGCAATATATAATTAGTACATTAGTAAAAATTAGTAATTAGCAGTCTAATACACCTACCCATGAGCACATTCAAAGTTGAAAAAATCCTTATCCCGATTGACTTTTCAGAAACAGCTTTCCTGGCGATTGAACATGCGGCAAGCATAGCTCAGGCCTTTAAAGCGGAACTGGTGCTCCTGCACGTGGTGGAAAAGCATTGGGAAAAATTCAGCATCGTGGTTCCTGAAATGCGCATTAATGCACCTGAAGGGATAATTAACTCAATAGAAAAACGACTGGAAGACATTGCCAAGGATGTTTTTTTGAATTATGGTGTGAAGTCGTCCTGTATCACTGCCAACGGCACAATTTTCAGCGAAATTATATCTGTTTCTGAAGAACAGAAGGTGGACCTGGTAGTGATGGGTACTCACGGAACTTCTGGTTTTGTTGAATTTTTTATAGGCAGCAATGCATATAAAGTGGTTACAAGCTCTAACTGCCCGGTATTAACCGTACAGACACATGCTAAAAAGGTAAGCTTCGGCACTATATTGCTGCCAATAGATAACTCCGTTCATTCCCGTCAGAAAGTAAACCATGCCATCGTTATGGCACGCCACTTTTCTTCGCACATCCAGGTGGTTGGGCTCGCAGATTTTGATGATGCAAAAGAGCTGAACAAGTTTGAAATAAAGATAGAGCAGATTGCTGAATACATCAACCGCTGCGGCTTAACCTGCACAACATCTATTGTTAAAGGAAGTAACCAGGCCATTATGACTACCGAGCAGGCCCAAGCTGTAAATGCGGATTTAATCATCATCATGACGGATCAGGAAGAAAGTATTTCAGGCCGGCTCATGGGTACTTACGCCCAGCAGATTGTGAACCATTCCAAGATTCCTGTAATGAGTGTTCAGCCTGTTTTTGGTAATGTTCCTACCTGGACGGATAATGGGTAATTTGTTTATTGGTCATTAGTTAATTCGTTATCATTAGGTTATTGAGCCTGTCGAAGACACAGTGTGGCTTATACACATCCATCCACCATGCTGTCCATGGGAGCTCTTCGGACAGAGGCACAGAACACTTTACGCCTATCACTTCTGAATTGGGGAAAAATCTCCTCCTGTATCCCTTGCAGTGCATAGTGCCAGGGCACTTATGAACAGCGATTTGCACAGGCCCTATTAACAAACAAGGGTTGAAATCTTCTGTTTAGTGTAACAAAACCCATTTATATCTGGTATACTTTTGTAGTCGACACTTAAGGGTAGTGAATACATAATTCTCAGACTATGAATAAAAAGGAACTAAACGCACTTATCAGTTTACTTGACGACCCGGATGAAAAGGTGTTTGAGCAGGTAAGCATGAAGTTTTTGTCCTTAGGACAGGAAGTTATTCCCGTGCTGGAAGATGCCTGGGAACACTCGTTTGATACCCTTATTCAGAACCGTATTGAGAATATTATTCACCAGATCCAGTTTGACCTGATAAAAGATGCTCTGAAAGACTGGTCACATCCCGATAAGCAGAACCTCCTGGAAGGAGCGATGCTCATTGCCCGTTATCAGTACCCGGATATTGATTTTGCAAAAGTAAAAAAACAGATTGATCAGATTAAGCACGATGTATGGCTGGAGCTGAATAACAATATTACTGCACTTGAGAAAGTAAAAATTATCAATCATATTTTATTTGATGTGCATAATTTCAGCGGTAATACTACCAATTACCACGCACCTCAGAACTCATACATCAACAATGTATTGGAGAGTAAAAAAGGTAACCCGCTGTTGCTATCAATCATTTACACTATTATCGCTCAAAGTCTTGATATTCCTATTTATGGTGTTAATCTGCCGGAGCATTTTATTTTATGCTATATTGATGTGGAGCACATGGGAGTTCCTTCAAAAGAGGGCAGTGTAGGCAGTAATGTATTGTTTTACATCAACCCGTTCAGCAAAGGCACTGTGTTTGGGCAAAAAGAAATTGATGCATTTTTAAAGCAATTGAAATTGGAGCAACTCCCTATCTTTTACGAACCTTGCTCCAACCTTGAAATTGTAAGGCGTTTGCTTCGTAACCTTATCTCTTCCTATGAAAAGTTAGGATATCCTGATAAGAGTGAGGAATTGAAAACGTTACTGAAAACAATAGAGTAGTCTATAGCGCCTGAGGTTGTTTATTTGTAGTGCTTTTCTATATATGCTATTGCTTCTGCCTGCGTCTTAATGGCAAAATCTTTATACCTGTCATGCACATCAATAATTTCCTCTAAAGCTTCCTGAACTAGCTTTTTGTTTTCCCAGGTTTTAAGGTCTTCCACTACTGTTTCCAAACATCCCTTTTTATAAGCAATCTGGCCAATTACATGTACCAGGGTTTTATAAACCCGTGCTGTTTTGTCCCATTGCAGCTCTTTTAACAAAGGCAAAATATCCTGAGGATATTTTCTGCCGCGTAGCTCAATACCATGGCAGATTTCACGTCTTATCTCTTTTTCAGGATGATGCAGGTATTTCTTTGCCCAAGCCAGCACGGGTTTGGGATTTACTTCTCCCATTTTTTTGACGGAGCCTATCACTGCATTTCTCACGGAATGATGTGTATCAAACAAACCCTTCTCAAAAAAATGTTCGACAGTTTTAAAATCGTTTTTTCCGATTTCACCTGCAGCATTCACAACGGTTTGGCGGATTTTAAAATCTTCTTCTGTAAAAAGCGTATCTAATAGGTCAATTATTTTTTTCTGAAATACAGTATTGGCCATATAAATACGACCGATTGCGAGATAGGCTGTTTTACGGATATAAGTATCCTCGTCAGAAAAATAGGTTATAATCTTCTTTTGTTTACCGGTATTGAGTTCCGAAACAAGTTCTTTGTTTATTTTCTCAACCAGCAGCACACGTTCTTCTTTCGGGAGATCGTAAAAGTTCATGGTATTTGAATGAGGGAGCAGTTCTGAGAGATTATGAGATTTGCTTCCCTGTGTTTCTCGACAAGCTCGAAATGGCCTCCATACGGGTCATTTCGAGCTTGTCGAGAAAGTGGGAGAGTTGGTAGTAAAATTAAGACTTTACATTACGAAAGCGCAGGCTCTTCAACAGTTTTCTTTACCTGGTAAAAACTCTGTCCTTTGTCGGCCATCTCTTTTAGTTTAGTAGTAGGCTTAAACCGTTTTCCATATTTTTTTGCAAGTATATTACACTCTGCAACAAAGTTTTTAATGCCAATCGTATCAATGAATGAAATTACTCCACCTGTATACGGTGCAAAGCCCCAGCCCAGGATAGATCCGATATCGGCATCCGCAGGTTTGGTAACCACATTTTCCTCCATGCACTTTACTGTTTCCAGAGCCTGTATGTATAACAAACGTTTTTTTATTTCCTCCACATCCGGCTGTTGTGCTAAGGGCTTGTATAATCTGGTCAATTCAGGCCACAACATTTTTTTGCCATCATCCGGATAGTCGTAAAAGCCTTTCTTTGCCTTTTTTCCAGGCCTTCCAAGCTCTTCCATAAATTTGTTTATAACGCCAACAGCTGCCGCATCGCTCTTTTTACCGGTATCTGCTTCAGTCTGTTTGTTGATTTTATAGCACAATTCAATGCTCACTTCATCTGCCAATGCCAATGGGCCTACCGGCATTCCCGCCATTTTGCCGGCATTTTCAATCAATGCAGGAGCAACACCTTCGGCAAGACATTCCATGCCTTCAAACAGGTAAGACGAGAATACACGCGAGGTATAGAAGCCTCTTCCATCATTCACCACGATGGGAGTTTTCTTGATTTTCTTTACAAAATCAATGGCCATGGCGATAGCGTAGTCCGATGTTTTTTTACCAAGAATCACTTCTACCAATTGCATTTTATCCACCGGTGAAAAGAAATGCAGTCCTATAAAATTGGCCGGACGTGCCGAAGCCTTTGCTAACCCGGTTATAGGAAGGGTAGAGGTGTTGGATGCAAATACAGCGTCCTTCGAAAGTACTGCTTCTGTTTCTTGTGTTACAGTTGCTTTCAGCTCACGGTTTTCAAAAACAGCTTCAATCACTAAATCGCAACCAGCAAGGTCTGAAGGATTATCGGTAGTAACAATACGATTTAATTGTTCATCGTATTTCTCTTTGCTCAATTGGTTTTTGGAAAGTTTTTCAGATAGTAGTTTTACAGAATATGCCTTTCCTTTTTCTGCGGACTCTTTGGTAACATCTTTCAATACTACATCCAGCCCATTTACGGCCGCTACATACGCAATGCCAGCACCCATCATTCCCGCACCTAATATTCCCACTTTTTTAATGTTTGTTGGAGGAACACTTTTCGGACGTGCTTCGCCTTTATTTGCCTCTGTAAGGTTAATGAACATGGTACGAATCATGTTTTTTGATTCAGGCGATAAAACACATTGTGTGAAATAGCGGCACTCTACATTAAATGCCCTGTCGATAGGTAATTGCAGCCCTTCGTAAACGCAGTTCAGAATAGCCGTTACAGCAGGATAATTACCGTATGTTTTCTTCAATGCCAATCCCGCAGCGGCAGGCAGCATCGATAATATTTTCGGGCTTTGCACTTCTCCTCCCGGAACCCTGAATTTCTCTTCGTCCCATGGCTGAACAGACTTACCAACAGTCAATATCCATTGTTTTGCAGCAGGGATAAGCTGTTCCTGTGTATCTACCAGTTGATTTACCAGTCCGCTTTTCAGCGCTTGTTCCGGACGTATTTTTTTACCTTCCAGTAAAAAAGGCAGCGCTTCCTGGATACCAATCATACGGGGCAGCTTTTGAGTGCCACCTGCTCCGGGAAGCAGTCCCAGCAACACTTCCGGCAAACCTATCTGGATTTTTGGATCATTTACAGCAACACGGTAATGACTGGCAAGGCATATTTCATAGCCTCCGCCTAAAGCTGTGCCGTTAATGGCCGCTACTACCGGTTTTCCACCGGTTTCCATTTTACGCAAAACACCTTGCAGGCGGTAGGTGATTGCCATTATTTCTTTCGGGTCATTTACGCCCATA
>JAGVJJ010000052.1 GCA_020051175.1 Bacteroidia bacterium | reverse complement strand
GCATTAATTATTTTGTTTTCCATCACTAAAAGGTATTTCTATTCCAATGGTTAAATAGTGTCCGTTTTTATCTTCTGCAAGCTTAATCTCTATTGGTGTCATAAAACTTCTTCTTAAGTCAATCAATCCCACACCAGCACTGTTTTCAGGTAAATTAACACTAGCCTTTAATTGTTGGCGGTACAAAGTATTAAGTTCGTCTTTATTCAGCAAATTCAGTTTGGTAATATACTCCCCAATAGTAAAGCTGTTTCCTGTTACATAATTACCCGTGCACAAAAAATAACCGTTCTCGGTTCTGTTTATTGCAAATATGCCTTCTTTTGTACTTGGGTTGGCACCATGTCGTACCACATTCTGCATGAGCTCAACTGCTGCATGATAAATCTTGTAGCCAATGGAATCACCGCTATTAACTGTGTTGCCTTCAAGTATATTAAGCATCGGGCTTATCGTTTCATCGCTGAAGTCGCCCTTGTAAAGAAATATCATATTGTTGTCCGTCATCAGGTCATACATCGCTGTATTTTCCTCAATGGTCATTGGATTTTCAAGCAGATCTGCAGGTGCATTATCATCAACAATAAGATCGATCTGCATATTAAATGCAAACGTATGATCTTTATGTTCCTTAAACTCCGTTTGTATAGGTTTTTTAGACCGTTTCGCCATCTCTATAAGTCCCAGACCTGCACCTCCTTTATCGCTTAAGCTTCCTTCCGACAATATTTTTGTATAATGCAGTTTAAGCTGTTCCGGATCAAGTTGGTTTATAAATCCAAGCTTTTCTTCCAGGTAGGCTTTATCTTTTTCAGTTATTGTATTGGACGAAAAAATATGTGAGAAAGGTGCAACCGAGCGCATTCCAAACAAGCTGTCATGTGCATGGCCCAGCTCCGCATTGCCATGCCTCACGATATTTTGAAAACTTTCAGATATTAAAAACGAAATTCTTTTTTTTGCCTTTTTTTCAGCATCATGTTCTGCCAGGGAAATCAGCTTGTCGGTAAATATATCATCAAAGTTTCCACGGTAAAAAATGCAAATTTTATCGCCCGAAAAGCATTTTCTTAAAAGAGTAACAAGTTGTAGATTCCTGGACATGATTAAAAATGGCTTTATCTGACGAAAATAATAAAATTTAACCATCCCCGCTATTCCCTTATATAAACTTTAAGCAAATACAAATAGACACCTTTATTCTTGGTGAAAGCTGTCGGCAAACAAACAGGGAATCTATTTCAGGAAACGATTACTTTTTTTAGTAAATTCGCCTTAAATATTAAAGAGATGGAGCTTTTCTAACATCTCATATCTAACATCTCAAATCTAATTTTTTATGTTAAGAACACATACTTGCGGAGAATTAAGAGCTTCAAATGCCGGGCAAACGGTTACAATAAGCGGATGGGTGCAGGGCTTAAGGGATAAAGGCTCATTGCTTTGGATCGATTTGCGCGACAGGTATGGAATTACACAGGTAACAATTGAGACGGAAAATGCTTCAAAGGAAGTGGTTGATGTTGCGCGTAGCTTGGGCCGCGAGTTTGTTATAAGCGTTACAGGTAAAGTAACCGAAAGATATTCCAAAAGCAATAAAATCGCAACAGGCGATATTGAAATATACCCCGATAATATTGTAGTTCTGAACGCTGCTATTGTGCCTCCCTTTACTATCGAAGATGAGACCGATGGTGGAGACGATATCCGCATGAAATACCGTTACCTGGATTTAAGGCGTAATGTGGTTCGAAAAAACCTTGAACTGCGCCACAGGATGGCAATTGAAACCCGCAATTTCCTGGATAAGTTAAATTTCCTGGAAGTGGAAACACCGGTGCTTATCAAATCTACTCCTGAAGGAGCCCGTGACTTTGTTGTACCGTCCAGGATGAACCAGGGCGAGTTTTATGCTTTGCCTCAATCGCCTCAAACATTTAAGCAGTTGCTTATGGTGGGTGGATTTGATCGGTACTATCAGATTGTGAAATGTTTCCGCGATGAAGATTTGCGTGCCGACCGTCAGCCGGAATTTACCCAAATCGATTGCGAAATGGCTTTTGTGGAGCAGGAAGATATATTAAACACGTTTGAGGGCCTTGTGCGCCACTTATTTAAAGCAGTAAAGGGTATTGATATTCCAACCCTGTCACGCATGACCTATGCAGATGCCATGAAATACTATGGTAACGATAAGCCTGACATCCGCTTCGAAATGAAATTCGTTGAACTTAAAAACAACTCCACTAATTCCCCTCTCCTTTGGAGAGCGGCCGGGGGGGAGGCTTTCCCTGTCTTTGAAAAGGCCCAATTGGTTGTAGGTATCTGCGCAAAAGGCGCAGCCGAATATACCCGCAAGCAGCTCGATGAGCTGACAGAATTTGTAAAACGCCCGCAAATTGGCGCTACCGGACTGGTATATGCCCGTTACAATGCCGATGGAACCATCAAATCTTCAGTGGATAAATTCTTTAATGCAGACGACCTGAAAAAATGGGCAGAAGCGTTTAATGCACAACCTGGCGATTTGATCCTGATTTTGGCCGGTGATGAAAACAAAACCCGTAAAGCCTTGTCGGAACTGCGTTTGGAAATGGGCACCCGTCTCGGTTTACGTGATAAAAATACATTTGCCTGCCATTGGGTGATTGATTTTCCTTTGCTTGAATGGAGTGAGGAAACACAACGCTGGCACGCAATGCACCACCCGTTTACTTCGCCAAAGCCCGAAGACATCGCTTTGATTGATACAAAGCCTGGTGCCGTAAGGGCCAATGCCTATGATATGGTTATTAATGGGGTAGAAGTAGGAGGTGGCTCAATCCGTATTCACAACAAGGAGATTCAGGCCAGGATGTTTAACTTATTGGGCTTTACCAAGGAGGAGGCCCAGGCACAGTTCGGCTTCCTGATGAATGCATTTGAATTTGGTGCTCCGCCACACGGAGGTTTGGCTTTTGGATTCGACCGCCTTTGCTCTTTGTTTGGTGGGGCCGAAGGAATCCGTGATTTCATTGCCTTTCCTAAGAATAATTCGGGCCGCGATGTGATGATTGATTCGCCTTCAACTATTGCCCAGGCTCAATTGGACGAATTAGGAATAAATTTAAAAAAATAGTTAAGATTGTTAATAACCTTTATAAGCCAATATACGTTAAACTTTTGTGCTTTAACCGATAAAATTTATGTTTAACCGTTTAATTAGCTTGTCTAACCTTAAAATATACATTTATGAAAAAAGCCCTTACTCTCATTTTAACAATTTCAGGTTATTTGTCGTATTCTCAGATTGTAGGGCCTGTCATTGAAGGAACCTATTTACCAGTTAGAGGTACTGCTGTTGTCGAAATCTGGGATATGAACTCAACAATTACAGTCCCGGCTCCTGGTGTCGATCACTATTGGGACTACTCAACTGAATTTACAAGTCCCACATCACCGTATAGGATAGAAACATTCGTTCCGGATACAACACCATATTTCTCGAATTTTCAAAGTTCAACTCATGGTTCTTATTTAACTGCGCCATTATCTCAGATAGATTCTTTATATTCATATTATGTTGTAGACACTGGAGGATTATATATGGTTGGAGGACGAAGTACCAAGGCTGTGCCTTCTTCAGGAGATTACATAATGAATGACACAACAGCTATATATACAAAAAGAGAATTGTATGTTCCTGCAAATGTATATTATCAAAGGGAAATTCTCGATACATCCAAAGTGATTACCTATGGACGTATCTCTGGGTTTAATGTAATGATAAGGAGCACAAAATATAAAGGCATGACAGCGGTTGGTTATGGTAGCATAACCATGCCTGATGGCAAATTTTATGATGATGTATTGTTGACTAAAATTACTGTAAAAAGAGTAGACAGTGCCTTTTCGCTTGGTGGAACGTTTTTAGGAGTTCCGGGTAACCCATTAATAGAGAATTATATAGAATACTCCTTCCTTCGTAACAATACTTTTGGAGCTTCTGCTCTTATGTATTTGAATGTAAACCAGGCAAATACAAGTGTTAATTATGGGTGGTATACATTGCCGGTTGATTTTGGCTATATATCTGGTACCGTTTATGATTCATTAAATGAACTCAATGTTGTTAAATATGGCGAAGCGTATTTATACCGCGAGCATTCTAACTTTTCCAAAGACGACATCCTTGCAAAAGTACCTTTGGATACACTAGGTCGTTTTAAGTTTGATAGTATACCTTACGGACAATACAGGGTTGCTATAAGGCCCGATCTGGACACATTCCCAAATGCACTAACCACCTATTATGGTGATACTACAGATTGGTTGGGCGCACCTACAATTAGCACATATAACGATAGTACTTCTGATGGACATAAAATACATCTTCAGTACCATCCTGAACCTGCTGGACAGGGACAGTTAAGTGGCTTTCTTAATTTGAATTGGGGAATTCGTGTTAATAATCCCATTCCAGGTATTGATATAATTGTAAGAAAAGAACCGGGTGGTTCAGCATTCCGACAAGATAAAACAGGCCTTGATGGACAGTTTGAAATCAATAACCTGGATGATGGCGAATATAAAATGTTTGTAGATATGCCCGGTTTGTATATGGACAGTACTTATCATTTTACAATAAATGGTGCTACAGTGCATAATTGTCTTGATTTTATGGCAGGTCAGGATTCAATTCATCCAACGTGTATGATGACTTCTGTTAAGCAGTTTGAAAATAGAATAGCTCATTTAATGGAGGTGTATCCTAATCCACATACTTCATCAGCCACAGTAAAGGTGGTTTTGACTGAAAAGAGTGATATCCAGCTTGAAATGTATAATTTATTAGGAGAAAAAGTGGCAATGATTGAAAAGGCACAAAAACAACCTGGTACTTATACATATAGTGTTAATACGGATGGCTTGCCTTCGGGTATTTACCTCCTGAAATTAAAAGCCAATCAAAAATTGGATATACTGAAAATGATAAAACAATAAATCTAAATTATTAATGTAAAAGGGGGGGCCATCTTATTAAAGATGGCCCTTTGCATTTATATTAGCTTGTATTTGTATGTAATCCAAATACTTAAGGTATATTTATTCAAAAACCGGGGCATTTCAATAAAATAATATCTTTGTAATGAAATAAACTCTAAAATGGCTTTGAAAAGCATTCATTTATATTGTATTTTCCTTTTCTTTCTCAGTCTTATTCTTCTAAATAGGGCTTATGGCCAGACGTATAATTTTGTAAATTATACAGTGGAAAACGGTTTGCCTCAACCACAGGTGCTTGCAGTTTGCCAGGATAAAGAAGGTGTTATGTGGTTTGGTACAAATGGTGGTGGAATTGCAAAGTATGATGGAAAAAACTATGAATATATTAAAGAAAAAGACGGTTTGGCCGATAATGTTGTTTTTGCAATTGTTCAGGACAAAAGCGGCAGGATATTGATTGGCACCAATAATGGACTAACCATTTGTGATGGGAAATATTATAAAACGTATACAACTCAAAATGGGCTCCCGCATAACCGTGTTTATACCTTTCACTTTGACTCTAAAGGGAATACATTATTAGGTACCGGAAAAGGTATTTGCATTTTAAAGGATACAGCTTTTGCTCCTTTTAGGGTAGATAAATTTGTAGACAGTTCCATAATTTTTAATTTATATGAAGATAGTCAGAAACATTTATGGATCAGTACACTTGGTAACGGGGCATACATGTACGATGGGCAAAAGGCTGTAAATTATTCAATGGAAGAAGGCTTTAAAACAAATTACGTTTATTCTGTTCTGGAATACAAAAAAAATGTTTATTGGTTTTTGATTGAGGCCGGCTTATATGAATTGAATAACGGCAGAATGGAACGGATTAATCCGGCTGGCTTTTCGGGTGAGATCAATTATTACACATTCTACAGAGATAAAGATAGTAGCATTTGGATGTCCACCAATGTTGGGCTTTTGAAGCTTAAAGATGATAAACCCCAGCTGTTTACACAAAAAAATGGACTGGTTAACAATACAATTTGGAAAATTTTCCAGGACCGGGAAAAGAATTTATGGTTTGCATCTAGAGAAAACGGGGTTTCAAAGCTATCCAGCGAACGCTTCATAATTTATACCGGAAAAGACGGGCTGATATCCAATACCCCTACAGGGATATATTTGGCAAAGGATGGCAGATATTGGATAAGCGCTAAAGAAGGAATAAGTGTGTTTAACGGTAAGGAATTTATCAATTATAACAGGAAAGATTGGGAAATAAGCAATGCAATTACTGTAATTAAAGAAGATAACGATGGCATTGTTTATATTGGAACAAGCTATGGAATTTTGAAGTTTGATGGAAAAAAATTTCAAAGAATTGAAGCATCTGAATACAAAAGAGGATTAAATCACATTCACGATATTTTTATTGATGAGAAAAAAGAAATATGGCTGGGAACCAGGTTGGGTATTGCAAAATTAAAGAATGGCACTAGTATAGAAGAATTTAAAATCAGTGGGATGCCCCAGAATAATTTTATTTTTAAAATATTTAGGGACCATAAAGGGGTATTTTGGTTTTGTACCGATCATGGAATCTATCAATACGATGGAAGCAGTATCACCCATTTAAATGAAAAGGACGGTTTTACCACCAAATCAGTTTCGAATGTGATTGAAGATAAAGATAACAACTTATGGTTTGCAACAAGCGGTGCAGGATTGTATAAATATAGGGATGGAAAATTTTCAGTAATTTCAGAAAAGGATGGTTTAGCTTCAAACATCATACAGTCAATGGCAATTGACAAAAAAGGCGCAATGTGGGTGGGGCTTCATAATGGGATTGATAAAATAGAAATGAAAGATGAGGAGGTCGCCTCAGTTAGGCACTATGGTATTGACGATGGATTTTGGGGAGAAGCATGTATGCAAAATGCGATACTTATAGATAGCAAGAATAAAATTTGGCTTGGGGCTGAGAAAGGTTTAATGGTTTACCAACCGGAGTACGATCAGAAAAATGAGCTCGAGCCAATTACCCGTATTAAGAATGTTCAGCTGTTCGGTCAACCAAATACAGATTGGAAGTTATTCACAGATTCCATTGATTCGAATAACCTTCCTGTTGATCTTGAGTTGGATTATAATCGGAACTACCTCACTTTTAACTTTATTGGAGTCAGCTTAACAGCTCCTGAAAAAGTGAGATATAAGTGGATGCTAAAAGGCTTGGAAAAAGACTGGCGTCCAGAATCTCCTGAAACGGAGGCAATATACTCCAACCTGCCGCCAGGGAAGTATGAATTTAGGGTCATTGCTTGTAACAGTGATGGTGTCTGGAATAAAGAACCTGTAACATTTAAATTTACCATCTTACCTCCATTCTGGCAAACCTGGTGGTTTTATTCTATCGTTGCAGCCATTGTTATCAGTGGCATCTATTCCTATGTTAAAATCAGAAATTCAAATATTAAAATTATCAGGCAGAGCCACATCATCGAAGAAAAAAATGAAGAGTTGAATAAGGCTTATGGGGAAATTGCCGGTAAGAATAAAAGTATTACCGATAGTATCAATTATGCTCAGCGTATTCAGCAAAGCTTTCTTACTTCAGACAACATATTGAAACAAAACCTTAAGGATTATTTTATTCTTTATAAGCCCAGGGATATTGTTAGTGGCGATTTCTACTGGTGCTTTGATTTACCCGATAGAACTTTGATTGCGTGCGCGGATAGTACCGGGCACGGGATTCCCGGGGCATTCATGAGCTTGATTGGAATAAGCCTGCTCAATGAAATTTCACATTCCAAAAAAATGGTGGAACCCGCAGCTATGTTGGATGAACTGAGGCGCATCATCATTTGCGCGCTCAACCCAGAACAGGTTGATGAAGGCGGAAAAGACGGATTAGATATTGCCCTTATTTCAATTTTTAAATCAACTGGTGATGAAGTAAAAATACATTTTTCTGGCGGTAACAATGGTGTTTACCTTGTTTCATCTCATAACAATGAGAAGGAGCTTTTGGAATATAAAGGGGATAAGCAGCCTGTGGGCTTCTACTCCAATATGAAACCGTTTACGCAAAAAGAAATTATTGCCCGCAAAGGAGATATACTCTACATGTACACCGATGGATATGCCGACCAGTTTGGAGGCTCGAAAGGTAAAAAACTGATGTCAAAACAACTGAAAAGAGCATTGGTATCCATTTCCGGACTTCCCTTACACGAGCAGAAACAGCAAATGGAAAATACATTTTCCAATTGGAAAGGTGAACTGGAGCAGGTGGATGATGTTACAATAATTGGTATAAAAATCAGCTGAGGTATTCTATTGTAGCCTGCCTTATCTGCAGTAAGACCCTTTGAATTATTAAAAAATATCATCTTTTTATTGTTCAGTATAGGCTCTGACTGTGTACCTCTTCATCCGACCGAAGCGGAGGAATCTTTTGAATTACTGCTCCCCCCGAATCACGTCAAATCTCAATTTTTACTACATCCGTTTAAAAAGAATTCCTATTTTCGTCTTGATTTAGTACATCAAAAAATGGAAACAAAGAGAAGAACGTTTTTAAAGCAATTAGGAAGCCTTACAATTGGTAGTACCGTTTTGCCTTATGCAATGCAATCATCGGCTGTAGCGGCAGAAAATAATTTTGAGCATCTTTTACCGCCCTACAATGAAGGTGAGCACTTCTGGGCTTTTGTGCGCGACCAGTTCCCATTAAAAAAGAGCCGCGTTTATTTTAACAATGGCACCATGGGCCCATCGCCTTATCCGGTTATTGAAATGATTAAAAAAAGTCTGATCGAGGCTAATACGGAAGGTGAGTATGCTGTTCACGAAGCCTCAAGGGAAAAGCTCGCAGAATTTTTGAATGCTAAAACATCTGAAATATCACTTACCCACAATACCACCGAAGGACTTAATATCATTGCATTGGGCCTGCCGCTCAAAAAGGGGGATGAAGTAATTATGACTTCGCATGAACATGTGGGCAATGCTGCACCATGGCTTAATGTTGCGAAGCTGAAGGGTGTTATAATTAAAACGTTTATACCGGCCGCAACTGCTAAAGAAAACATCGATCGCGTGAATGCGCTTATTAACTCCAAAACCAAAGCAATCGCAATTCCGCACATTACCTGTACAACAGGTGTTGTTATGCCTGTAAAAGAAATTGCAGCATTGGGTAAATCAAAAAAGCTCTTTGTGTGCATTGATGGCGCTCATGGACCCGGATCTGTTGCTGTTGATATGAAAGAGCTAAACTGTGATTTCTATGCTTCATGCGGACATAAATGGCTGATGGGGCCGTTAGGTACTGGCTTCCTCTACGTGAAGGAAGAAATGCTGGATGTGCTTCAGCCATACAATATTGGAGCCTATTCTATTGATACGTACGAACTATCAGAGCAAAAGCAATTACTCGGGAGTTATGCTCCATCTGCGCATAAATACGATTATGGCACTCAAAGCCCTTATTTGTACCAGGGCCTTGCTGCAGCTGTAAACTTTGTTTCCCTGATTGGTGCAAAGCGTGTTGCAGAACGCTCCAGGACTTTAGCACAAAATATGCAGGAACAGTTGCTCAGTCTTGATAAAAAAATTGAGATGCTTACCCCTACGGAAACACAGTCACGGGGAACAATGATAGGTTTCAGGGTAAAGGGAATGGAACTTTCTGAATTCGAAAAAAAAGCAAATCAAAATTTTTTTCGCCTGAGAATGGTACGTGAATCCAACCTCAATTCAGTCCGCGTCTCCACACACATCTACAACAACTTTGATGAGATAAATGAGTTTGTTGATTTTATCAAAAAGGTATAGTTCTTGTCTCAAATATTCAGTATTCGTACATCCCTTTAAAACCTGTGTGCAAGGATTGAACAAACGCGATGCCGCTTCTACTGTGCGGCAGGACTCGTTTGTTCTTGTCCCGATAGCTATCGGGATTTTGGTTCTTTTTTTCAAGAAAAGAGAACATACACAGCACTAAAATTAGTATTACAAAACAAACCCCGGAAACTCTTGTAGCCGGGGTTTGTTATTTAGTTCAATCCCGCCAGCTGCTCCTCAATTGCTTTTATCTTAGCTTCCGCATCTGCCTGCTTTTTCTTTTCATTGGCAATCAGTTCCGGCTTGGCATTAGCAATGAATTTTTCATTCGACAGCTTTATTTCCACCGATTTTAGAAACCCTTTGTTATATTCAAGTTCCTTTGCCAGGCGCTCTTTTTCAGCGGCAACATCAATATTTTGTGAAAACGGGATAAAAAATTCCGCATGTTTCATCACAAAAGGGATTGCCCCGTCAACTTTTTGATCTACATATTCAAGCCCGCTTAAATTGCATAACTTCACAATGATGGAATCAAATGTTTTGAACGGTGAGCCCTGGTTCATTTTCTCGAAAAGCTGAATTTTCTCTTTGGGAGAGATATTCTTTTGCTTACGAATGTTCCTCACATTGGTAATGATTTCCATTGCCACTTCAAAGTCTTTAACAATGGTGCTGTCAGGCTTTTCTACTTTTGGCCATTCCGAAACAATAATGCAGTCTTTCTCATCTCTTTCTCTTAATAAATGCCATATTTCTTCGGTAATAAATGGCATAAAAGGATGAACCACTTTTAAAATTTTCTCAAAGAATACAAGCGTTGAATGATAGGTATCCTGGTCAATCGGTAATGATTTGCCATCCACAAATTCTGGTTTTACCATTTCAAGGTACCACGAGCAAAAATCGTCCCAAACCAGCTTGTAGGTTGTCATTAAGGCCTCGCTCATCCTGTATTTGGAATACAAGTCATTGATCAGTTCCAACTGTTCATTCAGTCGGGCATCAAACCATTCTACAGCTGTTTTGCTAGGAGAGTTTTCACCGTATTCCTCTTTTGAAAGCGGTTGTGGATGTGGTTGCCAGCCCTTGATCAAGCGGAATGCATTCCATATTTTGTTCGAGAAATTACGCCCCTGTTCACACATGCTTTCGTCAAATGGCAAATCGTTACCTGCAGGAGAGCACAGCAACATTCCCACACGAACACCATCTGCACCATATTTCTCAATCAAATCAATCGGATCTGGAGAGTTCCCTAGCGACTTGCTCATTTTTCTTCCAAGCTTATCGCGTACAATACCTGTCAGGTAAACATTTGTAAACGGCTTGTCACCACGGTATTCATAGCCTGCAATGATCATGCGTGCCACCCAGAAAAATAAAATTTCAGGAGCGGTCACCAAATCATTGGTAGGGTAGTAGTACTGAATGTCTTTTCCATCCGGATTTTTAAAGCCGTCAAATACACTTATTGGCCACAACCACGATGAAAACCAGGTATCCAGTACATCCTCATCCTGTTTCACATCCTCACTTTTGACTTCCGGATTTACCTCTTTTAACTTCAGAAAAGCTTCTTCCCGGGTTTTGCAAACCACTGTATTGCCTTTTGTATCATACCATGCAGGGATTTGTTGGCCCCACCACAACTGGCGGGAAATACACCAGTCGTGTACATTCTCCATCCAGTGTTTATAGGTATTGATAAACTTCTCAGGAATCAGTTTGATATTACCATTCAATACATTCTCCAATGCAGGCTTGGAAACTGTATCCATCTTCAGGAACCACTGCATGCTCAAACGTGGCTCTATTACAGCATCTGTACGCTCAGAATAACCTACCTTGTTTTTAATATCCTCTACTTTTACAACCTGGCCAAGTTCTTCCAGGTCTTTCGCTATTTTTTTTCGAACAGCAAAACGGTCCTCCCCGATATAGAATTGTGCTGCTGGACTCATTTTCCCGTCAGCAGCAATGGTGTCAATCACCTCAAGCTTATGTTTTACACCTAAATTATAGTCATTGATATCATGTGCGGGAGTAACTTTTAGAGCTCCTGTACCAAACTCCATATCAATGTAATCATCAAAAATTATAGGAACTGCACGGTTTACGATAGGTACAATTGCTTTCTTGCCTTTTAAATGTTTATAACGTTCATCATTCGGATGAACACAAATAGCTGTATCTCCCAGGATCGTTTCAGGTCGGGTTGTTGCTATGGTCACAAATTCCTCGCTGCCCTCAATTTTATATTTTACATAATACAATTTCGAGTTCACTTCTTTATGGATAACCTCTTCATCTGAAACAGCAGTTAACCCCTGTGGATCCCAGTTCACCATACGCACTCCACGGTAAATCTGCTTTTTATTGTACAGATCAATAAATACATCAATTACCGCCTCGCTCAGGTCATCTTCCATTGTAAAACGCGTACGGTCCCAGTCGCAGGAAGCACCCAGCTTTTCCAGCTGCTTTAAAATAATTCCACCGTATTTTTCCTTCCACTCCCAGGCATGTTTTAAGAACTCTTCGCGGCTCAGATCCGATTTCTTAATGCCCTTTTCCTTCAACAAAGCCACAACCTTTGCCTCCGTAGCAATAGATGCATGGTCCGTACCCGGAACCCAGCAGGCATTATAACCTTGCATACGTTTCATGCGGATAAGCACGTCCTGTATAGTATTATTCAGCATGTGCCCCATGTGCAACACTCCGGTAACATTGGGCGGAGGAATAACAATCGTATAAGGTTCCCTGCTGTCAGGTACTGATTTAAAGAATTTATGTTTCAGCCAGTGGGCATACCATTTATCTTCAGTAATTTTAGGGTCGTAGTTTTTTGGAATTTCCATATTAATTTGCGTACTTCGTTTTCCCAAAATTGGGGGTAACAAATTTACTAAAAATAAATTTGCCAGTTTATAAGATTTTGGCACGATTATCGCTGTAAAGCAAGCAGGAAATTTTAAATCTATCCAACTGATTAAAAGTGACCATGAAAAAAGTAATTTATACCATAAGCGCAGTAATATTGTCAGTAACATTTACTGTAGCACAAACTGCTGATAAAAAGGCGGAAAAACCTGCAGCCAGACCTGCAGAAAAAACAGCAACAGCACAGCCGGTTGCAAATACGAGCCTTGCAGAAATGACCTTTGAAAAAGATGTTCATGATTTTGGAACCTTGGAGTATGAAGGCAATGGGACTTATGAATTTAAGTTCACAAATACCGGTAAAGAACCCTTGATTATATCAGACGCAAAAGGTTCCTGCGGATGTACGGTGCCAACATATCCTAAAAACGTCCCAATAAAACCGGGCGAAACACAGGTGATAAAGGTAACTTACGATACCAAACGTTCTGGAGCATTTACCAAAACGGTTACAATTAACTCCAATGCCAAAACACCACAGAAAGTGCTTACTATTAAAGGCACTGTTCAGGCTGCCGGAGCTGATGCTTTCCCGGTTGGTAAAAAAGAAGACGGTGGAGCAATACCTTATGAAAAACACTAGATTTTAACATAAAAAACAATCATCAACCAATAAATTAAAACTCACAGAATATGAAAAAAACAATTTTATCAATTGGCCTAATGTTATGCGTTGCAATTGGTGCAAAAGCTCAGGAAACTACTACGCCAAACCCGGTAAATCCAAATGCGCCTAAGTTTAAATTTGAAACTGAAGTGTTGGATTATGGTACTATTGAGCACAATGCGGATGGTAACCGTGAATTTAAATTTACAAATATTGGTAAAGAGCCTTTGATTATTTCTAATGCTGTTGGTTCATGCGGATGTACTACTCCAAACTGGCCAAAAGAACCAATCAAACCAGGTGGAACAGGTGTTATCAAAGTAAAATATGCTACTGACAGAATCGGTGCATTCGAAAAAACGATTACTTTAACATCTAATGCTGATACCCCTACAAAAGTTATCAAAATTAAAGGTGTTGTAAACCCTGATCCGGCTCCGGCTAACAATACAGGTGATTTGAAAAAATAATCTGTTTGTTTTGTAAATTAGTATCTCTCAAATCCCTCTCTGAGTTTCAGAGGGGGATTTTTGTTTTAGAAGCTACTATAAAAAATAGTAACTTTGAGCTCCAATAAAAAATCAACAGAATGCCGAAAATAGCTATCAAAGGCAATGCAATGCCTTCTTCCCCAATCCGTAAACTGGTTCCTTATGCCGAAGCGGCCAAAAAGCAGGGGCGCAAAATATACCATCTCAATATCGGTCAGCCGGATATTGAAACTCCTAAAGTAATGCTGGATGCCATTAAGAATGCCGATATCACTGTACTGGAATATTCTCATTCGGCTGGTATTGAATCGTACCGCAAAAAACTGGCGGAATATTATGGAGGCTTTAATATAAATATTGATGCAAACGACATCATTATTACTACGGGGGGCTCAGAAGCAATTGAAATTGCCATGATGACCTGTTTTAATGATGGGGATGAAATCATTATCCCGGAACCGTTCTATGCCAATTATAATGGCTTTTCATGCGCTGCGGGAGTAGTTGTGAAACCGGTAAAATCATTTATTGAAACAGGTTTTGCATTGCCCCCAATTGCTGAGTTTGAAAAGCTGATAACACCCAAAACAAAAGGGATTATGATCTGCAACCCTGGCAATCCTACGGGGTATTTGTATTCTAAGGAGGAGTTGGAGCTATTGAAACAGCTTGTGCTGAAATACGACTTGTTTTTATTGTCCGATGAAGTGTACCGTGAGTTTTGTTATGATGGCAAAGAGTATGTTTCGGTAATGCACCTTACCGGCATTGATAACAATGTGGTTTTGCTGGATTCCATTTCTAAGCGCTACAGCGCCTGTGGTGCACGTATCGGAGCATTGATATCAAAAAATAAAGAAGTGATGACCGCGGCCATGAAATTTGCCCAGGCACGTTTAAGTCCGCCTACATTTGGGCAGATAGGAGCAGAAGCTGCTTTGAAAACACCAAAAGAATATTTTGATAAGGTTCAGAAAGAATATGTGGAGCGCAGGAACTTTTTAATTGAGGCACTTAATAAGATGGAAGGCGTATTTTGTCCTAAACCAAGCGGTGCCTTTTATTGCATTGCCCGACTGCCAATTGATAATGCCGACAAATTCTGTCAATGGTTGCTGGAATCGTTTGAGTTTGAAAATCAGACGGTTATGCTAGCTCCTGCAACGGGTTTTTATTCTACCCCCGGTTCTGGGATGAATGAAGTGCGATTAGCGTATGTATTGAACAAGGAATCACTTAAAAATGCAATGATTTGTCTTGAAAAAGCGCTTAAAGCATATCCTGGCAGAACGCTGTAAACTTGTCGGGCCAGCTACTGTTTAAAAAGCTTTCGGGAACATCCGGAAGCTTTTTTGTTTGTTAATTTCCGAAAAATTTCTAATTTAGTTCCCCGCAAAATATAAGGGTAATAAATGTTGGTTTTTGGAAGATACATGTTTTTTATCAAAACGGGCTTGTTGATAAGTGTAGTTTTGCTGTTGTGTTTTACAGCTAAACCGGCCTATTCTATTGGTTTTCCTGCCGATGATGACAGCCTCGCCACCAAATTTATAAAACTGCCTGCCGAAGAGCAAAAAACAGCCATTCAGCAAATGAATAAGAGGCAGCTCATCATCCTTGTCGATTATTTATTTGGCATGGAAAAGGTGCCGGTTGAGCTTTTGACGGAAATAGATTTGGCTGTGGCCAACCTTAAGGAAGGTGAGAGTGCTGATAAGAGCGCCATTATTCCGGCTGATGAATATTACGTAAGCTGGGAAATTGATAAATTATTCCCGGAAGAGGACTTACTGAACCTTGAAGGCGATACATCGATAACCTTGAACCTGCTTTCAAAGGGCCAGAATGATTACCACCATCCGTTTAACGGACCAGTAACCTCCATGTTTGGCTGGCGCGATAAAAGGGAGCACAAAGGTATTGATATTGATCTTGAAAAAGGTGACGGGGTGGCAGCCGCTTTTGATGGTATGGTAAGGGTTGCACGCATGTACGGTGGTTTCGGGAATGTGATCATTATCCGCCATTACAATGGCCTGGAAACGGTATATGCCCACCTTTCAAAAATAAAAGTGGAACCAGGACAAGTAGTATCGGCAGGTGATATAATTGGCTTGGGAGGAAATACAGGACATTCCAGGGGCTCTCACCTGCATTTTGAGGTAAGGTTCAAGGGCATACCAATAAACCCCAAGTACCTGATTTCATTAACTGAGCAAAAACTGCTTTGCAATGAGCTTACCATTAAGCAAACCAAGTGGGGAATTGCAGCATATCCGAAAGATGCCAAGGTGTATACTGTTGAAAAAGGAGATACTGTCTGGGGAATAGCAAAGCGTTTCGGAACAACAACAACACGCATTAAACAATTGAACGGAAATGCTTTAAAGCTACAGGCAGGGCAACCGATTAATGTAGCGCAATAATCAGAACGCCCCTGCTTGTTACATCTTGCTTAGCTTATTCAGGCATTTCATATATGCTTCTTTCATGCCTTCAAGTTGAGTTTCTTTACAGTAGTTGTTTGTTTGATGGGCCTCATTCATTGATTCATTGGAATTAATGATTTGTTGGTTCAACCACTTTACCATTTGTTGTAATTGTTCCGGATTCATGGGGATATATTTTTAAATGTTAGACGGTGCTGTTTTAGGCGTTCTTTTTTTCAGGCTTTTATTTAGCTGCGAAAGGCATTTGTTATAAGCATCACGCATACCTTCGTGCTGCAATTTACGGCCGTAATTATTTGTTTGCTGAGCCTCGTTTATAGAACCTTCAAGGTATGCTATCTGATGTTCTAACCAGTCAACCATTTGTTGTAATTGTTCCAGACTCATAGGCTTTCAGATTTAACGTTTTTCGCACTCCGGCTTTTTGTGTCAAATATCGGTATTTTTTTGCAAACTACCGAAGAATTGATTTTGAATGCCGATTCTTCTACGGAGGTTTTTTTAAATAAGTTTCACCCCTGTTCCAAAAAAATGCATTTTTGAAGATATTTGTTAACTAATTTATTAACATTTGGTGCAATTTTGGTTAAAACGGGGTATAATAAAGTAGTTCGGTTCAAGGTTCAACCCTTTAGTTTTTATGTTTTTTAAATTCATAGAATTGCTTAAAATCCGCTTACAGCAAGCTTTACCCGGTGAAGATGCCCAGCTTTTAATGGCCCCTGCCGGACGTAAAAACATGCAAAAACCGGATTTGGAGCTGCTGAATCCACGAAAAAGTGCGGTAATGATCGTATTATTGCCTTCTGAAGGTGGTGTAAATACCTTATTGATACAGCGGCCGGTGTATGATGGCGTACACAGCGGACAGGTTGCTTTTCCGGGTGGTAAATTTGAGGAAACCGACCGTGATTTGCAGGAAACTGCCTTGCGGGAAACCTATGAGGAAATAGGAATTGAAACAAATGAAATTCAGGTTATAGGTAAACTTACCGAGTTATATATACCTCCAAGTAATTTCCTGGTATCACCTTATATCGGTTTTGTTGAGAAACAGCCGGAGTTCCTTATTAATACTTATGAGGTACAACGGATTATTTCGGTTGATCTTTTTAGCTTAAATGATGAAACTATCAAAACCGAAAGGGTGATTACCCACAGCAGCGGATATAAGATTAAGGCACCTTGCTATGAAATAGAAGAACTGACAATATGGGGAGCAACGGCAATGATGATAAGCGAATTGAATGTAATTGTTCAGGAGGTGAGGGAACAATTTAATGCCTGAGAGTTCAGTACAATAAAAGCAGAAGCCTTATTCCACCTGTTTTTCAAGTATTTCAAAAATTTTCACCATGGCAAGGGTGTCCAGTTTGCAGTATTCCGTAAGTTCTTCACGTGTCTGAATAATTTTAAAAATATCTGTTTCAGTCTGCAGTTGCTCAAAAGCAATCATAGCAATACTTCCACTGGATATTTTTAAGTCGGTGTAAGCCATTTCCGGGATAAGGGCATGAAGAATGTTTTTTATCGAATGGGAATTCTTCATTGCTGGATGATAATAGCTTCTTTCCTGGAAAGGTTGCATTAAATCTATCATACGGCTTAAACGGTTATCAATTTCAGCAGTATGCTCAGGGAAATCTTTTTTCAATCCATTGAGTACATTGCGTTCCATCAATGTGTCAAAAACCAGGATCGTACCTGGAGCTTCTGTATGTTTTAAAAGACTTTCCAGAAACGCTTTTCGTGGATCAGTGCCTTGTTCTGCAAGGAAGTCAATGTGCTCAACTGGAGCATCCTTTTCTTTTTTGTAGTGCAATGAGTACTGAAACGGAATATGCTGATAAGGTTTTGTATTGTTATATATGGGTACAGCCGGCATAAATGTTTCAAAATCCATAAAAAAAAGCGGGTAGCTTATTTTATCAAGGAATTCTTTTATTGCTGCTTTATCTACTCTGGCCTCGCCTTGTTTTACGGATTGTACATGAATATTGGCATTTTTATTCAGCGTGTTGCTTTCCGGAATTTCATTGATTGTTTTGAAACCGTTGTGATACAGGTTGAACAACTCAGCCTTAGGCACGCCTGTTATTTCAAAAACAGAATTTTTAGGTACATTTTTCCAGCATGTACCCATAAAATCACAGGAGTAAGGGCTAAAGCAATGCTCTCCAATAGCTATTTCGGGCATACGGGCATTAGCAGTCACTAGCATGGAAAGTTGTATTTGCTCCTCTATCAGCGGTTGATTGCGGAGTGCATCTTTCAATACAGATGTAATGGAGAACAGTTCCTGCACATTTAATGCGCCTTTCCGAACGTATTGATTGTTAATGGTAACAAGCGATATATCACTCAAATCCAGCCCGGATTTTGTTATAACCCAATATTGAAGGGATGCATCCAGCAAATACGTATTTGATATTTTGGAGGAACTCTTTACTTCATAAGCATACCACTGGTTATCTTTTTTTACAAGTATATCCAGTATGGCAAGCACCTGCTCGTGCTGAAATGCAGCTTCATATATTATTTCCACCCCGCTGGCGATAAGCTGTTGTGTTTTTTCAACTGCTGCAAGGTTATCAGAGCGTTTTTCGGGCGTTGCATCTATACCGCCCGGAAACAGCTGTTGTGCAAGTATCCCAACATTATTGCCACGGTTGAAAATCGCTTTCTGTTCCGGTGAAACAGGATCACGCAGCTGTATAAAATTTTTATACAGATATAGTGATTTGGAGCATTGAAGCCCCCGTAAGAAAGTTGATTTGCTTAAGATGTGCTTTTCCAAAGTTCAGATATGAGTATTGAGATGTGAGATTTGAGATAGCCAAACTGGTCTCATATCTCACATCTCATATCTCACATCTAAATTAAAATTCTCGGTTCAGATCCCACTGCTCAAGGTAATCCGCAACCCTGCGCACAAATTGTCCCCCCAATGAGCCGTCTACTACACGGTGGTCGTAAGAGTGTGAAAGGAACATGAAGTGACGTATGCCAATTACATCGCCTGTAGGTGTTTCAATCACTGCAGGCTTCTTTTTGATAGCACCTACAGCCATGATAGCCACTTGCGGCTGATTGATAATTGGTGTGCCCATTACATTGCCAAAAGAACCAACATTTGAAATTGTATAGGTTCCCCCTTGTATGTCATCCGGTGTAAGTTTGCCTGTACGCGCGCGGTTAGCAAGGTCGTTCACCTGTTTGGTAATGCCTGTAAGGTTCAGCATATCGGCATTTTTGATAACTGGCACAATTAAGTTGCCTGATGCTAATGCAGTTGCCATCCCTACATTGATGTTTTTACGCTTGATAATTTTATTTCCATCCACGGAAATATTGATCATCGGGAAATCTTTTATAGCTTTTACAAGCGCCTCAATAAAAATAGGGGTGAAGGTTAATTTTTCGCCTTCGCGCTTTTCGAAATTCTTTTTCACCTTTTCTCGCCAGAGCACAATGTTGGTAACATCTGCCTCAACAAATGAAGTTACGTGAGGAGAAGTGTGCTTGCTCATCACCATGTGATCGGCAATCAGCTTACGCATCCTGTCCATTTCAATTACTTCATCGCCAGCATTAACGCTTACGGCTGGTTTGTTATGTGACGGTGCTGTATCTTTCGCAACTGATGCAGTTTGAACTACCTGAGGCTCTACTTTGGTTTCTTTTTCGCTTACCGCAGCAACATTGGTGCCTGAAGCGGCCTGTTTACCCCTGGTAGGAAGGTAAGCAAGGATATCATTTTTGGTAACACGTCCGTTGGCACCAGTTCCCTGGATAGCCTCCAGCTCCTGCATGGATACCTTTTCTTCTTTGGCAATGTTACGTACCAACGGTGAAAAGAATTTTCCTGAAGATGAATTTTTATCAATGGTTTGTGCAGATGGTGCATGAGCAGTTGTTTGCGTAGCCACCACCTCTGTTTTTTGAACAGGGGCTTCTGTTTTTGTTTCAACAGCAGCTGTAGCATCAGTAGAAATAAGTGCAATGGCCTTGCCAACCTGAACCACATCCCCTTCATTAAAAAGACGCTTTACAAGGATACCGGCAGCAGTTGATGGTATTTCACTATCCACTTTATCCGTTGCAATTTCCAATACGGTTTCATCGGCTTCAATTTTATCCCCTTCTTTTTTTAACCATTTGATAATGGTTGCTTCTGCAACGCTCTCGCCCATTTTAGGCATGATTAATTCTACTTGTGCCATTTTCGTTTATATCGTCCGTTAAAAATTCAAATTGTCAGCCAGCTTTTTCAAAAAAAATATGCCCTTAAAAAAAGCTCCTGTAAAGCGGTTACAAAAATAACCTAATATTTCAGATAAACAAAGAGCGGTGATACCGGTTTTTGATTTGATTTTATGTGATAAGGTGTTGTCAATTAATATGTTAGTGGTGAAAAATAAAAAATTAAACAGGCCTGTAAGCCGGGTTCTGTCAAACCCTGATATACATCAGGGTAAGTTTCTATCATTTATCTAGTCCCCAAGTCACCCTGGGGATCAAGCAACCTACCCTCCGGAATTGGGCGAGCAGCCCTTAAGCTCCGGTTTATTTGGTCTTTCAACTCCCAAGGTTTACCCGGAACAACTGTCGCCAGCTGCTCCCGTGAGCTCTTACCTCACGTTTTCACCATCACCTGCTCCCAACAAGTTGGGGCAAGGCTGTAATTTTCTGTGGCACTTTCTGTATCCATATTGCTATAGACCCTTCCCGTTAGGAAGTGGGATGCTCTGCGTTGCCCGGACTTTCCTCTCTCCCGCTAAAGCGGGACAGCGATAGAACGGCCTGTTTAATGGTACAAAGGTACGAAAAAAGGCTTAATGAATAAGGATTTCAGTTGCCCCAAAGCCGTATTTGCTGTAGGAAGCATCAAAATACTGCAGGTTGCGGTACGATGAGAGTATATTTCTGACTTCCTGTTTTAAGCGGCCATTACCAACACCGTGTATTACAATAAGTTTTCGGTAATGCTCATTTATGGCGGTATCGAGTGTCCTCTGGAAGTGTTTCAGTTGTATCTGAATAATTTCTGCATTGCTCATGCCTTTGAAATTATCAATCAGTTCTTCAATGTGAAGGTCGACTTCCATTTCATAAGCCGGGTCATTGCTTATATGAGGTTTTGATTTTTTGTATGTTTCAGTGTGTGTGCGCTTTTGAAAAAGAATTTTAGACAGGTCTGTTTTTGTTTCAAAAATATCCTGCTGAGGTGATGTTTCAGTGTTGCAAATGTTGATCAGCAAGGCTTTTTCAGCAATAAAGCTGTTATAAGCAAATGCGTTTTCCTTGTAAAGTTTTATTGGTTTCAGCTTAACAAATTCACTTACAGGAGGGTGGGGGGAATGTTCATTTTGATGATAAAACAATACGTCCACCTTAAAAGTAGAGAAATCATGCAGCTTTTTTCTGTTGATGGTTTCTACCAGTATATACTCGTGGCTTGAGGCTTTTCCTGTTTCCAGTGTGGTATAATTACCATTCTGAAAAAGCGAATAGGTAAACAAGGCGTGGTTTTCTGTATTGTTGATCAACCATACATTAAAGTCCGAATGTGTTATATCACTTGGATTTTCTGGTGAAAATGCAATGTATATTCCTGCCTTTTCCTTTTTGCTCTGAATGACTTCTGCTTTTTCAATAACCGGTTTTATTTCAACAGGTTTTGGGGCTTGAAACGTATTTTTTGAAGGTGGATGCTGAGCTGTTTCATCCTGAATCAAAACAAGCTCAGAAATAGTAAAAGGTATAACAAAGCCATCTTCAATGGTAATGCCAACAGTAGTTTTATTAATAATCTTGCTTACGGTGCCTTCTCCTTTTTCGTTTAAAAAACGAACCTTGTCACCAATTTTAAATTTCATATTTACAAAGTTAATACATAAAAGGGTGTTTTTGGGAAAGAGGTGATAAGAAAGAGAATTTATATAAAGGATTAAATATCCGCAACGAATGCCCCAGATTCCGTTACAGCGTGAAAATTCTGTTGGTATCGGCTGCAATCTTCTTTCCATTTTTTTATTTTATAATCGGAATTGGAGGAGTCAAAAACAATGATACGCGGGTGGTAACAATTTATTAAATCAGTAATTTTTAAGTTCGTGTTTTCAGATATTACGAGATAATCGACTGGTACAACCGGAACGCTACCGGCAGTTGCTTGTATTGCTTCATTTATATGAAGAATTTTTTTTGTGTGGAACTGGATGAAATTTTTGCTGATATATAAGTTATCTGTTCTGATGCTGTCGGAAATGATTTTTGTATTATTCAACCCCAGGTCCCACCAGTTATGCCGCACATGAAACAATAAGCGACTTTCGTTTTTCGCAAATGCAGTGTCTGTGAGCAATACGTTGCTTTTTGCATTGATAAAATCAATGGCACTTGTTTTAGGAACATTGTAAACTATAAATTTTTTTTGTTTGTTTTGCTGGTGTTGTTCAATTAACTGTGAAAATAGGATTACTATGCATACCAGCAATGCAATAACTAAATACTGAAACCTGCGCTGGATAAAATAATAGAGAAAAAGAATGATAACACCATATAACAACCATGTTTCGAAAACAGATATGGAAATGCCCTGCAATAGTGCATAGGGCCATTTTTCGATTATAATTACAGACTGGTTGAGAAACCACACGCACCAGCCAAATAAAAGTCCAAGGTAGCCTGCAATAAAGGATAGTTTGGCAAAAGCAAAAAGGGCTACACCTAAATAAACAATCGCGGTTGATACAGGGATTACCAAAAGATTGGACAAAAGAAAATAATTCGGAAACTGGTGAAAATAATGCAAGCCAAGCGGAAATGTAGCAATCTGTGCGGCTATGGAAACCGAAGTAATTGTCCATACCTGGTCAAGTAACCAGTTGTTAAAATCAAACCAAGCGTATATTTTGGGTTGTATGTATACTATGCCAATAACAGCAAGGTAAGAAAGCTGAAAACCAACCTGCATAATCAGATATGGATCAAACGCAAGCAATAAGAAAGCAGAGGCTGCCAGTGTATTGTATATATTTGTATAGCGGTTATAGGCTTTACCTATTATGATAAAGCTGAACATAGTTGCTGCCCTCAACACCGAAGGAGAGAGGCCCGTAAGAGCTGAGTATAACCAGAGAAGAATTATAAGTGCTGTAGCTTTTATAATATTCCCGTGTTTAACCTTGTCAAGAAAAAAGAGCAGCCAGCTAAAAATCAGGTATACGATAGCCACGTGTAAACCGGATACTGACAATACATGTAGAGCCCCGGTGCTGGAATATGCAGAAATTATATCCGCATCCAGCTTGTCTTCAAAGCCCAGTAAAAGTGCAGAACCTACAGCAAATTCATCGCCTGCAATGTGATTTTTGCGAAGTACATCAAGCAATGCATTCCGAAGATCAATACAGTATTTCAGAAGCGGGTTGCTGCTGTTTGTGCCTGACTGGAGCCAGTTGCCACTGTTTATGTATGCCTGCTCGTACACATTGTGAAATGACAGAAACCTCCTGTAGTTGAATTCCCCTGGGTTTTGTGGTGGAGGTACGGGTTTAAACGTTGTATGTACAATAAGTTCATCGCCATAGTTGATTTGCAAGGAGATAGAGTCCTTTTTGAAATACATCATCGCCTTACCGTTCGTGTTGAGCCACGAGCCGTTGTGCTTGATTCTTTTTATTTCTCCAACTACCTTAATCGATTTTTCTTTTTCCTGGAAGGGTTCGGCAATTCTTATATATGCATACTGTGGACCATTAGTGGAGTAATGGGTGTAATGTTTAGAATCAAACTTTTCGGTATTAACAATGGTGAGCTGGTATGCAAGCAGGAACAAGAGCGTATTTAACAATAGTCCAAACACCCATGTTTTTTTATATGAAAAATTGAGTCGGGGTACAAGTACTGTAATACTTAATATTGCAAGTAAAAGTAGTGCAAAATAGCTAATGTACTCAGATTGAAAAGGCAGATAAACAGCACAGATAATGCCGGTGAGAAAGGGTAGGAGCAAACGTACAAATGGAGCCTGGTTCCAGATGTTCATGCGAATGGATTATTTCCAGCGGTATTTAAAGTTTTCATATTTGCCCTTAATGGCCAGCACAAGCTCCAGCTGCGATGCATTCTTTATAAATTCATCGCTCAATTGCAGGTATTTAATAAATGCGTCAAATTCTTCTTCACTCAAATCTATTATATCGTGCTTAATATACAGCCTGAAAAGGTCTTTAAGAATGTCCCGCTTCATATCTTCATTTTCCCATTCCGCTACTTTTTGTTTGGAACGCCCGAATTTACTGAAACGTTCATAAAGATAAGTAATGGGGCTGGATATGGCATCAATATTTTCCGTTGAATAGGTTCTTTTAACTCCAAGCTTATCAATATCTTTTTGAATTTCGTTAAGGCTGCGTGGAGCGAAAACACTTACTTCTTTCAGTGTAAAATAAAGCTTCTCAAGCGGAACCAATATTGTATATTGTTTTTTGGCTACAGAGTCTTTTAATGATATCTTTTTTACCCTGAAACCAATAGCTGATAGCATTAGTGTATCGGATTGCAGCGCAGTAATTGTAAACTTTCCTTCTGAATCAGCAAAAGTCCCATTGTTGGTCCTTTTATTGATGACCATCAGTTTGGGTAAAGGAAGCTTGCTTTCTTTGTCGTAAGCTTCTCCATAAATAGTGACGGTTTGCCCAATTAATACATGAATACTCAGTGACAAAAGAGCAAGGAGCATCAGTTTTAATATCAAGGTCGGTTTTATCAAGCAGAGAATGGGTGCAATGAATGAGTAAATTTCATCCTTTATTTTTCTTGAAGAGGCTAACCTTCGATTCTTCGTTTCGTATTAAGCGCATTATATTTTTCTGATGTGTTACCAGTACCATTATAGCAATGAGCACAGAAAAAACAATAAGAGAAGGCACTGTAACCTTGAAAATAAAAATGATAATCAATGGGAATGCAACAGCAGCCGACATGGAACTTAAAGACACATATCCTGTTGCAAGCAACACAATCAGGAAAATTCCCATGGATACAAATGCCGCATAAGGCAACAATGCCAATACAATCCCAAGCAGCGTTGCAATACCTTTACCGCCACGAAAGGAAGCAAATACAGGAAAAATATGTCCGGCAAGTGATGCAAGGCCCAGAACCAGCTGGAGATTTACAAAACGGTAAGTGCCTTCCAAATCGGTGTTAATATAGGCCAGTTTTACTGCCAGCAATCCTTTCAGGACATCAATCAGCAGTACAGGTATACCTGCTCTTTTGCCGAGTACCCTGAATACATTTGTTGCCCCAGCGTTTCCACTTCCATGTTCTCTTACATCAATATTGTAAAAATACTTGCCTACCCAAACGGCAGTAGGTATAGAGCCGAGGAGATAAGCTGCAATAAGGAGCAATATGTTGGTTGTTGTGATCACTACTCTTCTGTTTCTTTGCTGGTTTTACGCAAAAATGCAGTTTTTTTGTTTGGCGGGCAAACGTTGTAGTAATAATCCTGCTCGCCTTTTTCACCAGCCTTTTTACGCTTATCCTGTTTCAGTTCTTTCAGAATTGTGTTAAATGCCTCGTTTGAAGAAACTGCAAGCATTGTACCTCGGGTGTAGTTAAAATAATACCAGTTAGTGGGATCAAGTTCCAGGTATATATTCAGAACATCACCACCACGTTTCTTCACCAGCTCTATTTTTCCATCAACAAATTTATTTATCTGGTTTTTGTTTACGTTACCAATTCCAATCTGGCCGGAGGATGTATAAGAGCGTGTTTCTTTGTTCCACTTCATTTTTACATCGTTCAGGAACAGCGTTTTCTTAAGCTCATCCGGGAATTTTTTGTATGAACCGTATAAGTTCAATTGTGAAATAAGCTTATCTGCCTGCTCTTTACCAATCATCTCTCTCAATCCTTTTTCAAATACCGGACGTGAAATGTCAGTAGGTTTCAGGTGTGAATCCCCGTTGATTGCTTCGCTCATTTTTGTCATAGCACCATCATCAAAGAAAAAGTCGATGGACATAAGCATGTCAAATAATGTAGAGTCTGAAATAAGTGTGTGCGTAACATTGCCAAACGATTCAATTTTAACCTGGCCAAAATCGCCTCCCAGGTTCACCTTACCTTCACCATACGTTTTGCATTCAGCAACATTTAAACTCAGGTAATTTCCGGGGAGCGAGCGCTCAACAAGTTTCTCTTTATTTGAAATCCTGTATTCTCTCGCAGTTTTATCGAAGTATAAAAATCCATCAGCCGGCAATACATATGTATCGTTTGTTGATTTCCTTGGTGAAAGGAAAGCCGAATAAAAGTGGGTTGAATCTGTTGTAACCATAAGTGATGCTGCAATAGGTCTTTCAGAAGCATCCAACGGTTCCTTTGGAATAGGAATATAAATTGAATTTGGATCGATCTCTGATTCAAACCTGAACCAGGTTTTCGGAATGGATGCACATTGATGAACAATACGTGCAGCCCCATCGAATACAAGAAATGTTTTTGCTGCCTGCAGCTTTACTTTCCCCTTGTATGAGAAGTTAGGGCTGAGTGCAAAGTTGGATGTATCTTTGATTTCTGTTTCCGCATACGTTTGATACGTTGTATCAACCCCTATATCACTGAAGTAGAACGTTTTCTTTGCTTTTGTTTCGTCAATATAGTCGTAGTAGCCAGAACCTGTATAGTTCTTACGTGCATGTGCCGTTACAGTACAATTATACAGATTGTGGTATTTGGTAACTGAGTTTGCAACAATCTTCGAATTTGTCAGCGGGCGCATAACTGCATTCTTATCAACAAAAACTTCTCCCTGATCCGGATAAACGCGAGCATCGGCCAGGTTAATATACGTCACACCTTTTGCAGATATCACAAGTTTTTTTAAGTCATACTTACCTGCTGAGGCGCGAAAGCGCAATGAGTCCTGCTTAGGGTGAACGGAGATAAATTCTGGTCCTTCCAGATCCAAATCGTCTTTCGTGGCTTTTGCAGTTTTGTCGCTGCCACCAATTTCGATGTTGCCTTCATCCATATACCATTTAAAACTTTCCATATAACAGATATACTGGTTAGAAGGAAACTGCACCACAGATCCCTGACCATTGGATTTAAACTCTCCTAATCTTTTGTCAAAGTCAACATTTGCTTTTACATTGAATGTAGAAAAAGCAATGTCTCCGGTAGTAGCATCCTTAAGTGAAAAGTTGGCGGTATCTGAATTAAACGCTATGGATTTAAAGTTTATAAGCTTGGCATCCATTTTTGCGCTGTTAAAGTCTACCGTTCCATTTCCTGTTAGTTCCCTCGGAGTTAAATCTAACTCCCCGTTGAATTCGGAACGTTTGTTATACGCCTCGAACTTTTTATCTTTATTGTTCCACGCCTGCAAAATATCTTTTCCCGGTACCCAGTGGATCTTTACATCTTCGCCATGCACCGTAGGAAACTCAGGTGGTGTTTTTTGTTCTTTTATATCAAACTTTTGGGCAATTGCATTGGTGGAATCTGGGTAAAAAGTGAAATCATCCGAGTGTGAAACGGAGGTAACATAGCTGATACTGCCAGCTCCCTTTAACCCCTGGTGGCTAAGTTTGATGGTACTGTTATATGTTCCTTTGCCTCCATATAGCGGGTAGCCTGCATCTGGTGCCTGTGTTACAAAGCCCAGGGAATAGTCTGGCTGAAGTTTTAAGGCTTCCCTGAAAACAGGAAAAATGCCTGCAGTTACCATCTCTCCTTTAAAATTCAAACCTTCATTGGAGAAGTTGTCCAAGCTGTCGATTGTGAATGGATCAAGGTGAAAATAAAATTTATCTTTTGGATATTTTCCATTTTGAATCTGCTTTTTGTTATAATACGCGTAGGAGTCTTTAAAGCTGTTGAATATAGGGTACTTGGGGTATCGCTTTAAACCGGATTTATTACCGGGTTCATCTATTTCCAGGTTACCGTTAATGTGCTCAATAACTGTTTTAACCTTCACTAAAGGAAATTCTCCGTAAGCATTGGGCTCTCTTGATTTCACAGTCAAACGCAGGGAATCCACGTTCTTCAGGTCTACAATAAATTTGTTGTAGTCGAATGAAAATTCTTTTCCGAAAAAGTCGAAACGTCCGGCATGTACTACCCCTGCAAATACAAAATCGCGGTTTTTCTTCAGCAATATTTTTTGTTCGGCAGGATAAATGGTTACGTTCTGCGAGTCACTCATGTATACCTGCTTCACCCCAAAAATGGTCATATCATAATTTAGAAGGTTAACGCTTGCGTTGATAGCCCCACGTGCTACTGAGGGGAACTGGATTACATCATAATCAAGTTTGGCAGAACGGTAGGCTATATAATCAAACAGCTTATCATTGATGTGTACTTCATCGTCTTCCGAATCATATGTAATAAGTCCCTGAGCCGATAAACTGATAAGGTTTGGGCGTACTTCGTTGGGTGAAAGCTTAAGATAACGGGAGTATTCATCTCCTGAAAAATCGCGCGTATTGCCATTCTTTTTAGAAAAATCGCGCATTTGTATTAGTGGATTTATTGGATCAAGCCCCTGCAGTCTATCATAACGGTCTGGACGGAAATAAGTGGTCGATTCAAATAAGGCATCTTCAGAGGAATTTCCAACCAGCATTTTTAAATCAATTTTTGGATCGTCAATTTTCCACGACAGCTCCTCAAAGAACATATCTATTTTGTGAAAAGTATTAATGAATGGAGATTTAGAAATACCATTGTTGCTCCGTACAAGTGATAGCATACGGCTTTCCGTAATAAATTTCATGTTTACGCTGGGGTGCGTTATAGAGTCTTTATCAAAATAGAATTTAATATTTGCACTTTCGGCCAATAGTTTCTCTTTTGTAATACCAATGGACTTGGAGCCCACTACCAGGAATTTTTTCCCCTCACGCTTAAAAATCAAAAGAGCATCTTCTTCCTTACTACCGGAACCAATAAATTTTGGCCCCCTCATGCTAAAACCCCCGTCATAATCCACATCTTTAGCAATGTCGGGAATCTTCATTCGCTTGCTGTAAGAGTCAAAACGAGGATAACTAATGTTAGCACCCTTCTCTGAAACTACTTTTTCCGTTAATCGACCAATCAAAGGTTTCTGAAAATAGTTGGAATTATAAAACGTTACGGAGTCAGCAGTAAAACCACTTGTTTTAAGGGATATCTGGTATTTTTTTAACTCGGCATAAACCACATTGTCTTCAAAGCCCGCCCTCTTCCAGTTTACTTTACCGTTCTGCCCAATAAAAATACCTGTATAAGGATAATAGATACCTTTGGTATTGTATATAATTCCACTATCGTTCTGATTGTTATAGCAACGCAGGTTTAAGCTTGGAAATATAACTACCGGAACACTGTCATATTCAAATTTATAATTGTTGTTGTTGGAAGAATAGGAGACTACAGCCGATGTGTAAAATGTATTGGAAATAAACAGGTTTTCACTCATTTCCAGGTAATCAGAAAAGTATTTGATGACTTTACCGTTCAGGATTTTATTGATACACTCCTGCCATGCAATAAAGTTGTCTTCACTTTGGTTGGAATTCACAAAGTTCATGATAGAAGTAAGATAGCTTTTGTATTCAGGAAGAATACGCAGCTTTTTCTTAATCATCAGGTTACAGGAATTGTAGGTTGCTTTTTTTAGCTTGTCATTGTATTTAGGAGAGTTCCAGGCAAGTGTAAATTGCTCCATAAACTCTTTGATTTCCTTCTTACCCATATTTGTTACTTCAAACGTGGTTTTTAACTCTTCAAGGAATACAACCGGATTTTCAGAGTATTGTTTGATTGGGTTAAGCTGTGCTGTTGCTTTTGATAAAGAAAAAAATACAACAGCTATTGAAATTAAATACTTTAGTTTTTTCATTAAATGAGGTTTTCAAGGTATTAGTTCCTGAACTTTTAAATGTTATTTATTTTTAATAAAATGAAGCATGGCCCACTGACTGCTCACAGCAGATTCTGCAAGCCTCATGCCTAGTTTTTCTGCTTGCTTTTGCAGCTCACTTATATCCGTTTCAAAAAAGCCGCTTAATATCAAATCACCTCCTTTTTCAAGTGCTCTATGATATTCGGCCATGTCAGCAAGTAGCACATTTTTGTTGATGTTTGCTAATATAATATGAAATATTTTTCCGGCCAAAAGTTTTACATCTCCTTTATAAACATCCACATGGGAAACAGTATTTTTGTTTATATTTTCAATCGTATTCTCATAGCTCCACTCGTCAGTATCAATAGCTGTTACAGCTGTGGCTTTCATCATTGCAGCCAGTATTGCAAGCACACCTGTTCCACATCCCATGTCCAGCAGTGATTTGCCGGGAACATCCAGTTTCATCAGCTTTTGAATCATCAGCTGTGTTGTATTGTGGTGCCCTGTTCCAAACGACATTTTGGGCTCTATTATTATATCATAAACAAAACCTTTTTGAGCTTCATGAAAAGGAGCTCTAATTATGCACTTACCATCCACTTCTATCGGACTAAAGCTACTTTCCCATTCTTTATTCCAGTTTTGTTGCTCAATGGTTTTAATAGTAAAGTGAACATTGAAAACAGAGGCATAGTTTGAAAACAGTTCTTTTACTACTGATTCATCAAATATATCCTTGCTGATATAAGCGGAAAAGCCTGTGTCGTTTTCGACAAAGCTCTCAAAGCCATTTTCAGAAAGTTCTGCAATAAGAACATCACTCCCTTGTTCTTTGGGCTCTACATTAACAATAAGCTCTATATGACTCATAAAATCGTGAAAAATAACTTATATGTGCTTAAAGATAAAGAAGCTTTGGAAACAAATGGGGGCTGTTAACAATTATTTGCTAATCGTCTAAGGTATCCCGGTTTTATGATTTATGCGATTGGCCTTACGAGCCAAACGATTTGATAACAGCAATAAAATCCTCTGCATTCAGTGATGCACCACCAATAAGGCCACCGTCAACATCAATACAGGCAAATAGTTCTCTGGCATTTTGAGGATTGCAGCTTCCACCATAAAGAATGGAGGTAGCTGAGGAAACTTCTTTACCATACTTTTTATTAATTTCACTGCGTATATGGTTGTGCATCCCCTGCGCCTGGTGTACAGTGGCTGTAACTCCGGTACCAATGGCCCACACAGGCTCATATGCAATTATAACTTTGCTGAAATCTGCCGGCAATAAATGATAAAGGCTTTCTTTCATCTGGCGCGTTACAACTTCAAGGTGCTGATTGGCATTACGTTCAGTAAGGTTTTCGCCAATACAAAATACCGGAACAAGGTTGTTGGCAAGTGCTACATTTACTTTTTGTGCCAGTAGTTCATTGTTTTCATTAAAGTACTGTCTCCGCTCGGAATGACCAATAATTACATATTTTGCACCGGCAGATGCAATCATCTCTGCTGATACTTCACCTGTATATGCGCCATTTTTTACATGATGGCAATTTTGAGCAGATGCAGCAAAGCCGTTGGCGTTTTTTAATTTATCAGCAACGGAAGCCAGGTGAACAAAAGAAGGTGCAATTACTTTCAATACATCATTGGACCGGATGCTTGAATCGCTTGCAATTTCATCAACCAGTTGCAGGCCCTCACTCAGGCCCTTGTTCATTTTCCAGTTCGCGATAACAATTTTTTTTCTCATAATAATTATTCCTGAATTCTCCTTGGAAGAAGAAATGATTTAAATGGATATTAACTATCTCAATTGCACAACTCCATTTCCTTTGAAAAGGAGTGGGAAAGGTATTTACTGCACCCTTACCCTCGGATCGAGCACTCCGTAAATAATATCAACGGCAATGTTTATGAAAACAAATATAAGTGTAAATATAAGTGTAGCACCCATTACCACCGGCAAGTCATTCCTGCTTAATGCTTCCACCACCTCATTGCCGATACCTTTCCATCCAAAAATAATTTCAACAAAAACCGCTCCGGCCATTAAACCTGCAAACCATCCGGAAATGGCTGTAACAACAGGGTTTAGCGCATTTTTTAAGGCGTGCTTAAAAACCACTTTATAAAAGCTGAGCCCTTTGGCAGTAGCAGTACGTATATAATCCTGTGAAAGCACTTCCAGCAATGAGCTGCGTGTAAGTTGTATAATTATGGCCAGGGGACGTAATCCCAAGGTAACGGTAGGCAATATGATATTTTTCAAGGTCATGTGCTCGTCACCATAATCATCTGTTGTGAATAAGGAGCCTACATTGTTAAGCCCCGTATAATCGCGGAGCACATACCCAAAGAGCCAGGCTATTATCAGACCAATAAAAAAAGAGGGCAGCGACATTCCGAATATGGCGAACACAAGTGCCGATTTATCGAACCAGGAGTTTTTCTTTAAAGCCGAAAATATGCCCAGCAATATCCCTAGTGCCGAGCCGAAAATGATGGATGAAAAGGCCAGGGCCGCTGTTTCTGGTATGGTTTCAATAATAATATCCGAAACTTTTCTTTTTGAAATATAGGAGCGTCTTAAGTAAGGAAATTTTAATACCACTACTTTGGAATCCGGCAGGGGACAAAGTTGCACCCACGAAGAATATTTTTCAGGGCTCAGGTACAGATAGTGTGTTTTATCTGATTTGTTGTGAATGGAAACAGGCGACAAATCATTCAGGTACATCATGAACTGAACACTGAGTGGCCTATCACGGCCCAAATCTCTGTTAATAGCATCAATGGAAGCCTGATCCGCACGCTGACCAAGCATTAGCCGGGCAGGGTCGCCAGGCAAAACATTAAACAGCAGGAACACTACTACAATAACGCCAAGCAGTACAAGAAAGCCATAAAATAAACGTTTCAGGATAAATTTTACCACAATTTACTGCTTCTTAAAGTATTGCTCTTTTACGTTGTTGTAAGATGGGAAGGAGTGGTAATGCCACATATCAATTACGGTACCTCCTTTTAACAGCATCAGACCTGGATTTGAACGTATCATCGTTTTTAAAACAGTACCATCGGAATTGTAAAATGGAACATTGGTATGTACTTCCTGTTTGAATTTTTCTATGGTTTCTTTTGTTGATGCTGTAAGTACTACAAAGGCAATACTGTCCTGCCTGCACAATGCCTCAAAATCATTTACCTTACCAAATACCTCTTTATCTGCTTTATCCAAATCATAGCAGATAAGTAAAAAGTTGTAATTCGGGTTTTCGATAATGTCCTGTGTGTAATCAGAGCCTTCCAGGCTTGAAATAGAGAAATCTTTTATTTTGGGCTCAATTCCTTTTTTTGTAATTACGGGGTCATTTCCAACGTAATCATAAATAGAATCCCATTTTTCTGGCCAAGCATCAACCTTTATTGTTTCTCCTGTTTTTTTGTCTTTTAGTATATAATAATATTTCAATTCATCAGGAATACCTTTTGTTTGTTCCGGAATATTCTTTCCAATAGCGTAAGGGCGGAAATCCTTAACAGGCAAATAATTATAGGTATAAATAGGAAACGCTGTAGCGGCAATAACTACAATAACAAGTAAAATGTTTTCAAAGCGTTGGCCGAACAAGGGCTGTATGTGTTGTCTGCCAATAAACAATATAATAATCAGTACAAGTAAAATCAAGTCTTTTGTAAATGATTCCCAAGGGGTAAGAGGAATTGCATCGCCAAAGCACCCGCAGCTCAATACTTTCTGGAAATATGCAGAGTAAAAGGTAAGAAAGGTGAAAAATACAATCATCAGCAGCAACAGCCACAGTGTAAGTTTTACTCTCGCTCCCATTAACAGGGTAAAGCCAAGGATAACCTCAAAAACACAGATAAAAATGGCCAAAGGGAGTGCAAGCGGCACCAGGAAATGCGTTCCGAACACCTCAAAATATTCTACCAGTTTGTATCCAAAACCAATAGCATCATTTGCTTTTATTAAGCCAGAAAAGATAAATAATAGTCCTACTAAAACACGGGCGATATTAGTTACAATTTTCATAATTTTTAGTGATTGATAGTATAAGTTAGTATTACTGGTTCAATTTAATCAATGCAAATACAGAATAATTGATCATATCGTGAAAGTTGGCATCAATACCTTCAGAAATGATGGTTTCACCTTTGTTGTCTTCAATTTGTTTTATTCTCAATAGTTTCATCAGGATCAGGTCGGTGAGTGAACTTACGCGCATATCACGCCATGCTTCGCCATAATCATGATTTTTGTTCTCCATCAAATTCCTTGCCTCATTTGCATAATTAGAATATAATTTACTTACTTCATCGGCAGGCAGTTCCATACGGGGATCATTTTTTAATGCCAGCTGTATAAGCCCGATAATGGAATAGTTTATAATGCCTATGTATTCCGATTTTACATCTTCGCTGATTTTTTGAGTACCCTTCTCTTCTATATTTCTTATCCGCTGGGCTTTTATAAAAATCTGGTCTGTAATGGAGCTGGTGCGCAGGATGCGCCATGCTGTACCATAGTCTTTCATCTTTTTAATAAAGATGTCTTTGCACATTGCAATGGCCGTATCGTATTGAGTAGCGGTTTTATTCATATTTTTGGTTACGGATAGAATGTCTGTTGAACTCATGTGCTGGTTTTAGTATTCTTAAAATCTTTAAAAACCTTTGATTTAAAAAATGACGCTGCAAGATACAGTTTTTTGCGAAAATATAATAAAACAGATATTCACACCTGGTGCTTCGCCTTTGGTGATGGGCATCTTAAATGTAACCCCCGATTCTTTCTATGACGGGGGCCAATATACTTCAGAAGGCTTATGGTTGGAGAGAGCTGGCGAAATGATAGATGAAGGTGCTGATATTATTGATATAGGCGCATATTCTACGCGTCCCGGTGCAGAACACATTTCTGCTGAAGAGGAGGCTGAGCGGCTTATAAAGGTTGTAGAATCTGTAAAAAAGAACTTTCCGCGTGTCGTCATTTCGGCCGATACTTTCCGGGCTGGTGTGGCAGAGTTGGCGGTTAGTGCCGGAGCGCATTTAATCAATGATATTTCGGGAGGAACAATGGACGAATCTATGTTTACAACCATTGCAAAGCTGAATGTTCCTTATGTGCTCATGCACATCCAGGGCACACCTCAAACCATGCAAATACAGCCGCAATATGCGGATGTAACCAAAGAAGTACTTGCCTTTTTTACCCTAAAAAAGGCGGAATTAAATAAATTAGGCATAACAAGAATAATTATTGATCCGGGTTTCGGGTTCGGAAAACTGCTGGAACATAATTACCGCTTATTACAAACCCTTGATGACTTTCATGTCCTTCAGCTACCAATCCTTGTTGGCTTTTCCCGCAAGTCTATGGTTAACAAATTGTTAAACATAAAAGCTGCTGATGCATTGAACGGCACAACTGTTCTGAATACTATTGCGCTTCAAAAGGGAGCAGGAATACTGCGTGTTCATGATGTAAGACAGGCCAGGGAAGCAATTTTGATAATGGATTACCTGAAAAGCAATTTGACCGAAGGGGATTAAAATCGGATTAAAATTTTGTTTTTTATCCACAAATTGCATGTAAAACCTGGCATATTGCTACTAGTTATCGACAAAAAAGTGCAGATAGTTTCATGATTTTGCATCAATGTGTTGATTGTCAGGAAGTTGCTGTGTTTGAAAAAAAAACTTGTGGCTAGAATTTATTTTTCTTTATTTTATCACGAATTTGTATATTTGCTAGACCAACTATTTTTAACTGTCTACAAATAAATCAAATCTCAACAACGGTTATTTATTTTGGACATATTCAAAATATTAAGATATATGAATAATATTTACAAGAACCTAAACGTACGTAAACATTCACCTAAAGCAGTACTTATTGCTGCTATTCTGGTTGGAGTGTGTGCCCTGGATGTTACTTCCCAGGTCAGCTTTCTGAATAACGGTATAACCATTTTTAATAGCAACAACCAGTTTGTTATCAATGGGGATGTAACACACCAGCAGGAAGGCCAGATAGTGAATTCCGGTAATTTTTATATCAGGGGTAACTGGACGAATGAAAATCCTACAAATGCTGTGTTTTCCAGTGGTACAAATGGATGGGTGCACCTGGATTCAGCAATTCAGGCTTCACAAAATATAGGTGGAACCACTATTACCCGTTTTAATAACCTTGAGTTGATTGGTGTTGGAGCACGCAAACTGGATAGCATTGATGTTGAGATTGAGGACACCCTTGCATTAAATACTAAAGACTTCGAAGCAGGCGACAATACGGTATTTGTGTTATCCCCAGGTACAGGAGTTGTTACGCGTAGCAGCGGTTTTGTAAGCAGTACCAATGATGGTGGCCTTTCCAGGAATACAACAGCATCTGAAGTATATCTGTTCCCTGTGGGTTCAAACGTAGGTACTTCACGTTACCGCCCGGTTGAAATTACACCGGCAACCGACAATACGTTTAAAGTAAGGATGGCAAATGTTGATGCAACTACTGAAAGCTATGATCGCGGTAACAGGGAGGTTACAATTGGTGATGCAAATCCTAATTTTTATCACAGGATAAGCAGTACCAATTCTTCTGACGCTGCTGATGTTACTGTTTATTATGATCCGGTTGAAGATGGAAATTACCAGCTGCTTGCGCAATGGGATAACATGTGGAAAAATATTGGTGTAGTTGCTGAAACTACAGGCAACAACCTTGTAGGTATTACCAAATATGGTCATACGGACTTCTCTCACGCTCCGTTTATACTTGCTGAAGAAATGCCTGCAGTATTTGTGGCGAACGTTTTCTCTCCAAACGGTGATGGTAATAATGATGTACTTCACCTTTTAGGCAATTCAATAGATGAACTTACATTTACAATCTATGACCGTTGGGGAGGCAAAGTGTTTGAAACCACTGATGCTACTGTAGGCTGGGATGGCTCCTTTAAAGGGAAACCAATGAACGTAGGTGTTTTTGTTTATTTCGCAAAAGGCAAGTTTAAGAACGGAGAAGAGTTTGACAGAAGCGGAAACGTTACATTGCTTAGATAAAATATTAAGAATTTAATACAGGAATTCAAGTTCAACCCACTGATACAGAACAATGAGAAGAAAAATTTTACTCGCAACCATAATCCTGAGTGCCGTACTGATGAACATTCGTTCTTCTTTTGCACAGGACATCCACTTTACTCAAACAACAATGATCCCGCTGGTTCTAAACCCTGCACTCACAGGTACAGAGGGTGACCAGAGAGCATTCCTGAATTATAAAAATCAGTGGAGGGGCCTTTCTGCTAATGGTGCAGCGTTCAACACGGCATTCTTCTCTGTGGATGGGGCTTTTATGAAAAAAAGATGGGAAAGGGCTCATGTTGGTGTTGGTATTACCGGATTTAAAGATGTCGCGGGAGATTTAAAAATGGGAACAACCCAAATTAACCTTTCATTGGCAGGTGTTGTTCACATCAATGCAAATAATACATTATCAGGCGGTTTACAGGGTGGTTATGTTCAAAAAAGTGTTTCTGTTGCTGCTATGCAATGGGAAAGTCAGTACAATCCGAGCATTGGCGGTTTCGATCCTAATATTCTTTCCAATGATGTTTCTGCATTGCCTCCAACCAGATATGGTGATTTTTCATTGGGGTTAGCCTGGGGATATGCTTCAGAAGCATCATCATTGGGTGCGAATGATCAGCTGAGAGCCAATTTTGGGTTTTCTGCACAAAATGTAAATACCCCAAAGCAAAATTATACGGATATTACTAACGATCAGCTATACGCTAAGTTTGTGGTTCACGGAAATGCGCTTATTGGTGTACCTCAGTCCGACCTTGCAATTGTACCAAGTATGGCCTACTTTATTCAGGGGCCTTCTTCTCAGTTAAATGTAGGTACAATGATAAGAATGACCATAAAAGAAAAATCAAAGTATACAGGGGTATATAAAGGAACTGCAGTTTCCTTTGGGGCTCATTACCGTCTTAAAGATGCCATTGCTCCTATGGTGCTTCTCGAGCATTCCAATTACTCTTTCGGGCTCAGTTATGATGTTAACGTATCGGGCTTAACCGCTGCTACAAGAGGTAAAGGGGGAATTGAGATTTCTTTGAAATATGTTAACCCGAATCCGTTTCATTCCGCTCCACGTTTGTTGGATGATGAAGATTAAGATTAAGGCAATGTGTCCAGTCAACAAAACTTGTTTTAAACTTTTATTATTAAAAATATTCTATTGCTTATGAAAAAGCTTGTATTCCTGCTGGGATTAATAGTGATTGGTAAATTGCAGTCCTTTAGCCAGGTTTCTGATTCCACTACAAATAAAACACCTGTTTTGGAAAATATACAAACTCCAGTTTTTACTGACTCTGCAAAAACCGATGGTGCAAATAATCAAGGAAATTCTGCTGCTGTAAAAACCGATTCTGCAAAAACAAGTCCTGGAGTTACTCCGGTTGTGAAAACAGATTCTGCAAAAACAAGTCCTGGAGTTACTCCGCTTGTAAAAACAGATTCAGCAAAAAACAATGCTGAAACTCCCGTTGTTAAAACTGATTCAGCTAAAACGGAGGTGCAACCTAAAAAAACAGAAACAACAATTGCACCGAATATACTTGGTTTAAAAACGACTGACACTTCTGTAAAAACAGACTCAGTAATTATTACTGTAAAAAACATGGGTGAGGCAATAAATACTCCATATTCTGAATTTGCCCCTATTATTTCTGCCGATGGGGCAATGATGATATTCACTTCAAAACGCCCTATTGGTGCAAAAGACAGTTCAAAGAGGGCAGAAAGGATGGAAAATGTATTCGTTTCTTATTATAATGATTCGCTTGATGTATGGAGCCCTGCAAAGCTTTTGGGGCCTTCCGTAAATCAGCCAAAAAGAAATAATTCGGCTATTGCACTTTCTAATGACGGACAAAACCTTTTATTGTATAAAGGTGAACCAGATGGTAATATTTATGCATCGTCTTTAAAAGGTGAAGACTGGTCAATACCTCTGGTATTGCCTCAGCCAATAAATTCTTCCCGTCATGAAACATCGGCTAGTATTTCTCCTGATGGTAAAACCATTTATTTTGTCAGCGACCGTAAGCATGGACAAGGTGGTCTTGACATCTGGTATTGCAAGCAGGACAAGCGTGGAAACTGGGGGGAAGCCAAAAATATGGGTCCGGATGTAAATACGAAAAGAGATGAGGAAGGTGTTTATATACATCCTGATGGCAAAACGCTCTACTTCAGTTCAAAAGGGCATAATTCAGTTGGCGGATTTGATGTATATAAAACCGTTTTCGAAAAAGGAAAATGGAGTAAGCCAGTTAACCTAGGAGCTCCTATCAATACGGTTGGTGATGACTTGTTCTTTGTAATTACTGCTGATGGAAGTACTGGTTATTATTCTTCCGGTCGCGATGGTGGAAGTGGAAAAAAAGATATTTATAAAATAACATTTAAATATCCGGAAAATCAGAAAAGCGAAAGCGCCTCTAAACTTACTTTATTTAAAGGTGTTGTGATTGATTACGAAACTTTTGAGCCGTTGGCTGCTGATATGGAAATCATTGATAACGACAGCAATGAGGTTATTACCAGTATTAAATCCAACAGTGTTACCGGAAAGTTTCTGATTTCCCTGCCTGCTGGTAAAAACTATGGTATAGCCGTTAAAAAGGATGGTTACCTTTTCTATTCCGAAAACTTTAATATTCCGGAGTCTGCGGCATTTAAAAAAATTGACAAACACGTTCCGCTTCAAAAGCTGAATGTTGGTAATAAAATTAATGCCAAAAACATTTTTTATGACCTTGGAAAAGCAACATTGCGTCCTGAGTCCAAAACAGAGTTATTGCGTCTTGTTGCCCTAATGAAAGCGAATCAGAACCTGCGGATTGAAGTTGCCAGTTACACCGATAGTGATGGTTCAGAACAATACAATCTGCAACTTTCCCAAGCCCGTGCCCAATCTGTTGTGGATTACCTGATTTCTGCCGGTGTAAATACACAGCAACTCGTTGCAAAAGGATATGGGGAAGCAGACCCACTGTTTTCAAATGAAACAGAAGAAGGGCGAGAAATTAATCGTAGAACTGAATTTAAAATTTTAAATGATATTAATAAATAATAGAACCTAACCAACAAAAAGAAACAATTACAAAAAAACTGACCGATGGCACAAATTACGAAACATTTTTTACCGGTTCTAACAGTTTTGTTGGCCCTCTTGGTGGGTTTAACAACTGGAAAACTTAGTGCTCAGAACAATGTGGGGATTGGAACTATGTTGCCTGATGGTAGCGCCCTACTTGATCTTACCTCTGGTAATCAGGGGCTCCTGGTTCCACGTATCAGTGATACTGGAACAGTTGTTAACCCCCGTGCATTGGGTTTGCTTATTTTTTATACGGCAGATACCAGCTTCTATTTTTGGGACGGATTGGCCTGGAAACAGGTAGGTAGTGGTGTTGGTTCTGGAATCATTGGTGTTACCGGTAATACCGGGGCTGGTGTTACAGGTGCTACAGGAGCAACAGGGCTAACCGGACCAACAGGTAACAGTGGCAATACTGGTTTCACTGGAAGGACTGGTTCTACTGGTTCTCAAGGTTCTACTGGTGATACAGGTTCAACAGGAGATTCAGGTGCTACAGGGGATACGGGCGCTACAGGTGTAACGGGAGATATAGGTGCTACGGGCGCAACCGGTGATACCGGGTCAACGGGTGATAGTGGTGCAACAGGGGATACTGGTGCAACGGGTGTTACAGGTGATATAGGTGCAACCGGAGCGACTGGTGATTTTGGTTCAACCGGTGATACCGGGGCTACGGGTGATATGGGAGCTACCGGCTCTACTGGTGCAACTGGAGCTGGTTCAACCGGTGATACCGGAGCAACGGGTGATATTGGTGCTACAGGCGCAACTGGTGATATGGGTGCTACTGGTGCAACAGGAGCTGGAAATACCGGATATACAGGTGCAACTGGTTCAACTGGAAGAACCGGTAATACTGGTGCAACAGGTACTATCGGTACTACAGGCTCAACTGGTGCGACAGGCTCTACAGGTGCCAGCGGAAGCTCTGGTGCAACAGGTAGAACAGGTTCAACAGGAACTACTGGCAATACAGGTAGCACAGGCGCAACAGGTAATATGGGTGCAACGGGTAATTCTGGAAGTACAGGAAGTACAGGAAGTACAGGTAATAGTGGGGCTATCGGGTCAACGGGTGCTACAGGAAGTACAGGTGCAACCGGAGGGACTGGATCGAGCGGTGCAACAGGTAGAACTGGAAATACTGGTACAACGGGCGCAACAGGTTCTATTGGCAGTACAGGTGCTACCGGAAGCACCGGTGCAACCAGCAATACCGGTTCAACCGGAAGTACTGGTGCAACTGGTCCTACAGGTTCAACAGGTGCAACCAGCAGAACAGGCAACACTGGAAGTTCTGGTTCTACCGGTAATTCAGGTGCAACCGGAGCTAGTGGAAGCACTGGCGCAACAAGCAACACGGGAGCAACTGGAAGCACCGGGGCAACAAGCAACACCGGAGCAACCGGAAGCACCGGGGCAACAAGCAATACTGGAGCAACTGGAAGCACTGGAGCTACAAGCAATACGGGTGCAACCGGAAGTACTGGAGCTACAAGCAATACGGGTGCAACCGGAAGCACCGGTGCAACAAGTAATACAGGAGCTACAGGTAGCACCGGGGCAACAAGCAACACCGGGGCAACCGGAAGCACTGGAGCAACAAGCAATACGGGTGCAACCGGAAGTACCGGTGCAACAAGTAATACCGGAGCTACAGGTAGCACCGGGGCAACAAGCAACACCGGGGCAACAGGAAGCACTGGATCAACAAGCAATACGGGTGCAACCGGAAGTACTGGAGCAACAAGCAATACCGGTGCAACCGGAAATACCGGTGCAACGAGCAATACCGGTGCGACTGGTAGCACCGGTGCAACAAGTAATACCGGTGCGACTGGTAGTACAGGTGCAACAAGCAATACAGGTGCAACTGGAAGTACAGGTGCAACAGGGCCGTCAGGTACAACCGGTTCAAGCGGGAGTACGGGTATTATAGGTATGACTGGTGCTACTGGTAGCAATACAGTATTGCCTGGAGTTGATGCCGCTGATCCTTTCATTTTTGTTGTTAAGGGAGGAGAAATCGTTCACGAAAGAGCACAAAAGGGTATTGTGTTAAGAGATGCCAATAACCAATGCTGGCAGTTATCTGTTGATACACTTGGTAGGCTTACTACCAAATCAATTGTTTGTCCGTAAAAGGAGAACTTAAAATGCTTTAGGGCGCTCCATTGGCTGCTAAAAACAGCTGATGGAGGTTTTTCTTATATTCCCAGTTATTCTGTGACATTTACAATTTGGCGTTCTTAATAAAACGGTGTTGTCATTTATAGTAGAGTTGTATCAATGCCAATTGTTTTGTTGTATTTATATATATACTGGGAATGTCATCGGGGGCTGGTGTTTGGTTGGTTAATTGTAAATTTTGAAGCAGTTCAGAACATGATAATAAAGCAGAATAAATTATACTTTTTTGGGCTTTTCTTTTTATTAATTTTCACGTTGTTTGTGAATAATTCAGTATTAAGAGCCCAGAACAATGTGGGTATAGGTACAATTAATCCTCATGCAAGTTCTTTACTTGACCTAACCTCTTCTGATAAGGGCTTTTTAGCTCCACGCATTGCCGATACTGCAGCAATCACAGCTCCTGCAACAGGTCTTTTGGTATATCTGACAACCAACAATACATTTTATTATTTTAATGGAGTTTACTGGCAGGCAATTGCTGCGGGAGTGGGTATTAATGGAGCAACCGGGACTACCGGAGGAACAGGAGCTACCGGTGCTACCGGCAATTCTGGGTCTACAGGCGCTACAGGACTAACGGGAAGTACTAGCAATACCGGTTCGACAGGTAATACCGGGCCTACAGGTTCAACAGGTAGTACCAGCAATACAGGTGCAACAGGTGATTCAGGCTCAACAGGCAGTACGGGTCCTACAGGTGCTATCGGCAATATAGGTACAACTGGTGCCACAGGTTCAACTGGTAGTACAAGCAATACTGGATCGACTGGTGATTCAGGTTCTACCGGAATTACTGGTACAACTGGTTCTACGGGAAGCACAGGTGCAACGAGCAATACAGGTTCGACCGGAAGTACGGGTACCACAAGTAACACCGGAAGTACTGGTTCTACAGGTAATACCGGGCCAACCGGTTCTACCGGTTCAACGGGAAGTACCGGAGCAACAAGTAGTACAGGTACAACAGGAAGTACAGGTGCAACAAGCAATACGGGAGCAACTGGTAGTACAGGGCCAACAGGACCAAGCGGTAGTACAGGTGATTCAGGGGCTACCGGTTCAACTGGCTCTACAGGTGCAACAGGTAGTACAGGCTCAACCTCAAATACGGGTTCAACTGGCTCTACAGGTGCAACCGGACCTACTGGCTCTACCGGCATTACAGGTGATACTGGTTCTACAGGCTCAACGGGACCTACCGGATCCACAGGAAGTACAGGAGCAACTTCTAGCACAGGTTCAACTGGTTCAACGGGAGCTACCGGATCCACGGGAAATATAGGAGCAACTTCTAGCACAGGTTCGACTGGTAGTACCGGTTCCACTGGTGCTGTTGGTACCACAGGGGCAACAGGGCCGGTAGGTTGTGCTTCTGCAAATTATCTTATGAAGTCGAATGGAACAGCTGCTATATGCACCGTTGCTCCTATTTTTGAAGATGCAAGCGGTAATGTTGGTATTGGAACTGTTACACCTGCCGCAAAACTGGATATTGGTAGCAATTCTCAATCCACCCCGGGGATTGCAATCCGTATGTCGGGCCGGCCTGGTATTGAGTTCGGACATGTAAACCAGGCAGGTTATGGAAGCACTCTTGGTGCCACAGAACCTTCAGGACAGCCATACCTGGCCTTTCATTCCGAGTCGGAAGTCGCTGGTAATACCTTCAGAACACGAGGTATTGTAGGCCGTGTACTAATTTCAAATCTTTCTGGTGGACTATTATTCAGTCGTGTAAGCAATGCCAATGCAACAGGGCAATCTCTCACGGACGATATGATTATCGATGGTAGTGGAAATGTTGGCATCGGAACAATTAGTCCCGTTGCTAATTTACATTTGTTGCGTGATAATACTTCTACAAGTCTTACCGTAGAAAATACAAGCAGTGCCGTAACACGTTATCCTGGTTTGGATGTTACGAATTACAATGGTGTTACCACTGGCCATCCTTATTTGCAGCTTAGGAATGCCGGAGGTACTAAAACTGTGCCCACTGCCATATCAAACAGCACTATTTTAGGTGCCTTGATATTTTCTGGCCATAATGGGGTGTCTATGATACAATCTGCCCGGATTGAAGCATTACCGGAAGCTACATTCAGCTTGAGTGATAACAAAACCGCGTTACGGTTTTCTACTGGAAGTGCCGGTTCTTATACTGAAAGAATGAGAATTAAATCCAATGGAGCTGTCGGGATTGGTACTTCCTCTCCTGATTCAACGGCACTACTGGATGTTTTCTCAAGCAATAAAGGTGTTCTTATTCCACGGGTTGCCTTAACAGGAACTGGTGATATTACAACCATTGCTGGCGCAGCTACCAGCCTGCAGGTATACAATACAGCTACGGCAGGCTCTTCTCCAAACAATGTAGTCCCTGGGTTTTATTACTGGAATGGAACAAAATGGATTTCATTAAGTGGTGGTAATGGTGGAAAAGACTGGAGTTTAACAGGGAACGCAGGTACTGTTGCAGGAACAAACTTTATAGGTACTACTGATAATGTATCCTTGCGTTTTCGAACCAATAATACCGAAAAAATGATTATTGATTCGATTGGTCAGTTGGGTATCGGAACCACTACTCCCAATGCCAAACTGGAGATAGCAGGTTCAACAAGCGCTGCTATTACCTCGCTGACCCAAAGTGTTTCCAATGCCGGAATACTTATTTCTTCAGATATTACTAATACCTATCATCATTCTGGTATATTCTGGAGAGCGCCAAATGATAATCCCACAAAACCTAAAGCCGGGATCTGGATGTATAATGAGAACGGTCCGGGTTCTTGGCTCTTGTTTGGTACTTCAAATACATATGCAACAGGCATTACCAACACTGCTATGGCCATATCGCCAAGTGGTTATGTGGGTATAGGAACTACTACCCCCACGTATCCTTTGGATGTTGTAAGCTCATTAAGCGGTGTTCTTGCACGCATTAAATCGACAAGCGGATTTGCTGGACTTAACATTGAATCCACGGCAGGCACATATGTCGGCCAAATTAGTTTTATTGATTCGGATAATAGTGTTGATGGTGATGGTTTGGGCGGAAGAAGGGTGGCAATTATTGAACCGCAAACGGTGGCTGGATCGGCCGGTCAGAATGGCTCGAATCTGAACTTGTATTCTCATGAAGCTAATGGTATCTTAAAGCTTCCATTGCAGCTGATGCACAACGGCCAGGTACTTATGAATGCAGGTAATGTTGGTATTGGCACCTCAAGCCCGAATGTTCCATTGCAGGTACATAGTACAAATGCGGCAACCTATTTTCATGTAACCAATTCAACTACCGGTTCGGCTACCAACGATGGATTAGAGCTGAGCGCAAACAATGATAACGGGTCTAATATCTGGAATTACGAAAACGGATACATTCGCTTTGCCACAAATAATAGTGAAAAAATGCGTCTTGATGCCTCAGGAAATTTAGGTATTGGAACTACTGCACCTACAGCAAAATTATATGTTAACGGAGACCTTGCTACACAGGGTGGGCAGGTGAAGCGCGACTTTATTGTATGGAACACGACTACATCAGGATCAACCCCGATACATATTAAAACAAATATTCCTTATCAGTCAAGTATAATGTACCGTATAAAGGTAGAAGGATACAATTATGGAAATAGCCAGCCTATTAATTCTGATTGCGTTGGTTATACCTATTCAGGCTGGACAACCATTGCAAATGCAGTTAATGTTGATTACGCCTCAGGTGTGGCCGCCACCCAGTATTATAGTTCGGATGGATATGTTGTAATAAAGTTAACTACCACTAGTACCTATTATATTGGCTTTGCTGTGTCTGCGTGGTTGGTGAATCCTGCTGGTACAGGGTTTAATATTTCCGGTGCTGTTTATCATCAGGCGGCAGATCTATAAAAGACTTGGTGTTGACAAATTATTATTTCTAAATAGGGTTTATTAATCCCAGAATGGGCTGCTAAACCATTTTATGGCCCAAGAACAAAAGTTCATCTCTTAAAAATTGCTTTATATGGTGTAAATCATGTATCTTTACTTGATTTTGAGAGAACCATCCCCAATTTTATATGGCCGGTTTTCTTAAATAAGTAATCTACATTATTTGCGTATGAAAAAGCATTACTTTCTTTGCTTACATATTTTAATTGTCATCATCTGTTGGGTTATTTGGGGTATTCCGAAAATAAAGGCTCAGAACAACGTAGGTATTGGTACAATTAATCCCAGTCCAAGTGCTATATTGGATTTAACTTCCACCGACAAAGGTTTTTTAATTCCGCGTATTGCAGATACCAATTCAATTGTTACACCGGCTACAGGTTTATTAATTTACCTTACCACCAACAATATTTTTTATTACTATAATGGTACCTTCTGGCAGTCAATAGCTTCCGGTATTGGCAGTAATGGCGCAACGGGAAGTTCAGGTGCTACTGGTGTTACGGGAGGGACAGGTGTTGTTGGTGCAACAGGTGCTTCCGGTAGTACAGGAAATACAGGCAGTACCGGCCCTACAGGTGCAACCGGCTCTACAGGCTCAACAGGTCTTATTGGAAGTACCGGAGTTACTGGTAACACAGGCTCAACCAGTAATACGGGAAGTACCGGTGATTCAGGTGCTACCGGCAATACGGGAAGTACAGGAGCTACCGGAAGCACGGGTGCTACTGGTTATACAGGAAGCACAGGTGATTCAGGTTCAACTGGAAGTACGGGCGCTACAGGAGGCATTGGTTCAACCGGAAGCACAGGGGTTACTGGTTCAACTTCTAATACCGGTGCTTCTGGTTCGACCGGGAGTACAGGAAGCACCGGCCCAACAGGTATAACCGGAAACACCGGGTCAACAAGCGCAACGGGTAGCACTGGAAGTTCGGGAGCAACGGGTGATACAGGCAGCACAGGTAGTACTGGAGCAACCAGCAGCACTGGTTCAACTGGGAGTACAGGCGCAACAAGCTCAACGGGAAGTACCGGCTCAACGGGAAGCACTGGGGCAACGGGGCCAACAGGTAGTACCGGTATAACGAGCAATACCGGTTCAACCGGAAGCACTGGTGCTACAAGCAATACCGGTTCTACTGGTAGTACAGGCTCTACAGGTTCTGTGGGAACTACAGGTGCTACAGGGCCGGTGGGCTGCGCATCGGCAAATTATCTTATGAAATCAGATGGTACAGCTGCTATTTGTACTACAGCACCTGTTTACGAAGATGGTAGCGGTAATGTGGGAATAGGTACAACAAGTCCTGTATTTAAGCTGGATATTCTTGGCAATACAGGTGATTCCAATAATGGAATTGTTAGAATAACAGCGGGGGCAGGTGGAGGAGGTACACCCTCTTTAAGAATGGGTGCGAACAATGTGGCCGGTTATTCATGGATTCAAAGCCATGGTACGCTTCCATTATACATAAATGAGGTAGGGAATAATACAATTTTAAATGCTACGGCAGGCAGTGTTGGTATCGGAACCACAAGTCCTGGGGCGCCTCTTCATATCAGTTCTCCTGGTGTTCTTGGCTGGAACAGAGGACTGGTGATTGAAAACACAACTTCAAACGCTCATCCTCTTATCATGTTCCGGACAAATGGCTCGGAAGCCGGATATGTTGGTTATGGCAATGGAGGCAGTACAGAAGGTTTATATCTGGTGAATTACCGTAAACAAATAGTTGGATTTGGAATGAATAATGGTGTTAATATGTTAATTGATACAACAGGCTATGTGGGAGTGAATATCGCAAACCCATTGTCGCCTATGCACATTCATTATGCTTCCGGCACAGCTGGTCAGCTCAGGCTTTCTACAACTCAGGATGTCGCAGCTTCCGGAACGCTGTTTCTGCGCTTAAACGATGCGAATGGAAATGCAGGGTATTTTGGGTTTGGAGGAACTTCCAAACGTATGGATATTCAGAATTATAAAAATGGTGCAATCACTTTAAGTACAAACAGTACAGAGCGCGTGCGGATTGATAGCGCTGGCAATACTGGTATTGGTACGTCTTCGCCTGCAACACTTTTACATGTTGAAGGCGCAACACCTGATCCGACATTCAGAATAAAAGACTCAGGGGAAGCAGGAGATCATCACCTGGATATTACTCAGGGCTTCAACTCATATGTAACTGCCACACATGCATTATATTTTGGTGTAAACAATTCATCCTCTAACGCGGTTTCGATGCTGGCCAATGGAAATGTGGGAGTCGGGACTACTGGTCCAACGAAGCTTTTAACAGTGAAAGGGCAAGGCAATACAGCCTGGCTTACAGTTCACCGTACTGGCAGCACCGCTGAACAGTTTTCAATTATTAATGCAGAAACCTCTGCATATACTGCTTCTACAGGCACAGCGTCACCAACATGGACAAATGTGATTGATGCAAACAATTCAAACATAATGTTGTCGACTGCAAATATTTCAGGAAGCGGAGGAAATATAATTCTTGATGCTGTAAACACTGGTATTGGTACAACAAGCCCATCCACACAGCTGCATACTACTGGTGGAGTACGCTTTCAAACGTTAACCGGCACCGGCAACCGTTTTGTAATAACAGATGCAAATGGAAATTTAGCAGCCGGGGCTTCTACAAGTGCGGGTATTGTTACCGGAAGCGGGACTTTGAATTATGTTCCGAAATGGACTCCGGATGGCGCAACTCTTGGTAATAGTCAGATTATTGATAATGGTACTCTTGTAAGCATAGGTGCAACTTCTTTCTCAGGCGCTGCTCCAAAATTTGGTGTCAAAGCTGCAATAGGTGATTATGCCGCACAGTTTGAAGGAATTACAACTGCCGGCTCGTCCTATGGTGTAAGGGTTTTGGCTGGAACCAATTCCAGCGATGCTGCTTTTGTAGTTGGTAATGCTGCAAACTCAACCACTTTTATGAAAGTGGCAGGTAATGGCAATGTGGGACTTGGAATAACTTCACCAAGTGCAAAGTTGGATATAACACAGGGTGTAGTTGGTGGAGCCGGGGAAATCAGGGCGGATGCGCGTTTAAATGGAACCGGTCCGGGCTTAAAAATTTTGGCAAGTACCCGTTCAGGTACAGAAACTGTACTTGAAGTGGATAATAATGCAGGACTTCCCAACCTGGTAGCGCTTGCAAATGGTTCAGTAGGTATTGGTACATCCGCACCTGCATATAAATTTCAAGTGAGTGGTTCTACTGCTATTGTGCGTGTTATGGGTAATAATGCCACACTGGGACAGCCATCATTCCTTGTCGGAGACACAGCAACAACGGCTTTTGAAATGGAGTTTACACATCACTCGGGTGCAGCATGGATAGGTACATATAGCGGTCATAACGTAAACCTTATGACTGGTACTAATTCCAGGGTGTTCCTTCAGCATTCAACTGGAAATGTTGGGATAGGAACTACTTCTCCAACCACCAAATTACACGTAACTGGCGGTATTCGTGCTGGTGCCGATGGACGGATTGAATATGGATGGTATCAGAACAGTGACGTGAAAACAGCAAACTACCTTCATATTAAAACTAATTTGTGGGGCGGAGGTGCACCTGCCGGAAATACTGAATATATAATGGGTGGCTTTCACGCAACTGGCTACAACTATGACGGTACCACCATTGATAGTTACTGGATGTTTCACAACTGGAACGGTGGACTTAGTTCTTTAGTAATCCGTAACCAGGGCACTTATCCATATGCAAATACCGCTTATGTATCATCAGACGGCTACGTGGTTATTGTTTGTGATTACACGAATGCATCCTATATAGGTGCAACATTCGATTTAATTCAAAGCTTTGGGGGGTATCCGTGGCGAACAATTACGGTAACTGCAACAACTCAAAGCAATAGCAATACCGGGGTTTTCTAAAAATATAATTGTATGGGCAAAATCAGACAAGCAAAATTTGAATTCTTAATTAAAGTTGTTTTTGTTTTTGCATGTATTTGCGGCAGGACAACTGATTGGAACGCTTATTCACAAAATAACGTAGGCATAGGTACTATCAACCCGTCTGCCAGTGCCTTGCTTGATTTAACATCATCAGATAAAGGCTTTCTTGCGCCACGTTTAGCAGATACAGCTGCAATAGGTTCTCCTGCAACAGGTTTACTGATTTATCTGACCACCAATAATACATTTTATTATTTCAATGGTTCATATTGGCAATCGATTGCAGCAGGTGTAGGAATAAATGGCTCAACTGGAACCACTGGTTCTACAGGCAGTACAGGAGCTACAGGATTTACTGGTGCTACTGGCTCCACAGGAGGGACCGGGCCTGCAGGTAGTACGGGAGCCACAGGAGTTATTGGTGTTACTGGTGGAACAGGCGCTATTGGTGGCACTGGTGATTCAGGCAGCACAGGTGCAACGGGTATAATAGGCGTTACAGGGAGTTCAGGTGCTACGGGAAATATAGGTTCAACCGGCAGTACTGGAACCGTTGGTTCTACAGGTGATTCAGGTGCAACCGGTGATACAGGCAGCAGCGGCTCAACAGGTAATTCCGGAGTTACTGGTACAACAGGTGCTACCGGAAGCACTGGGACTTCAGGTGCCACAGGAAATATTGGTTCAACGGGAGATACCGGAAGTACCGGTGTGACAGGTTTAACAGGTGCTACCGGAACAACTGGAGCCACAGGTGCTACAGGTAGCACAAGCAACACCGGTGCAACAGGAAATACAGGTGATACTGGCTCTACCGGGAATACCGGAGCAACAGGTGCAACGGGCTCAACAGGCAGTACTGGTGCCACAAGTTCAACTGGACCCACTGGTTCCACTGGAAGTACAGGAAGTATTGGAGTTACTGGTGCTACTGGTTCGGATTTAAATACACACTGGACAATAACAGGGAATGCAGGTACAGTGCCTGCCACTAATTTCATTGGAACTACTGATAATGTATCTCTGCTTTTCCGGACTAATAATTCACAGAAAATGATAATTGATTCTGCGGGAAATGTTGGTATAGGAACAGTTGCTCCGGAAAGATTGTTTCATGTTATGAGGACCGCATCCGATGGAGTTAACGGTAGTGTTCTGAATTCATATGAAATAGCGCAATTTAAAGTAATTGCTGGTGGTGGTGCAAAAAGAGGCTTGGAAATTGGCGCACCTACAGGTAGTATTGTCAGTCCGGTTTATTTAAAAGTGCACGGAACAAGCAACCGTTTTGCTATTTTAAACCAGAGCGATGTCGAAAACTTCACAATTCTGGAAGCTGGGAACGTAGGTATAGGAACGAATGCTCCAACACGTGATTTGAGCATCTCTGTTAATGACAATACAAAGCTCGTTGGTATGTCTATTACAAACAGAGGTGCCAGTGGAGGTGTTGGTATACTCTTTAATCCGGCAGAGGGGACTCCGGGAGCTGGGAATGTAGCTGGTAATGTAAACTTTGCTAACAACGCTTTGAGCGATGGGGCTGGCGCCTATTTAGGAACTTCCAGTAACCACCCTTTAGCATTTGGAACAAATGGAAGTGAAATTGTCCGGCTCACTACCGCTGGTAATGTAGGGATAGGTACTACTACTCCAACAATGAAACTGGATATATTATCCGGTGCATTAAACAGCGGGATACGCTTACGAATGCTATCAACTGATGAGCTGTGGTTAAGTAGTGACGCATTTGGAAACTATTACGAATGGAATTCTACCACAGCAGCAAAAAGTATTATAAGGCTTCAGACAAGAAATTCTGGTGCGGGTAACTATGTTCAACTATTTTTGGATGCAGGAAATCAAAATATAAGGTTTAACACCAAACAAACTGAAAGGGTGAGGATTGACTCATTAGGAAATGTTGGTATTGGTACAAGCGCGCCTGCAAGGAAACTACATTTGTTTTCTGGTGCCGCGGTTGAATACATTCAGGAGAACTCATCTTTGCCTGCAAATCAGAAGAGGTTTAATATTGTTACCGATGCAACCGCTACTGCCAGTACCTATTTCCGTATTCTCAACGATGCAGGCACAGGCGGTACTACTTTAATGGATTTTAACCATGTTACTGGCTATGTTGGTATTGGAAACACCAACCCTTCTGCAAAGTTGCACATTACGCAACCCTCTGGTACAGCTTTAAAGTTTGATAACAGACAACTTATTACTTTTAATGAGAACACCAATCCAGATACCACGAGTAATATTATTGGCGGGTTAGGTTTTTATGGTTTCGGAGTTACTCATGGCCAGTTTCATTACCGGGCAGGAAAAGGTTTTGAAATGCTTGACGTGAGTGCAGATGGGCCGACTATCAGCCATGCTTCAACAGTGTTTGCGCCACTTTATCTGGGAAGTTTATACACAACTGGAAACGTTGGCGTTGGTACAACCAATCCTGTTAGTAAGCTTACTGTATCACGTGCATCTGAAGCGGCTGCTTACCAAGGGGAATTCCGAGTTGAGGGTGGTATTTCAGATGGTAATTATGATGGTATTCGTTTTACTCAGGGCGCGACAGGTGCTACTCCACTTGCGGGCATTAGAGTATTGTACCACAATAACGGACAACCCGATATGGGTTTTTACCTAAGAGATGGAGGAGCATCGGAAGGTCAGAAGATGGTTATTCTTAACAATGGTGATATAGGTATCGGGACTACAAGTCCTAACGCAAAATTAGATGTGCAGGGAACTTTAAGAATTGGGCATGGTAATGCAGCTGGCTATCAATTCACTGAAGCAGCTGATGATACTTATATGAAATTATCATATTATAATACAAGTACAAATGAGCTTACTCCCAATATAATAACAACAACATATACTGGTCTTGTTGGGATTGGAACTTTGACACCTTCTCAGGCTTTACATGTTGTGGGGAGTATCTGTTATACTGGAGGTATAGGTGCCTGCTCTGACAATCGTTATAAAAGGAATATCACAGCTATTCCAAATGCTTTAAATAAAGTTATACAAATGAACGGAGTTTATTACTATTGGAAAACAGAAGAGTTCCCGAATCAGAAATTTACAAATGACAAGCAGATCGGTTTTATTGCTCAGGACCTTGAGAAATTGTATCCTGAACTGGTGTTTACTGATAAAGATGGATACAAATCTGTTGATTATTCTCGTCTTACCCCGGTTTTGGTTGAGGCAATTAAAGAACTGAATTTAAAAAATGAAGCTCAGCAAAAATTGATTGAAGTGCAGAAAGAGTTAAATGAACAACAGAAAAAAATTAATATTCAATTATTAAATGGAAACAAAGATTTAAAGGCTCAAAATGAAATTTTGAATTCAGAAATTCAAAAAATAAAACAACTTCTTGAAGCTGACTCAAAGCGATAGAGTCTCAGTTTTTTGATATTTTAACCGATCTTGTATAATTGATATTGTATTTTTGTATTGGTTTGATTAACATTTTTGTACTATGAAAAACAGTTATTTTGCGTATTGTCGTCTTATATTTTTGGCAGTTATTTTTTTTCGGTTATGTTTTGATCTCAATGCCCAAAACAATGTTGGTATTGGTACAATCAATCCGGCCTCCAGCGCGCTGCTAGATCTTACATCAAACGATAAAGGATTTTTAGCTCCTCGTATTGCAGATACGGCATCGGTAACTTCCCCGGTAACAGGGCTATTGATCTATCTTACGACCAATAACAAATTTTATTACTTCAATGGAACTTATTGGCAGGCAATAGCAGCTGGTGTGGGTATTAATGGAAGTACCGGAAGTACTGGCAGTACAGGT
>JAGVJJ010000057.1 GCA_020051175.1 Bacteroidia bacterium | reverse complement strand
TGTTATCTGTTATCTGTTATCTGTTATCTGTTATCTGTTATCTGTTATCTGTTATCTGTTATCTGTTATCTGTTATCTGTTATCTGTTATCTGTTATCTTTACTGTAAGGGTTATTAAGTTATTGAGTTAAAATTAACCAATAACTAATAACCAATAACTAATAACTAATAACCAATAACCAATAACTAATAACTAATAACTAATAACCAATAACTCAATAACCAATAACAGATAACAGATAACAGATAACCAATAACCAATAACCAATAACCCAATAACTTCTAACCTTTCCGGAATGAAAACCAAACTACTCTCGCTCATTAGCTTTGTGTTTATTGCATTTGCCTCCCAGGCACAGCTAAACTACCTTAATTCCACTGACGGTGGCTCTGCCTATGAAGTGTGCTATTATAATAACCACCTGTTCGCAGGATGCGCCAACACATTGGAAATCTACAATTTAACAGGCACAAACCACACTCCGGGCGCGCTTCAGTACAAAAAAAGGTTTCTTTCCAATATCGATTACATTACTGTTAAAAACGGTTATTTATACGTTTGCGTAAATCATGACGGCCTATGGAAATTCAATCTCTCACCTTCCATCACCAACCCTGTCTTTGTTGCTCATTATGTCCCTCAAAGCATAAGCGAATCCATATCAGATATTGCCTTTTATGGCGACACTATTTTAGTGGCCGCAAAAACAAAAGTTCAGGTACTTCTCGATTCGGCCAATACATTTACTTACAAAAGCACCGTTGCATCTTACCCTGGTAACTCGCGGGTCCGGGGACTGGACGTGAAAGACAGTCTGCTGGCCTATACGCTAGCTTATTCTGCTACCAACTCTACAGATGGTGTTTACCTGTATAACCTCAAAAACCTTCAGCAGCTGGATTTCTACAACAGCCCGGCCACCGACCCGCTGGAAGTGTCTTTCGGACAAAACAATAATTTACTTCATGTAATGGGAGGCTCGTTTGCTTCCTTTCCTTTTGTGAACGGTTCTTATTATGCTCTTGATTACAGTAATACCAGCTCATTGCAGCTGAAATTTAACGATACAATCAATGGTCAGTTGCTGCTGGGAAGCATTTCGGCTCCTATGAACGCCAAAATCATTCATGATACTGTTTACATATCCACCCAGGGCGGAGGCCCTGATAATTATTCCAGGGGGGCATACTCATGTCAGGTATATGTTTATGACGCTACAAACCCTAATAATATTCACTTTTTAACGGATTTGTATGCAGGCCTGTACCACTTTGATGTGGATATTGATGAAGCTACCAGGACCATGTATGTTGCCTCGGAGTGGTATGGAGTGCTTAGTGTAAATGTGCAAAACATATACAATGAGGTTTCACTTGGCAAAACGCTTACCGGAGGCTGGTGCCATGGCAGCGCTTTCGCAAAAAACAGGCTTGCCGAAGCCAGCGAAGGCTATGGAGTACGTTTATATGACATGACCGTAATGCAATCCCCTCAACTAATCGCGGAAGATACTGCTGTTGGCTTTTGCCGTGCAATAAGCATTTCCGATTCGGCCAATTATGTTTATGCCTGGGAACTTACCGGTGACCGGTTAAGGGTATTCGATGGGAACACCCTTAATCCGGTAGGTCATACTTCTGTTGACCCTAACGTATTTGTTATTTCTGATTTTAAACAATCCCGTTATCACAATGGGAGGATTGCTGTTATTGAGGAAATAAATACAAACAATAAAAAAATAGTTATTGCCAACGTAAGCAATCCTGCCCTTCCTGTAATAAGCCATTATCGCCAGAAGAACAGCGTAGAGGACATTTTGTTCCATCCATCGGGCTTGCTGTTTGTATGTGCCCACGATTCTCTTATTGTATTTGATCCGTCTGACATGAGCATAGTTGCCGGATTACAGCCACCGAGCGGGGGCCTGCAGCAGTTCAAATCCTTTACCTTGTTTAATGACACACTGTATGTATACTACAGCGGCCTGGGCGAGGGCATTGCCAAATATTATTTCAACTCTTCACTTCAAACACTTACCTACCTTACGGCTTCTGTGTTTAACATGAATTCTACTTACAGAATATTTATGGCAAGTGACAGCTCCCACCTGTATATAGGCTCTACTATTGATTCCCTGAGGGCAATTACCAAAACCGCCCCTCACACTGTAGTAGCAAATTACAACCATGGCGCAGATCACATCTTCGACAACCTGTGGGGACTTACTGACCTTTATTACCGGGGTGGATACCTGTTTCTGAATGAGTATATGGGACAAACAAGCATATTCGGTGAACCCAGCATTACTACAGGAAATGAAACCGCTCATGCAAAAAACAATGCCTCATTTATTTACCCTAATCCCAGCTCCGGCCAATGTATCATTCATACCGGAACAACAAATGAATGCATTGTATGCATTTACGATATGCAGGGCAAGCAGGTGTATTCAAACCGTGTAAAAACGGAGCGATTAGAACTAAATACTTCAGCCTTTAATGCCGGGCTTTATATTGTTTCTCTTGTGTCTGATGGTGAAATAAACAACCTGAAGCTGTTGGTGGATAAGGGGGGCCGTTAAATATTAGTGCTACTCATGGATGGTTTTGGTTGTTCCAATATTCGAGTCGACAAATTCGCATCTTTGAATTTACTGCAGCTAATCGAATCAGGCAAGGAGATTTCACCCTTACGTTCTCACGGAACCGTGCTCGAATGAGTGTTATTGTTATGCTGCTAAAAGAAGTGCGGGATTATTAACACAAAATTGTCTTAACCGAAAAAGTTCATTAAAAGTACTGAGCTGAATGGCAAATGCAAAATTTTCGCGCGGAGCGCACCTTTAAAAGCATTTGCAACCTGCAGCCCCCACATTTTTTAGGTGCTGCTAGGCCTTATATTTATTTTCCAGCCATGTTCTTCAAATGTCTTTTCTAGTTGTCTTGTATCCACGTTTCCTTTTTTGTCTTTGTCGGATAAATATCCAAACATAAATGAGTCGAATGATTTAGAAACACCTATTAAACCAATTTCTCCGCATTCAAAGTCTTGTAAATAACTGTGATGAATTAAACTTAATTCCACAAAATACTTCAATTTTTCAGGGAGCAAATTATTAACAAAAAAAACGAATACCATATTCATACCTTTGAATACAGTATTTGTTCTTGAGAACTCGATCTTCTCAGCTGAATTTTTTAATTCGTTGTGAAACTTTAAATAATTTTGTGCAAAAGCGGATCTTTCAATTCTGTTAAGTTTAAACAACATTTTTGAAAGTTTTTCTCCATTCTCTTTGTCTATGAGCAGTTCCCGAACTAGTTGATCAATAAAATAACTTTCTTTTTCAAAGTTGTTTTTGATTACACTAAGCTTGGATTCTTGATATTTTGTCCACTCACCGTCAATCTTCATGGTTAAGAAATTAACCTTATTATGATTTAACTCCGGAGGAAATTTGAATCCGTTTTTTATATACGTTGCAATTAAATCCAATTCATTACCAGAAACCAAAGTAACCTTTCCATCCTTTCTTTTCTCCTTTGCAATTTCTTCAATTTCTCTCCACAGAGAGTTTCTGTCATTTTCGAAAAAATCATTTTCCTCTCTTGGTAAGATAAATGCTGGATGTTCGTTAAATAAAGAACAACGATTCTCAATATAATTTATAAAATCTGGAAGAGTGTTTAATTCTGATAATGAAGCTTGCCATGCCGGAGCGTCCATTACACAAAAATTCTTTCCATTGACTTTAAAGGAAGTTCGGTAATATTTAATTGAAGGATTTAGATTAACAATTATCCTAAAGACTTTTTTAATGTTTCCTTTATTAAATTCTTCCGGACTTCGGTCAGGATGTTGTAATAAAACAGTTTTTTCCCGAAATAGTTTTCTCTCCGCACCAATTATTTGTTTTGTCGTACGCTCAATTGTATTTTTAAAATAGCGCTCGTAATTGTCTTTAAAGGAATAATTCTTTACAGAAATAATAATGCAAATTGAATCAAAAACAATCAATAGATCACAAAATTCCTTATTGTCACCCACAATATCTAACGGTCCTGGGTAACACCAGTATTTTAAAAAGGAGTTAAAAGCTATTTTATTAACAAAGTCTTCGCCTAATTGTCCTTTGTCTGTCTGTGCAGTATTGGTCATAATAAAATAAGCCTAACTTTCTTATAAATGTGATTTTGTCACCACTATCTGCAAATTTATACAAGATTGGGGTAGTTTTACTGTCTGGTCTTGCATTTAATACACGCATTAGAACGTGGCAAAAAGTGAAGACAATCATCTATCAAAATTTTTTTTACTCTATAAACACCAAACAAGCCTGTTATTCGTAGAATTGCAATTAGAGTAACAAAAAAACAGGCTGCACAATTTGTACAGCCTGTTCCTTATTTCTTCATAGACAAATATCATCGTTGCAGCTGGAAAGCCCCATGATACTCATACGTTTTATTATCGAATGCTTCTGCCCTAAGTATGTAGTAATAGGTGCCGTCTGATGCCAGCGCACCGCTTCTTGTTTTTCCATCCCAACCGCTGTTTGCCCCGTTCAGTTCATACATTTTTATACCCCAACGGTCAAAAATATCTGCATGTAAATCTTTGATCGATGTACCAATAACAGTAAATACATCATTGGTACCATCACCGTTAGGAGTGAATATATTCGGAATAATCAACTCAGATCCCGGTTCAAACACAACATGAATAAAGGCCGTGTCAAAACAACCGCTGGTAGTTTCCGTAACAATAAGTATTACATTATAATCCCCGCCTTCTGTATATGTATGTGCTGCATGATAGGTATTGGCGGTATTTTCATCACCAAAGTTCCAGAAGAATGAATCCAGAGAATCCACCCCGATACTTGTGTTCGTAAAGAGTACGTCAATTGGCGTAAATCCGATAGTATCACTTGCAAAGCCTGATGCAACCACATTAAAGTTGCTTACAGTGGCCGATGCAGAGGGGCTTTCACAACCGTTGCTGGTAGCCGTTACATAATAAGTAGTGATTGTTCCGGTTGGTACAGGAGGTGTAAATGTACTGCTGTTCGCCTGCACAAGATTGGTCAAAGCTGCATCGCTGTACCAGTTAATGGTCCCGAAACCAGTGGCTGTGAGTACCAGCTGTTCACCTGTACAGGTAGATACATCTGAAACTGCTACTGCCTGTGGTGTCTGGTTTACCGTAATGGATGTCATTCCCGTATCCACGCAGCCATTGGCATCCGTAACGGTAACAACGTATGTACCGCTCATGGCTGTGGTAGCATTGGTAAGCGCAATGTTCTGCTGGTTGGAAGTAAATGAATTCGGTCCTGTCCATGAATAAGATGTTCCACCCGATGATATCAGGTAAAACGTATTGCCATCGCAGCTTGGACCCGTTACAGCGCTTGTGGCAGTTACAGTAGGCAAAGGATTTACAGTTACGGTTGTGGTAGCAGTATCTTTACAACCATTGCCATCTGTTCCTATAACAGTGTAAACCGAATCAGCTGAAGAGTTTACCGATAAAGACGAAGCGGTAGAACCAGTGCTCCATACATAGGTAGATGCCCCGGCAGCTGTAAGACTGGCATTGTCGCCAATACAGATGCTGGAGTTGTTGCCTGAGTTTACGGAAACAACCGGCAGGGGATTCACATTCACTGTATGTGTAAGCGTTTGCTTGTACCCGCAAACACCGCTTGCAATACAGGTATAGGTAATGGTTGTAGAAGGGGTAATGGTTATGCTTTGCGAAACCGAACCACCCGGGGTCCACTCGTAAGAAGTTGCACCTGCCGGAGCAGTAAGCGTTGTAGAACCTCCGAAGCATACGTCATTTGGTACGGCTGTGATTGCCGGGAATTGTACACCGGAGTTAGCCGAAATCGTATAGTTACAAATATCACCTGCAAAGCCATCCACCATCAGGTAATAATCATTACCAATGGTTAAACTGTTGGCTGTGATGGTGAAGCCTGTTGAGTTTTCCTCAAAATTGGATACAGGTGTAAAATTACAGCAGCCGGAAGCAGCAAAAATCTGCATCTGGACACCACCCTGCGGGTAGTTTCCTTTCCAGCAATCACCCACTGTCACATTCAGTACCGCTGTGGCAGCACCGGCAGTAAAGCGTATCCAGGAGTTGTTATTGATGTTTACGTCAAATGCCGGAGAACCTGTACCCCAAGAACCACCCTGGCCGAACACACCACCCGTGTTCACGCCATCCGGCTGGTCAACACCAGAGGTGTTTTCATTATTTCCACGCATGTTACATGGCCTGTCTGGTGTAAATGCCGCACTTGTTGAAGCACTGTAACCATTCAAATCGCAGATGTATAAAGCGCTGCCGCACACATCGTTGGTAGGTGATGCCACACAAATCCCAAAATTTCCGGATGTAGATCCAAATCCGAAATAGCGTATGTAATACGTAGCGCCCGGAGTTAAGCCCGATTGGGAAATATAAGGCTTGGTATCGTTTGAAGTTCCCGGGTAGTTGTGATCGTCCGAGCAGGCTATTTGTGTTAATGAACCACAGGTACCGCTGTACAGAATCGCAACTGCATCTGTAATACCATAACCCGGCTCCGGGGTAATGGTTAGCTTACCGTTCGAAGGTGCAACAACGGTGAACCACACATCTTTACTGCTGGAGGAAAACCCGCCATTTGAGCCGCCTGTGCAGGAAACCGGAGTTGGGGCAGTTGTTGAAGCCGTAGCACCGGTAGTTGTGAAGTGGGAGTAATTACAGTCTGAAGTTACCGCCTGTAAGGCAATCGCAGTACACGGACTGTCGTTTGTAGGCGTTGAAGAAGAAGGAGGTCCGGTTATACAGATGGAGAATGTACCTCCACCATTTTGGTTGTAATAATCATAAACTCTAACAAGGTATGTATTGCCCACAACCAGGCCCACTGCGTTTATCACCTCATTAATATTGTATAAACCATTGTCCGCACACTCCAGGGAGTTCGGAAGTCCGCAAGTACCTGAATATAACTGAACCACAGCATCCATAGTGCTGGAAGGATCAACAGTAATGGTCGCTGTTGTATTGGTAGCAACAAATTTAAACCATACATCATCATCGGCAGTACCAACGCAGCCTGCGTAAGATTGTGTTGCGCCTGCTGTGTTACCGTTCGTAGTCACACACGATGCTCCTACTGTGAGGGTAGTTGCATTCCCACAAATGTTGTTGGAAGGTGCTGCAGCAGGGTCAGTAACACAGATTGTAAAGTTACCTGTTCCTGCACCCAAACCATAGTTATAAACACGCACAGTGTATGTGGAACCAATGGTTAGCCCGGCCGGGTACACCGTTTCAGCCTGGCCTGAAAAGCCGGCATCCTGGCAGTTCAAGGTTACAAGAGAGGTACAGGTACCGGAGAATAACTGCAATACCGGGTCCATACCACCGGAAGGCGTAACTGTAATAACATGGCTGGTAGCTGTTGCAACAAACTGGTACCACACATCATCATCGGCATTTCCTACACAACCGGAAAACATGCTTGCAGTTGCACCGGTAGTGGTACCATTTACAGGGATACAACTGTTGTTCACCGTAAGAGGGGTTGCTGTAGCGCAGTTGTCAGACTGGGCCGACACGTTCCCAAGGAATAAAAGACAGATAAACGAAAGACAGTAAAACTTTTTCATATTCACAATTTTAATAGAATCGATTGATTGTCAACAGATTAGCGATAATTATTGCAAAGGAACTTCTTCAGAGGTGTATTCCAGGTTGCGATAGCCCTTTCTAACAAGAACTTGTTTCAGATCAGTAATTTCAAATAGGACTTCGCCTTCGGAGGTACGGGTTTTTTCAGTAACCACTACGATCACCTGTGCGAAATTTCTTTCCGGTTTAAAAACGGGCTTAAACTCAGTAACATTTTTTAAAGCGAGGATTTCCTTCCCCAAAGCATTCACTTCTTCAAGGGATTTAGCACCTTCGAACTGGTAGTAGTAAACGGTTTTAACCGTTTTTCCCTCGGGTTTCTTTGTGGTTTGTGCAGAAGTTTTAAACGCAAAAGCGAAAAAAAACAGGACAGAAAAAAGGGTTATTATACGATTCATGCTTTAAAAGGTTTTATTTAACATCACGAAGTTAACATTTTTTTGCAAAAAAGCTGCTATTGTTCGGCATTTAACCTTAAACTGTGCATCGTAAGACCTTATATACAGTATAATTGGTTTAAAATCACCGAAATTGTCAGTAATTTATGGTCGATAGCAGTATTCGGGTTTAGCAAAGCATTGATTAACAAGCTCTAGCGAAGTGGAAGTGACAAAATTGGGGTTGGGGTAAATCATTTTTTAGCGGTTTTCAGAAATGCTTTTCGGCACTCTTTTTAGGATGATCACTAAACTAATTTTTTTGCAAAAATACTGTAGCGGCCGTGTGCAGTGCAAACAAAAAACCGGCTAAATGTAGGAGTCAGAGGATAATATTCCTTCCCGGATGCTTTTATAGTAACTCAGAAAGGTTATGATCCTTATAATAAAAAATGATTTAGTTTATATAACCATTTCTAATCATAAAAATCAGCGTTATCAGCGTTCCTGATAGTTCATACAACCTACATCCTGTCCGGCACCTCAATCCCTAGCAGCGACATGCAGGATTTTATGGCCACTCCTACCGTTTGAGCCAACTGAAGCCGGAAAAGGGCCACTTCCGGCTTTTCTTTCAGTATCGGGTTATCGTGGTAGTACTGACTGAATTCCTTTGCCAGGTCGTATACATAATTGGCTATAATAGCCGGACTGTATTCGGCAGCGGCCTGGTTAAGTACAACCGGAAAATTGTACAATTTAATAATAAGCTCTTTCTCCTGAGGAAGCAACTGTGCAGGAGCATTTAGAGCTGCCGAGGTATCAAAGCTCATGGTATCTTTTGCTTTGCGCAGCAGGGCCTGTACCCTTACATAATTGAACTGTATAAAAGGACCCGTATTACCGTTAAAATCAATGGATTCGGCAGGGTTGAAAAGCATCTTCTTCTTTGGATCCACCTTGAGCATGAAGTATTTCAATGCGCCCAGACCAATAGTTTGGTACAATTTATTGGCTTCTGCCTCACTCAATCCATCGGCTTTGCCCAGCTCTTTGGAAGTGGCAGCAGCAGTGGCAATCATTTCATCCATCAAATCATCGGCATCCACAACTGTACCTTCACGGGATTTCATTTTGCCTTCCGGTAGTTCCACCATGCCGTAAGACAAGTGGTATAAGCCATCGGCCCATTTGTAACCTAGTTTTTTAAGTATCAGGAAGAGCACTTTAAAATGGTAATCCTGCTCGTTGGCAACGGTATATACCAGCCTGTCGAACTTCACTTCTTCGGCCCTTTGAATGGCAGTACCCAAATCCTGGGTCATGTATACAGAGGTTCCATCTGCACGCAACAGCGTTTTCTCATCAAGTCCGTCTGCCGTGAGGTCAATGTATACCGAATTATCCGGCCTGCGTTTTAAAACGCCTTTTGCAAGGCCTTCTTCAATAATGCTTTTACCCAACAGGTAGGTCTGGCTTTCATAATATACCTTATCAAAATCCACACCCAGCATTTTGTAAGTAGCTTCAAAGCCCTTGTACACCCAGCCATTCATCGTAGCCCAAAGCTCTTTTACATCTTTGTCGCCAGCTTCCCATTTGAAAAGCATTTGCTGCGCTTCCTGCATCAGAGGGGCCTGCTTTTCGGCTTCATCTTTTGTTTTTCCCTGTTGTACAAGAGTTTCAACCTCCTTTTTATAATGCTTGTCAAACTCCACATAATATTTCCCAACAAGCTTATCCCCCTTTATCCCTGTAGATTCAGGTGTTTCACCATTTCCCCATTTCTGCCATGCCAGCATGGATTTGCAGATATGAATCCCGCGATCGTTTACCAGGTTGGCCTTTACCACCTTGTTCCCTGCAGCTTTCAGTATTTCCGCTACAGAAAAGCCCAGCAGGTTATTACGGATATGCCCCAAATGCAGGGGTTTGTTAGTATTGGGCGAAGAATACTCCACCATCACCACCGGGGCACCGGCTGGCAATGCAGCATTGATAAAAGGTTTACTATAAATGGATTTTAAATAATCAGACCAGAACGCATCGCTGACAACAATATTCAGAAAGCCTTTAATAACATTGAAATCAGCTACTTCTGGCACATTGGCTTTCAGGTAATTCCCTATTTCAGTGGCGGTTTCTTCCGGTTTCTTTTTTGATAACTTCAGAAAGCCAAATACAACAAGGGTAATGTCCCCAACAAAATCAGGATTGGTTTTTTCAAGTGCTACTTTCTCAACAGCAGCCCCATAAAGCGACTGCAGTGCTTCTTTTATCTTTTCAGAAATTTTCTTTTCGATGTTCATTCTGTATCCGGCTGTAAAATTGGATGCAAAAGTAGCAAAGATTTGTGAGGTTACGGATAGCGAATGATTACGAATTTGCGAAAGGGTGCTACGGGTTGGTTAAAGCATGCAATCTACCTGCATTGTTATGCATATACAATTGCTTTTTTCAGGATAGCTTTTTTCCTTGGATTCACCGATTTTGATTTGAGTTCAGTAGTATGCGTTTTCTTTATAAGTTCAATCTCATATTTAACCTGTAAATTCATCCACACTTCTGCTGCAATTTCAAATACATCTTCCAGCATCACAGCCATTAAAGCAGTGATGTTTCGCTTACCATGAATAATCAGGTTAATCTCCGATTTAGACACACCTAATGTTTCAGCTAAATCCACTTGTTTCATTCCTCTTGCTTCCATTTCATCTTTCAAAAACTCACCAGGATGAAATATATCCCCAGCGATAAGATTATTGGCTGCCGTTTTTTTTAATTTATTCATAATGCTTTGATATTTCATTTACTAAAACCACTTGTACGGTACCTTCATCCATCGGTGTTATTAACAACCTATACTGGTCATTTAAACGTATTGAACATTGTCCCTTTCTGTCACCTTTTAAAAACTCAAAGTTTAAACCTTTAAAAGGACGGAGTTGCTCTAACTTGTTTATTGCAAGCAATAATTGTACCTTCTTCTTATACTGCTTGATAACTTCTGTCGGAATCTTCCGTTTACCCCTTATTTCATCCAAAGGTGTTTCATATAATTCCTGCAGTTCAGAAGTTCCGAAATAAACTACCATATAGTACGTAAAAGTAAGAAAAAAGTTTACAAAAACGTAAACTTTTTTTTGAAATTAAATTTGTATTCAATTTTATCCAATTTACAATATCACAGAATTACCTGCTAATTGTCACCTTCCGCACTCCCCTACCCTCTTTGGTAATAATATGCAGCAAATAGGCTCCGTTTGGCTCCCTGCTCAGGTCGATTGCTGTGCTGCCTTGCGTTTTCTCCAACAAGCGTATACGCTCTCCAAGCACATTGTATATTTCAATTTTTTCTACAACAAGTTTGCCTGTATTCAATGTAAACACTCCTCTTGAAGGGTTCGGATAAACAAGCAGCTCCGCATCATTTATCAGGGAACCTATTCCGGCTGTATGCCCCGTAAGATTCACATTATCAAGGTAGAGATTATTACCGTAATGGCTGATGGCCAGAAAACGTACTTTGGTGGCCGGTTTGCCGGCCATTGTATCAAGGTTTACGGTATCTGTTCTCCACTGCGTTGCCAATGGAACAAAAGGACTGGTAGTGATTGGTGCTGTATACAGGCTGTTACCACCTTTGGCATATATCCTCGATGAAGTATTGTTGCACTCATCGTACAACTCCAGCACCAGTGAGTCTTTTGCACCACCACTAAACGAGGTATAAGCCACATCAAAGTATAAACGGATAGGCGGAACCAGGTTCTGGAAATCGAAATACGGGGAAATAAGCATATCCGTACCACTGTTTACATCGTAAAAATTTGCCCGTGCCGATTCAGATGTAAGACCATAGCCCCCTGCATCTGTAGAGTGCCCCCAAAGTGCGTGTGTATTGTTCAGCAGCCAGTTGGTTGGCGGAAAGGTAGATGAAGTAAAGCCTTCCTGTACAGGTGCCTGCAACGCATTCGGGTTAGACTGGCTGATAAAAGTGTACACCAGGGTATCGTTCAGGTTGTTCTGATCCGACAGGTTGTTTGGATTGGTAGTATATACCGTAAGTGTATGTGTACCCCCTGTTATGGTATATGCAGGAAGCGTTATAGTTGCGGTTGCCAGCGTAGCAAGTGATCCTGACCAGTTCAGCGTTTGCAGGGGCTGGGAATCCATTTGGTATTTCAGGACAAGGGATGTAATTGTATCAACTCCAACATTACGGATTTTTATTACAGGCGTTACAGATGTTTCACAGGTAGTAGCTGCAGGCTGCAACACATTCATAACACTGGCATCCAGGTTTTGCATGGTGGTAGTGAGCAGGTCTGTTTCCCACATTCCACGTCCATAGGTTGCTGCACGCAGCTTTCCGGCCGCATACTGAATTTCCATTTCGCTCACTACCACATTTGGCAGGCCGCTGCTGAACGCTACCCAGGACCCCATAAGGCTGTCGCGGTAATACACACCAACATCCATTCCTACATACAAAGTACCAAAGGAAGATCCATTCTGGTGAACGATGCAATTGGCGGGCAGGTTGGGCAATCCTGTTGAATAGTTTGACCAGGAAGTTCCTCCGTTGTAGCTCACCCATACTTTGTCCGCTGCCGAATAGCCCGAAAATGTTACCCATACATGATTGGCATCCGAAGGATCAATCTCTATGTACTTTATCTGTGCATTGCTCACAGGCAGGTTGCCTGTAACAGTTGTCCAGCTTGTGCCGCCATTGGTTGTTTTTATAATGGATGTAGGCCTGGCTGCATAAAGCACCTGGCTGTTGGACTGTGCCTGGTCCATCGCAACAAAGCTTTCTGTACCGCCCAGGGAGCTCACCTGTGTCCAGCTGGCACCTTTGTTGGTGGATTTAAAAATTTCCTGGTAGCCACTCCACAAAGTAGATGCAGCCGACACATCCTGTATCCATGGCGTAACCCATGCACCAGAACCTGTAATACCGGTCATGATATCTGTCCAGGTTGCCCCGCCATCATCAGAACGCATCTTGTAAAGGCCGTTGTAGCCTCCACCGTACATGGTGCTGTTATTGGTACGATCAATAATCACTTCTGTTGCTTCACCACTTTCGAGCCGCGACCATGTAGTGCCGCTTAACAAGTCGGTTCCCACATCCTGGCAACTGGTAAGAATTAGAGAGGCGTTGCTGGCCGATTGTCCGATCGTGTATTGCTGTGATATTTCAAGCCCATTGTTCAACCCGGTCCAGCTGCTGCCGTTGTTCTGGGTTTCAAACACACCGCCATCACAGCCCACATACAGATGAGTTCCGCTTCCAGGCAAAAAGATCAAATCGTGTACATCCGGGAAAACGTAGGATGCACAGCCACCATAACTTCCTTTCAGTGTCCAGGTGGCACCTCCGTCAGTTGAGCTCCAGATAAATATACCACCAATAAATATATTGTTCGCATTAACCGGAGATGCAGCAATAGCAAGATTGTACCACCCCTGGCCCGAATTATCGCTGCCGGTACAGTCGCTGCCCAGGATGTTAGGAGTGCTCGACATCAACGTGAATGTGCTGCCTCCATCTGTTGAGCGGTAAAGCCCTTTGTATCCGTAAGTATTTGCATCTGTTGCAAGAGCATACACATAGCTTGCATTGGCGGGCGTTACAGCCATGGCAATACCACCGGCACCAGAAATAGTGTACATGAGCGTATAGGTTAATCCCGAATTGGTAGACCGATACACCTGTGTAGCTGTTGATGCGTAGATGGTAGTAGGATCACCGGGCTTAAACTCCATGTCGCCAGCAGAAGCAGAGGATACAAGAGTAAATGTTGCTCCTCCATCTGTAGAGCGGTAAATGCCATTGTTTGTTCCAACATGCAGCAGCTGTGTGTTGGTCGGGTCAATTAAAATACGCGTTGTTTGTCCCAGCTGGCTTACATTCCAGCTTAAACCGGTTGTATTCCAGGTGAGCCCCCCATCAGTAGATTTTAATACTCCCAAACTGTATGTAGAAGCAGCATCCCTGTCACCGCTTGCAATGTACATTACCTGGCTGTTTTGCGGGTCAATGGCGAGGTCGGAAACACCCAGAGAACCCAGTGCATCGGTATTCCACAATGTCCATGTACTGCCGGCATCTGTTGATTTCCACAATCCACCGGAAGGAGCACCCGCGTATATGATACTTGAATTGGCAGGATCAAAGCGCACACAATTTACCCTCCCCACACCTGAATAGGGATATACATTGGCGGGAGTATTATTAAGTCCAATAAAGGTCCAGTTGCCCTGGCGGGTTTGTTCTGAGCGAAGCTGCTGCAAGGTGGAAAAATAATCCTTTGGCGGTAGCAAACTACCGGACGGATATACCCGTGGCGCTTTCAGCCATTCCCAACGTTTGAACTGCTTCCAGCCAGCAAGCTCCTTCTCTTCCTTTTTCCCTTCTTTGCCTTCATTTTCCTGTTCCTGCTCATCCATTTCCTCCAAAAGCCTTTTCTTTTCAGGTCTGGCCCAATAGTTATTAAACTCTTTCTGAACCTCGTAAAAATTGGCATTCGGGTCTTTCATCATCCCTACCCATTTCTGGGAGAATGCAGGCAAAGACAAAAGCAGCATAATGGCTGATAACAAAGGCAGTGAGGAAATTTTCATGTGTTCGTTTTTTACTATATTTTCATTTGGTGTTAGTCCTGATTCAGTTTTTAGCCACAGATTCACAGATTGAAATACAAGTTAGAATCTGTGAATCTGTTGCAACTTTACGCTTGTATAAGTGCTATAGTGACTGGCTTTACTTGTTTCCGGTTTCTTCATATTCCCCTAATAACGCATAATAGCCAAATGTAACGAGTCCACCTACAATGATAGGCGTAAGAATGAATAAATTAATGATTCCAAAAACCAGGTCTTCCTGTTTACCGGATTGTAATTTTGGCAACCCAAACTGAACAACGCTGAAATAGCCTACTCCAAGGGCAAGCAACATCCAGAAAACACCGAGGTACCGTTTCAAGCTTTTCATTCTTTAATTTTATTATCGTTCTTGTTTAAATATAATAGTCCAATGGCGAGGCATACTGCACCTACAACAATAGGGTACCATAGGCCCTGCAAGTACCACTCAGCATTACCGGACGTTTTGGCTGTACTTACCAGGTATGTTGCAACGGTTGGCAATAAACCTCCAAAAATCCCATTCCCAATATGATACGGCAATGACATGGATGTATAACGGATTTTTGCAGGGAACATCTCTACCAGGAAGGCCGCAATTGGCCCATATACCATGGTAACAAAGACAATCTGGATAAATACAAGCATTACAAGTATCCAATAGCTATTGGTGTTTAGCTGGATTGATTTTTTTTCGTCAATAAGGGTCTTCTTTGAAACATCCTGATAACGGATGGTTTTAGCTGTTATATCCATTATTGTTCCATCACTGAATTCTTTATGTGTCCTTGTTGTTATAAGAGAATCAGGTGTTCCGGGAAGCAAGGCCGCATTCACCTCCACCGATGTTTTCCCGGTCATCTCTGATTTTGTTGAGCAATCAACAGTTTGATAAATTGCATTGTAAATGGGGCGATAAGAAACAATAGCAATAAACATTCCCAGCATCATTATTTTTTTTCTGCCAATCCTGTCGGACAAGGCCCCAAACACTATAAAAAATGGCGTTCCCAGCAGCAGTGCAATGGCCATTAACATATCGGTTTGCTGGCTGCTGACTCCGCACACCTTACCAATAAAGCTCATTGCATAAAACTGGCCAGTGTACCAGATAACACCTTGTCCCATTACCGCACCAAATAAGGCCAACAGAACAAACTTAAAATTGTACCTGTTCCCGAAACTTTCCTTCAACGGATTTTTAGAAATTTTACCTTCCGCCTTTACCTTGGCAAAAACAGGTGATTCGTGCATGTTCTTGCGGATAAAGTAAGATACAATCACCATGAGTATAGAAACTAAAAAGGGTACGCGCCATCCCCAGTCATCAAAAGCTTCGGTACCCAATGCGGAGCGGGTTATTAAGATAACGGTCAGTGAAACAAATAAACCCAACGTGGCTGTAGTCTGTATCCAGGAAGTCCAGTAGCCTCTTTTATTGGACGGTGCATGTTCAGCCACATACGTGGCCGCACCTCCATACTCACCACCGAGAGCCAATCCCTGGAGCAGGCGTAAAAGCAGCACCAATACTGGTGCCAGGAAACCTATGCTGTTATAATCAGGGATGCAACCGATTAAAAAGGTGGAACCACCCATGAGCAGGAGTGTTACCATAAACGTATATTTACGTCCTATCAAATCGCCAAGCCGGCCAAAAAACAAAGCTCCGAAAGGCCGCACTACAAAGCCGGCTGCAAATGTGGCAAGTGTTGAAAGGAAAGCAGCTGCAGGATTATCCTGCGGAAAAAATTTTGTGGAAATTACAAGTGCAAGACTGCCAAAGATATAAAAGTCATACCATTCAATAAGGGTACCTACGGAAGAGGCCATGATTACCGACCAAATTGAACTTTTAGATGTGTCCGGTTCTTTAGTACTCATGAAAAAAAATTTAATTTTCAAGTTAAAGTACAAAAATCATTTAATCTGTAACGTTACTTAACAAAATGTTGTGCTGAGTGTGAAACTGCTTCGCCCTTTCTGCGAAGAAAGTTCGCAATGGCGTTATAAATACTACTCCTTCAGCAACTGCAAAAAGCCTGTTTCAGTAGCTTCTTTCCCATCTGCAGCCACCGTTTTTACAATGTAATAATACACACCGTCCTGTGCTGCTTTCCCTTTTATCGTAAGCCCATCCCAACCTTTGGTCACCCCTTCCCATTCAGCCACTTTAAGCCCCCAACGGTCATATATACTGCATGACAACTCTTTTACAGCATTCGTGGTTATAAAAAACACATCATTTTTGCCATCTCCATTAGGCGTAAACATGTTTGGAACCACCACTTTTGATTCATTGGTAACTGTGAAACATTTTGTAACGGAATCGGCACAGCCGGAAAGGTTCATTACCACAAGGTCTACACAGTACGTTCCCGCTGCAGTGTACACATGCGAAGGAGATACCAGTACGGAAACGTTTCCGCCAGACAACGAATCACCGAAGTTCCAGGCAGATGTATTGTTATTTGCCGAAGCATTGGTAAAGGTTACCGGAGTATTGGCCACAATAGCCTCTGCCGGTGAAAATGTAAAGTCTGCTTCAGGTTCCGGTGTTACAATTACCATGTTGCCAATAACCGTTGAGCCACTGCAGTTATTGGAATCCACCACGGTAAGGCTTACCGAATAATTTCCGGGAGCAATAAAACAATTCTGCGCATTTGCAGTAGCAGCAGTATTTCCGTCACCAAAGTCATACGTTAAGGATGCATAGGTATTACCGCTTGTTTCTGAAAACTGCACACAGAGCGGAAGATGGCAGCCACTGTTTATATCAGATGTAAATGCCGGAACAGGCAAGGGATTTACAATCATGTTAATGACATTGGAAGTATCCGGTGAGCCCTGGATACAGCTTGCATTGGAAGTCATTATACAGCTTATAACATCACCATTGGAAAGTGATGAGTTAACATATAGGGATGAATCCGTACCTGTATTTACACCATTCAGCTGCCACTGATAAACAGGATCAGTTCCGCCATTAGCAGGCGTAGCAGTGAACGATGCAGTAGTACCAGCGCACAATTCATTGCCGGGTGCTGCAGCTATTGACACTGCCACAATTGCAATGGGAACAATATCCACAACGATTGTCTCGGTTGTATCCGGATTACCAGCAGCACAACCGGTTACAGGTGTCATTACACAATAAACAGAGTCCCCATCAGAAAGCGTTGAACTGGTAAATGTATTTTCGTTAATCCCTTCCGGCTGGCCATTTACATACCACTGAAAAGTTGGGTTTGTGCCTCCATTTTGTACTCCCACATTGTAGATTACTACTTCACCTTCACAATAAGGGCCGCCTGGCGGCAAAGGGGCTCCATAAAACACATTAGCAACATTGGGAAGCACCATCACCAATACAGGGTGCCGGTATGTACCGGGACAGGAACCAACATAAACTGTAATCCCACCACCAGTCAATGGTCCTAATATCAATGTGTCGAAACCTATCACATTACCTCCTGTTAATGAATCATACCAGGTAAGCCCTGGTGCAACAAGAGTAACAGTATCGCCTGCACATCCTGACATTGAAGATGCAAAGAACTCCTGAACCGTTGGAAGCACCTGGTTTGCAAACCCATCACCTCCGCGTGTAGCTCCATTAGCCGGAAACTCTGTCATACCATCGGAATTGGTGGTTCCATTTCGCCCACCTGTAACAATTTGCTGAGGGTTGCCTGAGGTTAAAGCAATGTATCCGCCACCACCACCACCACCCGGACCTTCTGCTTCATTTTTTTCTCCAAAATAAAGAGAACCCGATGTAAGCACCTGATCGCCACCACGGCCGCCTCTAGCACTCAGCACACAATTATACACAAAACCGGCACAATTTATAAGAATAGTGCCACCACCGCCACCGCCACCAGCCCCATCTTTACCACTATAGCTGGTTAATGGAGGTGTTACATAGGAATCGCCCCCTCTGCTTCCATCAGCAAGTAAGGAGTCGTTTGCACCAATAGAAAAATTACCATAGCCACAGAAATAGATAATACCTCCACCATTGCCCCCTGCACCACCCTGGTTATTGTCCTGTTCACCACCACCGCCACCACCACCCATAAAGATGCGGCCAGTAGAATAATCAAGTGGCCGGCCTCCAATACCACCAAAATTTCTGCGTGCATAACCACCCCATGCATTGTTATCTGGCGGGTCAACAGTAGCATCCTTGTCATCCGCTGAAAATGAATAACCTCCACGTCCACCGCCAGATGATGTTGACGTTGCAAACCCCGGAGCTTCAAGGTTCCAGGCAGCCGCCCATGAAGGGTTGGAAACATCGGGATTCCCCTGACCGGTCCACCCGTTTACAGCACCGGCATTGGCACCACCACCGCCACCACAATTCCATACATTGCCGGCACCGCCAGCATTGGCAGCAGCTCCACGACCATATTGTCCGCCATACGGTATTAAATCAGCACCTGACCCGGCAACGCCTTCGCCTTTGTTTGCAGACATTTCGGTATTGATCGAGGAAAACCAGGGAAACTGTGAACGTGAAGGGCCCGGGGTATATAGGGCTGCGCCCCTAAACCCTTTACCACTCACATTCATTTTTGCCCCGGTGTTCAGAACCGTGTTTTCTTTGACTTCAATAGCAAGTATACCCCCTACAACACCATCCCAGGCATCGCAGGTCAGAACCCCTGGGGCAGTAATGGTCAGCGAATTATAACGTGGAACACGCACTACCTGCACCCTTCCGGCAGCAGTATAATCATGTTCCAGGCCGCAATCCAGCTCTATACTTGTACCGCCCGGTACAGATGCTACTTGGCGCAGCTCATAGTTCCCACAATTGTTGTAGTTGATAATTTCACCCCAAGTAACATTGTCGGGGTTGCTAAAAAAAGGAAAGGTGGAATCAGGCTGCCCAAGCAGGGTTACACCCTGCATCTGAATAATCATAATGAGATCACCCTCTACAAGGCTAGTTGAAAAGCGGTTATTGGCATTAAGACTACTTGCTGCAACAGTAATGGTAGTTGCTCCTGCAGCTGCATCGGCAGTAAGGGCTGTATATTCATTCACAATACGGTTGACCGTATTGACGGTAACATTGCCATGTTTCCCGCGCTGGGCAAATACAACCACGGCCAGTAAAAAACATGCACTAAACAGAAAGAAATCTAACTTTTTCATTTACCTTACGAGTAATCCGGTAAAACAAGACTACAATGTATAGTAAAAAAATGAGTTTTACAATTTTGACGGGAAATGAATGAATACATGACTATTTACAACAACTTTCCAAATTTTTCAAGATCATTGTAAAGGTTATCCAGATATTCCTGAATTATAATCCAAACAGTCTTAAAATCAATTCCCATATAATCGTGTACTATCCGGTTGCGGAACCTCTGATTCTATGCCAATCAATAGTGGGATAGGATTCTTTAAAATCTTCAGGAAGCTGATTGGCGGCTTCTCCAATAATCTCAAAATTTCTGATAACAGCACCTAGTGTTTTGGAATCATCCATAAACATTTCATATGTATATCCTGCAGTGTAACGTTTTATCTTTTCAATTGACTCTATGATATCAGAAACCAAAAGGCGGGGATCGCGTTTAGACATAGCTTAAGTCCTGTTCAATTTGCTTCAGGTATTGTGGTTTAATACCGTTTTTTGAAACAAGGTCGACTTTTATTTTAAGCAAAAATGGTCATAAGACTCAAGTTATACTTAAGAGCCAAATATTCCTTATGCGCCTTCAATAGATGCTTTATTTCAGCAAGAGTTGTCATATTACAAATATAGTAAAGTAAAATGAGATTGTAAATAGATGAGTGAATAACAAATAATACCATTTGCACGCACAATTGGCTACAGATTCACAGAATAAACAGAATATTTGCTTTTAGAAACTCCTCAAAAACCTGAAAAAGGACCAGAAGTAATCAACAGAGAATACATCCCATTGCCAAGGGACGAACAAAAGGAACACCAATAAAACCAAACGCGGAAAAGCTGCCCGCAAATCCCACATGGGCTGAGTAACCCCAAATACAAGCGCTGTAAATACCATGTTGATGCCCAGCAGGCACAATGCGTAATATTTAATAAAGCCCAGGATAAGCAAAAAGCCACCAATGAGCTGAACATAGAAAGAAAACACAACGCCCCATGCCGTTACAGAACGGGAAACACCGGTTCTTTCCAATGTGGGATAATAGTTGTCGGTAATGTTTTTCAGGCCCACCCTGAATATGGCATCATATCCCTGGAAAAAGAACAGCATCCCGAGGAATACCCGGACAATAAATACCGCAATGATTTCGTGATTACTAAGGATGGAACGTATCATTTTAATGGATTACAGGTTAATGCAATGCATTAAAAGTAAGGGTACATTTTATATGTAAATATGATTTTCGGTCAGGAAGTGTTTTGGATAGCTGAACCGGTACAAGCCAACAGTAATCAGATTAAAAATTAGTCCTTACACGTTTCTCGACAAGCTCGAAATGACCCGCGCACAGTTCATTTCGAGCTTTATCAAAAAAGGCGGAAAGGGACTACCAATCTTACTATCAATTCATTGGCACGTCAATTACCAGTATTTCGGCATCTTTTGAAACTTCGACATTGAATTTATCCGTATCCCAGATACCCAATGCATCACGTTTTCCGAGGGTTTGCTCTCCTATTTTTGCTTCTCCATCGATTACAAATACATACGCCCCGTTGCCTTTGTGCTGAATGGTATAATCAGTGGTGCTTCCGGCTTTGAACTTACCAATAGCAAAATACGCATCCTGGTTGATCCACATGACATCGTCTGATTTTACAGGCGCTACAATGGTTTTGAATTTTCCGGCCTTGTCTTCTTCTGTAAATACCCGCTGGTCATAACGTGGGGTAATGTTCCTTTCCTTTGGAAAAACCCATATCTGCAACAGATTGATTTCTTCTGTTTTTGAATGGTTGTATTCCGAATGTGTTACACCTGAGCCCGCACTCATTGCCTGGATTTCATTAGGGTGTATCACCCCGATGTTTCCCATGCTGTCGCGGTGCTCCAGGGAACCTCTTAACGGTATTGTCACAATTTCCATATTATCGTGCGGGTGCGTACCAAAGCCCATGCCAGGTGCAACAATATCGTCATTCAATACGCGCAGCAAACCGAAGTTCATTTTCTGCGGGTTGTAGAAGCTTGCAAAGCTGAATGAGTGTTTGGCATTTAGCCAGCCATGGTTCACATGACCGCGCTCCGATGCTTTATGAAAAACGGTTTTCATTGTTTGATTCTCCTTTATCTGGGGGATTTAATTCATTATTAATTTCGGCAATTCTGTTGATATGCTGTTATAGAAAGCCAGTTCAACAAACCGTGGCTTCATATAATCTATCAGCGGAAAGGTAGCAACAATTTCCTTTGCCTCCACTTTTGTATGAGCCGAAATGGTGAGCCATAAACTCGACCTGTCTATTGCCAGCGCATACTGAAGCACCCTTCCTTCATTCATCAGTTCGTTGATGCACAGCCTCTGTTCGGGCACACGAGCCAGAAACTCTTCGTTTAAGTGTTTCGGCAGCTCAATAATAACCATGTAAGTATTCATAGTAGTATAGTTTTAGTTTAACAGGTGCAGGTCCATGTTCCCATCAAATCCGGTTCTTCCTGCTACCTGTTAAATAGTGCATAAATATTATGCCAGAGGGCCTTATCCTTAGCCCCTCTCCTTTGGAGAGAGGGACTATTTCCCGGATAAAACTTATTTTACTGCAACAAGCTCTATTTCGGCTTGTAATTTCACTGTTTTACCTACTACTGCACCACCGGCTTCCAACAAGGAATTCCAGTTTAAGCCGAAATCAAAGCGGTCAATAGCTCCTTCAATTGTGAAACCTGCACGTGTATTTCCCCACGGGTCTACCAGCTGGCCACCATAATTCACATTAAATTCAATCGGGCGGGTAATGCCTTTGATGGTAATATCACCCGTCAATTTATAATCCTCATCTGTAACTTTTGTCATGGATTTAGACACAAATTTAATAGCCGGGTATTTTTCAGCATCAAAAAAGTCGGCAGAACGCAAGTGGTTATCGCGATCCGGCATGCTGGTGTTGATACTGTTCACTTCAATCTCCAGCTCAATTTTAGCATTGGAAAAATCATCGCCTTCAGATTCCACCTTTAATTTATAATCGGCAAAAGAACCTTTTGTTTGAGCTATCACCATGTGTTTCACAGCGAAGTGAATGCTTGAATGTGTTGAGTCAACCGACCAAACTTTTACATCATTTTTTGTTAGTGTTTCCATTGTTTTTTTGTTTTTAGTATTAATTGTTAATTAAAAATAGACACATTTAATGTATATACATATATATGGGTAAATTTTTTATCCCCTTAATTTGTCCAAAAGCAGATTAATCTGTTCTGCTTCCTGCTCGGTAACTGTATGCAAAGCCTCAATATAACTTTCCTCTGATTTATCCAGCTCGGCCAGCAGATCTAAGCCTTTCTGGGTAATAATTACATTTACTGCCCTTCTGTCTTCCGGACAAGTTGCTCTTTCCACCAGCTTTTTCAACCTCAGCTTTTCTACCAGCCGCGATGCGTTGGAGTTTTTATCCAACATCCGGTCAATTAACAAATTTACGGTTGCCGGTTTGGGATGCTGCCCACGGAGTATCCTCAGAATATTGAACTGTTGTGTGGATATCCCGTAAGGTTTCAAATTCGCTGCATGCTTTGAACTTAACCAACCGCTCGTGAACAGGATGTTTATGAGCATCTTTTGATGCTCACTCTTAAATTTAGCCTGTTTTATTTCCTTCCCTATTTCCATTTTTCCAATTTGATATTACAAAGATAATAAAATTACATACACAAACATTAAATGTATATACATTTATTTTTATTCTTCTCAAATTCTTTTACACAACCAAGCACAACTTACTGAACATCAACCACTTGAATTATTTTTCAAGCACCATAGTTTTCGGTGCCATTACCAAAGCTGTACCTTCAATTACCGTTTTTCCTTCCTGGTTTTTACAAACTGTGCTTAAAACCACCTGGCTCCCTTTCGGAAATTCAGTTATTTCAAGGTATGCAGTAATGATATCATTCAGGTATACGGGAGCTGTGAACTTAAGGTTCTGATTTAAATAAATAGTTCCGTTGCCAGGCAGGTTCTTTGCAATAGCAGCGGAAATAAGGCTCCCTACGAGAAATCCATGAGCAATACGCTGTTTGAACATTGTTCCTTTCGCGTATTCTTCATCCAGGTGAACAGGGTTATCATCACCGGAAACTTTTGCAAATAAGATTACACCCTGTTCGGTAATTTGTTTTGTAAACTCTGTTTTATCGCCTATTCTAAGGGTTTTGGCCACTTCCATATTGTTTCATTTATTGTGTTGCGTGGCAAATATAATTCTTTTTGATAATTCCTGCGGAATACCGCGCAAAATTACCACTAAGGCACTAAAAGCACCAAGAACACACTAAGTTTAGCGCAATTAAATGTTCCGGGCATTTGAAAAATTCACAACAATAACAAACATCACAGGCCTAACTTTAGGTTTAAGGTATCAAAAAAAATTGTACTTTCATTCAGATAAAAACACCATTCAAATGTTTGAAGCAGGAAGCGGAACAGCAGATATTACCCAGTTTACGAAAGGCATTGGCATGATGGGCTATGGCATGCACTTTAATATTGTTGAAGAAATAGAAACACCTTTGTCGGCAAGAGCTTTTGTAATAAGGGATTCCGAAACAAAAAAAAAGATTGTATTTGTAAATGCTGAAATTGCTTTTATAACCATTGCAATAAAAAAAGAAGTTGTAAAACGACTCCATGCAAACTATCCGCATTTTGGTTATACGGATGAAAACGTAATTCTTACAGCACAGCATACACATAGTGCTCCGGGCGGTTACTCGCATTACCCGTTTTATAATTTCAGTATACCTGGCTTTGTTCCGGCAGTATTTGAAAAAATTACAGGTGGCATTATAGAGGCAATTAAACACGCTGAATCTGACATAAAACCGGCCGCTCTTTATCTGAATACAGGTGCATTTGAAGCAGATCAGGAAGTGGCCTTTAACCGTTCATTACCGGCTTATAATGCCAACCCCGAAGTGCAGAAAGTAGCTGAAGGAAAAACGCATCTTGCAGTAGACCGTGAAATGACCCTGCTCCGTATTGATAGTCCGGATGGCATACAAAGAGCGATGATCAACTGGTTTGGTGTTCATACCACCAGCATCCCCAATACAAATAAAAAAATATGTTATGACAACAAAGGCTATGCTGCCAGCTATTTTGAAAAGCATATCCGCAACACAACTGGCCTGAATGGCTTTACCGCTGCTTTTGCCCAAGGCGTAAGCGGTGATGTGAGCCCTAATTTTATATGGGACAGCAAAAAGAAAGTGATGCGTGGTAAATACGCTGATCCTTTTGAAAGTGCCCGGTTTAATGGAAACCTGCAGTATTTAAAAGCACTTGAAATTTATGAAACCGCTCTAAAACAATCCCCACTTAAGGGCGAGATCGATCATGTGCTTATGTATGTTGATTTTTCTTCTGTTCAGCCGGATAAGGAATTTACGAACGGGCAGGAAGTGTATACGGGCCCTGCATGCCATGGAATAGCATTTTTCAGAGGCACGGCCGAAGGGCCTGGAATGCCGCCTGCTTTGGGCAGTGTTGCCCTTTTCTTATCGCGCACAGTAAAAAAGTATGAGTTGTTAAGGGCCCGGTTTGCGAGTGCTAAGGAGCGAAACAACATTCATACAAAATACCGCATACAGGGAAAAAAAGACATTATGCTGGAAGCCGGTGCCGGCAAGATATTGGGCACATCCAACATGAGCAGGCTCATAGTTCCTTCCATAGCCGATAAGAGCATTGCAACGGTAAAAAAGCAATACAAAAACGGTTCACTGCGCACCCCGTGGATACCACATGTATTGCCGTTGCAACTGATAATTATCGGAGAACTGGCCATTGCAGGATTTCCGGGTGAGATTACCACCGTTGCCGGAAAACGCCTGAAAGAAACACTTCTGAGTGTTCTTGGAAAAAGAGGTATAAAAAAAGTGGTTATATCCAGTTATGCGAACGCTTATTGCGGTTATGTTACAACGTACGAAGAATACCAATGTCAGCTCTATGAAGGCGGACATACTGTGTATGGAGAATGGACGCTGGCAGCGTTTCAGACAGCATTTAAAAAGCTGGCGCTTCAACTGCTTGAAAAGCCCGAAAACAGGGAAACAGAAACCGGTGCAAAGCCGGATGAATTTACAGAAGAGGAATTAATGAAACGCTCATATCAATCCTAGTTGCACCTTAATTATCCAGAATAATACAAATCGGATGAAATACATTTTATTACTTCTATCAAGCATTCTAGTTTTCGGTTCGATTATAAATTCGAATGCGCAAATTCCCGAAAAAATATATGGAAAGAATAAAGTACTAAAACCCAATGAATATTATATACAGCAATTAGAATTATGGAAAACTGAAGTGAACAAAAATCCTAAAAATGCTGATGCGTGGTATAACTATTATCGTGCAAACAGAAATGCATATATTAAAGGTGAAGAAGATAATTCACAAAAAGCAAAAGGAACATCTCGTTTTAAGCGCTTACAGACAATTGTAGATGACATGGAAAAGGCAGTCCCAAGTTCCTATGAATTCAACTTTGTGAAATGGCTTAATGGTAACAATGATCCATCACTCTTTCCTTTCCTTGAAAAGGCACATACGCTTTCACCTAAAAGTCCAGAGCCAATAATGAGTTTGATTTTTTACTACGAAATACAAGGTAATTATGACTTAAGAAACAAAAACATTGAAAAATATTACAGTTTGGGAGATTATTCGCCAGGCTTGTTAAACTTCAGTTACAATTTACTTTCTGAACTCGAAAAAGATGCCATTGTATTTACTGAGGGCGATAAGGATACGGAAGCCATTCTATTGTTACAGCAAGGAAGAAAGTATAGACCGGACGTAAAAATGCTTAACTTGAATCTCTTGCTTATGAATGAATATCGTGAACGGGTCTTTAAAGAACTTGAACTGCCGCCTTTAGACTTCGCTCCATTGCAAAATGAAGAAACCTATAAAAAATTCCAACAAGTAATTATTAAACATGTGGCAAATAACCCCAAAGGGCGGCCCGTCCATTCCTCTGTTACTGTGAGTACACCTTATACGTACGAAATCAACAACTCTTTATACCTAACCGGGTTAACGTATTTATATAACATTAAGCCTGTTGAAAATATGACTATTTTAAAGAACAACATAGAGGAGCTCTTTTTACTTGACTATATAAAAGAATATTTCCCAATTGATCTTTCTGTGGGCAATGTGAATTCAATGAACGGAAATTATTTGCCAGCGTTTGCAGAATTAAGCCGATATTATGCTAATATAAACAATAATACAAAGGCTGACTATTACCAAGCTCTTGCTCTAAAGGTGGCTAAGGCAGCAGAAAGAATGGGTGAGTATGAAACATACTTTACAAAAAAATAATTAATTTGTTTATGAGCTATTTTATCCCTGATTACAAATATTACAAAGAACTTTTCAAAGAAAAACAAATGCCCTTTGCCTTTGTAGACATGGATTTGTTCCAAACAAATACGGAACGCATTATTCAAAGAGCAGGCAACAAAAAAATAAGAATTGCTTCAAAATCCATACGCTGTGTGGAGCTGATTAAGAACATTCTCGCCTCAAACTCAATATTCCGGGGTATTATGTGCTACCACCCTTTGGAGGCAGTACACCTGAGTGAACAAGGTTTTGATGATTTACTCATTGCATACCCAATATATTCACAACAACATATATCCGCCATTTGTAAGGAAATAAAAAAAGGTAAAACCATTATCCCAATGGTGGATTTGCCGGAACATGCGCAGCAGCTGAACCGTGTTGCAGAGCAGGAAAACTGCATCATCCCGGTGTGTATGGATATTGACATGTCGAGCGACTTTGGCCCACTGCATTTTGGAGTAAGGCGCTCAAGCATAACAACAGTTGGAAAAGCAGCAGAATTAGGCAAGCAGATTCAGCAGCTTAAAAACTTACACTTAGATGGTATTATGGGCTATGAGGCACAGATAGCCGGTGTGGGTGATAAAACAGGTAATGCAGCTAAAAACCTTGCAATTGCAGCTTTAAAGAAAAAATCCATTAAAGAGCTTGCACAGCGCAGGGCAGCTATTGTAAAAGAAATACAATCACAAGGCCACCAGCTACGGTTTGTGAATGGCGGTGGCACCGGTAGCGCAGAAACAACCATTACAGAAGATTGTGTCACCGAACTGGCTGTAGGTTCGGGCTTTTATTCACCGGGATTATTTGATGATTACAAGCGGTTCCGGCATTTGCCGGCAACAGCTTATGCCATTGAAATTACCCGTAACCCTATACAAGATGTATACACCTGCTTTGGTGGTGGCTATACCGCTTCGGGCTCTATGGAAAAAAACAAACTTCCAAAACCTTATCTTCCACTGGGCGCCAAGCTGATTGATACTGAAGGTGCAGGGGAAGTACAAACACCAATTGTTTACAAAGGGCCTGAAAAACTAAAGCTCGGAGACCCTGTATTTATGCGCCATGCAAAGGCCGGTGAGCTGTGCGAACGTTTTAATTCACTGTTGCTGGTGAAAGATGGAAAAATTATAAATGAGGTGAAAACATACAGAGGAGAGGGGTTATGTTTTCTGTAACAGATCCTGTACCAGTTTTTAAACCTTGCTGGAAAAACATTTAAGGAAACCCATGCGGTAAAAAAATACGCCCCCTGCTATCTACAACAGAAAAAAAATTGTCCTGCGCTTACAAGAAAACACAAGGGATTGAATCCCCAGCAAGTCATTCATAGCAGGCTGTTTACTTTGAACAAGATATAACTGTTCATTCATTCCAGCAAGTTATTTTTAACAGCATACATCACTATACCTGCTGTGTTTTTAGCACCAGTCTTTAATAAAATATTTTCCCGGTGTGTATCAACTGTTCGCGGACTAATAAAAAGCTTATCCGCGATTTCTTTATTTGTATATTCCTTACAAATTAAATTGATAATTACAATTTCCTTCTCGGACAAATAATGGGCTGTAAAGGAAGGGTTTGTTTTTTTTGTTTTAACCAACCCTTTTACCATTGCTTTTGAAATACGCTCATCAAAATAATAGCCTTTTTCCAAAACGGAATAGATTGCGTCAACAACTATCTCAATGTCTTTATCCTTTGGTAAAAACCCACTTGCCCCTTTCTCCAACAGGTGTATAATAAATTCATCATCCGTATGCATTGTGAGTATGATAACTTTAACTTTCGGATACCTGCTTTTTATTGATACCGTTGTTTCAATACCGTCCATTAAAGGCATTTCCAGATCCAACAATACAACATCTGGTTGTTTTACCTTCATTTTTTCCAACAACTCTTTTCCATTTGAAGCCTCAATTATCACGTCAAGTTTATCGTATTCCTTCAGCAAAGAAATGAGACCTTGCCTGAAAAGGCATTGATCATCAACAACTGCTATTTTTTTTTTTGATTTCACACTAAAGGTGTTTCAATTATTATTTTGGCTTTCTCATTTCCTCTGCTAATGTATTGAATAACAGAATTGGTCAGCTGTGCCCTGCTTAAAATACTTTTTAACCCCAAGCCCTCATTTGACTCGGATAATTTCTGCATCATTTCATTTGTTAAACCTTTGCCATCATGTGATATGGTAATTGTCATAAACTCAACTGTTGCATTTATTGTTAATTCAATAGTTGAAGCGCTGGCATGTTTAATTATATTATTAAGCACCTCTTTTACCAACCGGTATAATTGTATTTCATTTTTTTTCTCAAGCTGGATAGTAGTAATATTTAGCAGTAAATGAATATCAATTATTCCTGATGCTTCAACCTGTCTGCACAATTCTGTAATTCCTTTGATAAACCCTAATTTCACCAAAGTGGGTGGCATTAAGTCATTTGAAATAACACGGATTGCAGCAATAGTTTCCTCTATCAGTAAATTACTATTGGTCAACAATGTTGATGTTAATGTTTCATCGGTCCGGTTTCGCTGAATTTTTGTCAAATTTAATTTTAGCACATTTAACATCATACCTATATCATCGTGAATGTTTGCGGCAATTTTTTTTCTTTCCTGTTCGGCTACTTCAATAGATGCGTCTAACAATTTACGCTGGTGTATATTGTCGTTTTCTTTTATCATTGCCCTGGCAGCGAGCATTTTTTTTTGATATAATAAAACAAAAAGAACAATAAAAGCAACGAGGATCAACATGCCCATTGTTCCAATCATAACCAATGAAAATACATCTATTGAGCTCTTGCTTTCCAAAATCCTATACAGATTAAAATATTATAAAAAATATTTAAGAATTGCGGTATCGACCACAATACATATTGGTTTGATGGCTCGAAAGTAAGAAAGTAATTACTAAAAGCAAAAACCAATAAACTTCCTGAAAAATAAAATAATACCCCTGAATTTATCCAGAAGAAGGGTTCGGACAAAATATTTTCAAATAATAATTTACGCATTATAAATAAAAATGAAACAAGTGCATATACCGACAAAAGAATGGCTTCTACAGATGCAGAAAAATTATCCATAGTATTAAAACCGTTTATTTTATAATCAACAAATGCAATTATTAAAAATACAGGGATGGGTACGAGCAAATAAGCCGGATGCAAATATCTTCTGAAAAACAAAAGATAAAAAAGACTGATCAGTATAAATTCAATGATTGTAAACAAATGGAAGATATAATAGTTATTAATATTTTCACTTACATAAACATAATTTATACTATCTGTAACAAATGAAATAAATACGAGGAGAAACAAGGGAACTAAATATCCTTTTATAAACTTAATACAAAGCAATCCAACAATAAAAGAGGATATACAAAAAAAAGTTGAAACATACCCAAGTCCGGTTGTTAAAGAAATATTCTCCATAATAAAAAAAGACGGAATAAATCCGTCTTTAAAAATAGTAAGTAAATGTATCAAAAAACAACTTGGATTTGGAAATTTATAGATTTATAATAATCATTAATCTGAATTTAATGGATTATTTACTCCGCAATGTGGCGGACATGCAAGACTTCTTTCAGCCAATAATCCGTTGTATAAATCGTTTTCCTGGCTATTCACACCAACAATAATTAACTGCTTTGCTCCATTAGTATCAACAGCATAATAAATACGTATTCCAACACATCCAGTTTGGTTAAGAATGTTTTGAATGGCAGTTTTTCCATAAAAATGCCCCTTTGTTGCACCTGGATTTTGCGTCCTGTAAGTCCGTGTCCATGCCGCAGCTTCTGCTAAAGTAATGTCATGTTTTTCATTTCCTGTAAAGCTCATGATTCTAGGTTTTAGTTAATATTAATTTTATACTAAAAATAGATACTTTCTATTTAAGCATTTTTAAAATCCAATTCCACTACCAGCTTAACAAACTAAAAAACAATTGATTACATTTTTTTATCAATTATTGACTCCGTAAAAACACCTACCTTTTTACGTGTTTTTACGGAGTTGTTAAAATGGGTGTTTTTACCTAAAAATTATAAAATCCTATATAATAATTTTGGGAAAGTTTATACAACATTGTTTTATGTACGAAGATTTGCAAATTGATATTGCCAACAAAGATAGTTTGACCAAGTGGTGTACTGAACTTAAATGCAGTAAAAAGGATTTAATAGATGCTGTTTTAACAATTGGCAATAAAGCAAAAAAAGTGAATGATTTTTTAATATTAAATCGAAAAAAAAAGAGTGATTTCCGTTAAAAAATTTCACTATACCACTTTTAGCGAAGAGCTAATTCAAAAAGTTTGGGATAAAGCGCAGAAAGTAGAAAACAAGGATCCGCGAATATACCGATTGGATAATTGCGGAGCGCTGATAAAAAGGGAGCATTACTTAAAGCGAGGTTATGCGCTTTCCATGGGATGGGAAATTGATCATATAAAACCAAAAAGCAAAAATGGAACAGATGAACTGTCCAATTTACAAGTTTTGCAATGGGAAAACAAAAAGGCGAAAGCAGAATTGTTTCCTTTCTGGAAATGTATTGTTTCAGGAGGAGAGGACGGAAACTACTATTTAAAATAATTTTTTTACATAAGTAAATTACCCCCCTGGTAAAGTCAAACCATTCAAAAAATTATTTATAAATATTGGATTCCATGGATAAATTTAATACAATTATTATCATTGATGATAATGAAATTGATACGTTAATCACCAAACTAGTTATTGAATACTTAAAAATAACCTCTAACATTCAATCATTTTCCTCTGCTGTTCGTGCCCTTGAGTATTTAAAATTAATGCATGAAAATACATCTTATGATAACCTGCATGCTCCTATACTTATTTTGCTTGACAATAATATGCCTATTATGTCAGGAACCGAATTCCTAGATGAGTTTAACAGACTTGCTATTTTTAAACAAAAACAAATTGACATCTTAATGCTTTCTGCCGACCATCCGGCATCACTTCAAAACGCTGTCAATAAAAAATGTTCCGGCTTTATTGAGAAACCATTGACAAATCAAAAACTTTTGATTCAACTGGAAAATATCAGGATGAAATCGATTAAAGCTATATAAATTACTGTTATTTCAAAGGATAGATTGGAGAACATCCTGTATGAAAACAGTCTACGAAATGACAAACTTTTTATTTTGTCGAGCTGCAAGCTGTAGAAAGGAGTAATATGCTTGCTTACATATCAAAAATACCAGGCTATTAAATACTTTCAGCCAGTACAATAATTTTGTTGTTCAACACTTCTACTACTCCGCCATTGATTTCTATATTCTCAATGTGCTTTTTGGCATTCGTGATTTTAACTGTTCCTCTTTTCAAAGTAGCAATAATCGGAGCGTGACCTTTTAAAATACCAAAAGAGCCTTCAGCACCCGGAAGCCTCACGGCATCCACATCACCACTGTATACTTTTTTATCCGGAGTTATTATTTCTAACTGCATAATTATGATAGTTTGCAGTTGGCAGTTAGCAGTTGGCAATTTTTGCAAATTGCCAACTGTACAATTGCCAACTATTTTTAAGCTTCCGCTAAGATTTTCTTACCTTTTTCAATAGCATCTTCGATAGTTCCAACAAGGTTGAAAGCTGCTTCAGGATACTGGTCTACTTCACCATTCAAAATCATGTTGAAGCCTTTGATGGTATCTTCGATAGAAACGAATACACCTTTCAATCCTGTAAACTGCTCAGCAACGAAGAATGGCTGGGACAAGAAACGCTGAACACGTCTTGCACGGGATACAACCAGTTTATCTTCTTCAGAAAGCTCGTCCATACCAAGGATGGCAATAATATCCTGAAGTTCTTTGTAACGCTGTAAAATCTGTTTTACACGCTGTGCAGTGCCATAGTGAGCATCGCCCAATACAGCAGCTGTTAAGATACGTGATGTAGAATCCAATGGATCCACCGCAGGATAAATACCTAATTCCGCAATTTTACGGTTCAATACGGTTGTAGCATCCAAGTGGGTAAAGGTTGTAGCTGGAGCAGGGTCAGTCAAGTCATCTGCAGGTACATATACCGCCTGAACAGAAGTGATAGAACCACGTTTTGTTGAAGTAATACGCTCCTGCATTAAACCCATTTCAGTAGCAAGTGTAGGCTGGTAACCTACCGCTGAAGGCATACGTCCTAAAAGAGCCGATACCTCAGAACCTGCCTGAGTAAAACGGAAAATGTTGTCGATAAAGAATAAGATATCACGTCCGCCAGACTTCTCATCACCATCGCGGAAATATTCAGCCATAGTAAGACCTGACAAAGCAACACGTGCACGTGCTCCCGGAGGCTCGTTCATCTGACCGAACACCAATGTAGCCTGCGATTTAGACAGCTCCTGAAGATCCACTTTAGTAAGATCCCATCCACCGCTTTCCATAGAGTGCTTGAATGCTTCACCATAACGGATAACGCCAGACTCGATCATCTCGCGCAACAAGTCATTTCCTTCACGTGTACGCTCACCCACACCGGCAAACACTGATAAACCTTCGTAACCTTTAGCGATGTTGTTGATCAACTCCATAATCAATACGGTTTTACCAACACCAGCACCACCAAACAAACCGATTTTACCACCTTTTGCATAAGGCTCTAACAAATCGATAACTTTAATACCTGTAAACAATACTTCTGTTGAAGTAGAAAGATCTTCATATCTTGGAGGAGTACGGTGAATTGGTGCACCGCCTTCGTTGCTAACCTGTTGAATCCCGTCAATCGCCTCACCTACAACGTTAAACAAACGGCCTTTTACTTTGTCGCCAACAGGCATGGTAATTACGCGTCCGGTGTTTACCGCTGTCATTCCACGGAACAAACCATCGGTAGAGTCCATAGCAATAGTACGTACAGTATCTTCTCCAACGTGTTTCTGTGTTTCAAGGATAACTTTTTGTCCGTTTGGCTTTAATACCTCAAGAGCGTCCAGGATGTTTGGCAATGTAGCTCCGCCTTCAAAGCTAATATCCACTACAGGGCCAATGATTTGCGCGATTTTACCAGTTTGTTTTGACATTTTATTTGGGTTAAAAATGGTTATTTTATAAAAAGCGATGCGAAATTAGTATATTTTATCCACCTAAAAAAGCGATTTCCGCGATTTTTGCAATTAATTTTAGCCTTTGAGAGAGCGCGTGTTTTAATAGAAATTATTGCCGGATTTACCCTCTTTTTTGTGCCGGTTATCGAAGCTTTGTAAAAAAGATTCAAAAAGGGGCAAAGTTTTTGGTTTTCAACACGTTTTGCACAAAAAGGATAATAATTTTAGTGTAAATTTGTGTTCCCGGTACAAGTCCGGTTAAAAAATGAAAGTTTATACCTCAATTGAAGATTTTAAGGATGTAAAAAATGCGGTGGTGACCACGGGGACGTTTGACGGGGTGCATGTGGGCCATCAGAAAATCATTTCCAGGTTAAAAGAGGTGGCGCGTGAAGAAAACGGGGAAACAGTATTGCTTACTTTTTATCCTCATCCGCGAATGGTGCTTTTTCCTGATGACAATGAATTAAAGCTTATCAATACACAGCAGGAAAAAATTGAGCTGCTTGAAAAATACGGTATCGACCACCTGATCATCTACCCATTTACAAAAGAATTCTCGAGGCTCACTTCTGTTGAATTTGTAAGGAATATACTTGTAAATAAAATCAAGACAAAACGGCTTGTAATTGGTTATAACCATCATTTTGGCCGTAACCGGGAAGGCTCATTTGAACACCTGAAAGAATATGGGCCATTATATGGTTTTGAGGTGGAGGAAATCCCTGCTAAGGATATTGAAAACATTGAAATAAGCTCTACCAAAATACGCAAAGCCCTGCAAACGGGCGATGTAAAAACAGCAGCCACTTACCTGGGCCATTCCTATACATTAAGCGGCAAGGTTGTTGAAGGCTTGAAACTGGGCCGCACCATTGGCTACCCAACTGCAAATATTGTTGTAGACGATACATATAAACTGATTGCTGCAGATGGCATTTATGCTGTAAAACTAAAGCATAAGGGAAAAATGTATAGTGGTATGTTAAGCATTGGCAATAACCCAACAGTTGAAGGCAAAGGACACAGCATAGAAGTGAATATTTTTGATTTCAACGAAACCATTTACGGTGATACGGTTACCGTTTATTTTATTGAAAGATTGAGGGATGAGCAAAAGTTCGATTCCCTGGAGGAGTTGAAAAAGCAGCTGAAAAAGGATGAAGCGGACTCGTTGCGAATTACTGGTTACAGATAACGAATGGTTGCGAATTTACGAAACGATACCTTTTCAACTTCTCTTCAATTGCTATACACTTTCTGTTGGATTTATTCACTATGAAAAAACAGCAAAAAATATTACACTTGCTCTGTACAGGAATGTTGTTCCTTTTTTCTCAAGCAATGTTTGCTCAAACAGAATTACTGGATTCTATTACCCTGGACCGAACCTTTGTATACACCAGCATTGAAGAAGCTATGCAGCACCCCGAGCTGGTAATCAAACTGGAGCTAAAGAAAAAAAAGCTGAAGCAAATACCTCCGGAAGTGTTTCAATTGCCCAACCTTCAATACCTTGATTTAAGCAAAAATAAAATCCGTGAATTACCGGATGAAATAGGTCAGCTGAAAAACCTGCAATACCTCGTACTTTCTAAAAACGAACTGCAGGAGCTTAACCCAAAGATCGGCTACCTGAAAAACCTGTATTACCTTGAAATCAATAACAATGAATTGACCGCACTGCCCTTTGATATAGGCAAACTCGAAAAGTTAAAATACCTCGACTTGTGGAGCAATGATATCGGGCGTTTTCCTGAAGAAATAAAAAATCTTAAAAATTTAAAAATGATGGACCTCCGGGTAATTATGATACCTGACGCTGACCAAAAACGTATACAATCCTTATTACCACACACCAAAATACATTTTTCCCCTTACTGCAATTGCTCACAATAAAGGGAATTAGAATGTAATGATATAAGCCTTTCATGAACTTTCACCTCAGCTTTCCTGTCCCTGTTATAACACCTGGAATACAATACTCTGACAAACTGTTGTTTATGGGCTCCTGTTTTGCAGAAAATATTGGGGAAGCCCTTGAAAGCTATAAATTCAGCACACAAATCAATCCTCATGGTGTGCTTTATAATCCTAAAAGCATTGCCACTGCTCTAATCAGATATATTGAAAACAATGCATTTGCTGAAAGTGAATTATTTTATGCAAATGAATGCTGGAAAAGCTGGGAACATCACAGCCGGTATTCGGATACTGATAAAAACAATTGCTTAAGTACCATAAACACAGGCATTTCATCGGCCCACCACTTTTTGAAAGAGGCCGATTGGCTGTTCATCACCTTTGGTTCTGCATTTGTATACAGACATAATTCAACTGGTGAATTTGTGGGCAATTGCCATAAAGTACCGCAAAAGGAATTTAGCAAAGTAATGATGAATAGTAGTGAAATTATTACTGAATACTCATCACTGCTGGAGCACTTAAAAGCTTTCAATCCTAAGCTGAAAGTAATTTTCACAGTAAGCCCTGTACGCTATATCCGCGATGGGGTGACAGAAAACACATTGAGCAAAGCCCAATTAATTCAGGCGGTACATATCCTTGTAAAAAAATATCCTGATACATTTTATTTTCCTGCATACGAGTTGATGATGGACGACCTGCGCGACTACCGCTTCTACAAATCAGATATGGTACACCCTACAGAGCAGGCTATTTCTTATATTTTTGAAAAGCTGATGCACAGTACCTTTTCGAAAGAGAGCAAAATAGTATTTGAAAAAGTAAAAGATATTTTAACTGCCCTTCATCACAGACCTTTCCATACAGATACTGAAGCGCACAGGAAATTCAAAGTCACATATGCAGAGCGTTGCAGGCTGCTACAAAAAGAATATTCCTTTTTGAATCTGGAAGAAGAACTAAATTATTTTGTGCATACATAGTTCTAAACGCGAAACCCTGCACGCGTTTCCCGACCGGCTCCAAATGACCCAAGCACACGCCATTTAAACAACAAAATAGCAAATGTTCACTGTAAGGAAATTTACGTCTGCGCTGCTTCAGCCTAACTGCCGCATCGCGACCGAAGCAATCTCATACATGAGTGAGATTGCTTCGCTCCGCTCGCATTGACCTAGTAAAATGAAATTATTAAAACTTAAACGTTAACCCTGCCAGATAATTAATACCCGCCTGAGGATAATAAAAATTCTCTACAATCCTTTGGCCACCATAAATATAGCCCCATGTATAACCATTAGATTCATATTGCTCACTGAACAGGTTATTGATAGCAAGCGTGATTCCAATACTACGGATGTATTTAGTTTTAAAGCTGTAATTAATGCGTAAATCATTCACAAAAAACGCATCCAGTTTTCTTGTATCGGTAGATGTATTGTCCAGGTATTGCTCAGACACATATTTACTGATAAAGCTGAATTTTAAATTTTTCACCGGCTCAAAAGTGAATGTATTTCCTGCAATCAGATTGGGAGAAAAGGCAATATCCGTTTCTGAATAGGTTATTTTTTGTTGCCCTCCATTGTCATAATCATCCACATATTCAGCAAAGTTTTCTATTTTATTCTGACTGAAAGTAGCATTCATTTCCCAGTTCAGATTTTTCAGCAACCGGATTCCAAAAGCACCCTCAATCCCCTGCCTGTAGCTTTTTGCAACATTGGCACGGTTATAAGCCCCTACATCATTTATCTCCCCTGTTAAAACCAATTGATTTTTATAATCCATGTGGTATACATTCACAGTCCACATGGCATTTTTTGTATTCTGTTTATATCCTGCTTCTATGTCGTTCAGTGTTTCGTGTTTCGGACGGCTCTCAGGAGTGGATTGCGTATAATCATCACGGCTCGGCTCCTTGTTACCTACACTGTACGATGCATAAACAGAGGCATTCGGATTGATATCATAATTCACTCCCACCTTTGGATTTATAAAATTAAGCGATGCAGTCTGTTGAATATTTATCAATTGGGAACTGAATCCGAGGAAAGAATAATTGATTGTCCGGTACTGTATGTCGGCAAACACATTTAGCTTATCCGTTGCCTGATAGTTTGCTTTCACATAAATATTAAAATCCGTTTTATCGGCAGTATCATTGTAATACTTATGGTTCAAAGCACCATTACTCGCAAATTGTGCCCATATCACTTCTCCAAAGTGTAATCCCCAATATCTGTTATAGCCCCCACCTATTACAGCTGAAATTTTTTTATGATTGTTGTAGTTCAACGAAAAAGTAGTACCATAAAAATCATTGTCCAACCACCTTCTGCGTATCAAATTAGTAGATGTAAGCGTATCGTTGCCGGTAATAACATTATCCAGCCCATAGCTGCTGAAAGACTGATTTTTTTTATACTCCTCATAATATCCCTTTCCCTTTGTATAGTGTAAAGCGGCATTCACATTCCAGTTCCGGTTCAATTCACGGGAAAAGTGAAGCTGGTAATAATCCTGTTTGTAATGGTCCACCTGATTGGAATAGGTGTAGTAATTATACGTTCTGCTGTTGGAATTTAAAAGGTTGTATGCTTCTTCGGCATCCAGTCCGTTATTGATGATATAATTATTCATTCCTTCTGTATCACCCTTCAAACGTGACTGAGGAATGCCGTACCAGGACTGATATGTTTCTTCCTGTCCTGAAAACGTAATAAATTTCACAATTGTTTTTTTGCCATAATAAGCGCCTGATAAATAGTATGACTTCAGATCGGATGCACCTCTGTCAATAAAACCATCCGATGTAATTTTCGACAAACGCGCATCAACGGCAAACTTATCGTTGATTAAGCCTGAGCCAACATTCACCGTATTTTTAAAAGTATTAAAAGAACCGTACGAAGTATTGTATTCTGCATAGCCCTTAGGGTTCAGCTTTGCAGTTTCTATATTCAAACTGCCTCCGAATGCCCCGGCCCCGTTTGTAGAAGTACCAACACCCCTCTGGATCTGAATGTTATCAATACTTGAGGCAAGGTCGGGCATATTTACCCAGAACGTACCTTGAGACTCCGCGTCATTCACAGGAATACCATTGATAGTAACATTTACGCGTGTTGCATCCACCCCGCGGATGCGTATCCCTGTATACCCCACTCCTGCACCGGCATCAGATGTGGTTACTACAGACTGTTGCTGGTTCAGTAAATAAGGCAGATCCACTCCAAGGTTTTGTTCTGCAATTTGCTCCTTGCTTACACTTGAATAGGCCATAGCAGATTTATCACCGGCACGTGTGGAAGAAACAATCACTGCATCCATCAACACGCTGCTTTCAGTCAGCTCAATGTCCAGCACTTTATCAGCTGTCAGCTGAACGGTATCAGTATATTTCTGAAAGCCCAGTAGTGAGGCGTGTACAACATACTTTCCTTCACTTAATTTTTTAATTTCATAGCTCCCGTCACTTTTACTGGTGGTAGCAGCATAGGTATTTTCAATACTGATTACTGCGCCCGCGACTGTTTCGGAATTCTGTTTGTTTTTCACCTTTCCTGAAATGGTGAATTGAGCTAACACTGCGCAAGGCGAAGCCACCAGCAAAGCCACTGCAATTTTTTTTAAATAAAACATTTAATTACTTTGATTTTTTAGTTAAACATATAGCAGCAAAGGGCAAGCAGCTACCATTAGTTATAACATTACCAATTCCCTACGCAGGCATTACCCTGATCAGGTGCATAAACAAAAGCTTTTGGAGCCTCTGCTTATTGGGTATAATCTCAGCCATATATAAGTGCTTAAGTTTTTAAGGTAAAATTCAAAAGGGTTTCAACCCAATTGTTTTTACTTTACCTCTTTTAACTTTTGCTCTTATTCATGACACCCCTTTAAGACGATGCGAAATTAGAAATTAATTTTGGGAATACAAGTATAAATACCATGGTTCTGTATACCCTTACTTCCCTAGCTCCTCTCCAATATTCCCAACTTCTCCATTTGGGTCACTTCAATACTCGGAAAACCAAATTCCTCAACTATTTTGCCTTGGATCTGATAACATCCTTTACCTGTAAAAGGATAGCTTTCCAATGTCACAGGAAAATGCACAGTATCAAAGAAGTATCCTTCCGCATCCAGAAATGTTCCGAACGACATCTCCTGGTTACTTTTTGTCCTCGTAATTTTATGGGTCACATAATATCCGGTTATACACACCTGCTCCCCTACATGCAGCAGAAGCTGTTCCACATTCAGGGACGTTGAAACAGGTTCTTTAAGCAATGTAAAAGGCGAACATAGAGGAAAGCCAAGTATTTCAATCTCATCCAGTGCATCATCATAAGGATGATGGTACAGCTCAGGAAGCCGGAATGCTTTTTTTGCCGTTTCAAAAAGTTCCTGTTTTGGAGCTGATTTTTTGCGACTGCCAAGAATACTGTGTATTTCCCACAACAACTGCTTTTTAGACTTACCCGTAAAGCGAAATGCACCAATGCGTATCAGTATCCTCAGCTGCTCCACAGAGATACTCACCCTGTTTATAAAATCTTCCAGGCTTTTAAATTGCCCGTTACTAGTGCGTTCTGACAAAACTGATTCAACTGTATTTTTTTCCAGCTCAGCCATGTGAATAAAACCAAGGTAAATATCTTCCGCAATAATATTTGTCAGGTTTTCACTGGTATTAATACAAGGTGGAAGCACATTAGCACCACACATGCGTGCTTCATGCACGTAGCTTTCCGTACGGTAAAAACCACCAAAATTATTGATTACCCCTACCATAAACTCTTTCGGAAAATATGCCTTTAAATACAAGCTTTGATAACTTTCTACAGCATAGGAGGCTGAATGTCCTTTGGAAAAAGAATAACCGGCAAAACTTTCCAGCTGCCGCCACACCTCGGATACCGATTTATCATCATATCCTTTAGCTTTGCAGTTTGCAAAAAAAGCGTTCTTTGCCTTCTGAAACTCTTCCCTGGCCCTGAATTTACCTGACATACCTCTGCGCATCACATCTGCCTGAGCCAATGTAAGATCCGCAAAATAATGTGCAACCTTGATTACATCCTCCTGATACACCATAATACCATAGGTTTCGCCCATCAGCTCTTCTATCTGCGGATGACTGTAATTTCTGTGTTTAGGATTGCGGGCGCGTAAAATATATTCTCTCATCATCCCTGATTGCGCCACTCCTGGCCGTATAATGGAGCTTGCCGCCACCAGGCCGAGATAATCATCGGTTTCCAGCTTCTTTAACAACATACGCATAGCAGGCGACTCCACATAAAAGCAGCCCATCGTTTTTCCTGTGCGCAGCAACTGCTTTATTTTTTCATCTTTTTTAAATGCAGCAATGTTGTGTATGTCAATTTTAACACCTTTATTCTGTTCTACAATCTCCATTGTATCTTTTATATGTCCTAAGCCTCGCTGACTAAGGATGTCAAACTTATACAAACCTATATCCTCCGCCTCAATCATGCTGAATTGCGTTAAGGGATAACCTTTTGGAGGTATGCTGGTTGCAGTGTAGTAATTCATTGGTTTTTCAGAAATAAGGATACCTCCTGCATGAATGCTCAAATGGCTTGGAAAACCTTCGATGTGTTTGCTGTAGATAGCAATCAGCTTTATTATCTTATCTGAAGTATGCTTTGGAATTTTATTGTCCACCAGCTCGTCTATTTCATTTTTTGGCAAGCCGAATACCTTGCCCAGTTCGCGGATAACAGAACTGTATTGAAATGTATTGTAAGTCGCAAGAAGTGCAGTATGCCTGTAACCGAATTTATTGAAAATGTACTGTGTTATATCCTCTCTGTCTTTCCAGGAAAAGTCAATATCAAAATCAGGAGGGTTAACACGGTATGGGTTGATAAACCGTTCAAAGTACAAATCCAGCTCCACGGGATCAACATCTGTTATTTTCAGGCAATATGCCGCAATGCTGTTTGCACCACTGCCCCGGCCTACATAAAAATATTTTTTTTCTCTCGCATATTTCAGAATATCCCAATTAATTAGAAAATAAGAGCAAAAATCCATTTTGAATATTGCGTCCAGTTCTTTTTCCAAACGTTCATAAATGAGCGCACCAGCATCCGGATAGCGGTATCTGAGTCCCTTGTAGCACTCTTCACGCATCAATGCTTCATCACCGCTGGTACTGCCTGTGTAAGTGCTTTTATTTTTGCTTTTTCCGAATTCAAACTGTATACCACAATCAGCCATTATTTTTTTTGTATTCGCAATTAATTGCGGATACTGTTCATAAGCCTTTTCCAGCGAAGCTTCCGGCACCATCACCTCAGCAATGTCTGCCTGCTCACTCACAGACAGCTTGCTCAACAATGTGTTGTTATCAATGGCACGCAGCAAACGGTGCGCATTAAAGTCACGATTGTGCCGGAAAGTAACCGGATGCAGAACTATTAATTTGTGCTGGTAATGGCGAAAATCAGAAAACAGCAGCTTGCTTAAATCACCGGGCCGGATGCCTATATACTCATTATCGCCAAGCTGTTCCGGAGGAAGCGTGTTATAAGGATAAACAACATAACAATTTCTAAACACAGGCGCTTTTATCTGTAATGTAAGCCGTTCAGAAAGATAATCCGAAAGGTGCTGATTCAGCTCAAAAAAACCTTCGTTGTTTTTTGCTATGCCTATATAGTGCTGCTTTACGCCTGTTCTGAAATCGATACCAACAATTGGCTTTATGTCGTATTTAGAACACTCCCGTACAAACGCAAGGCAGCCGGAAGTGTTATTAATATCAGTAAGCACAAAAGATTTGAGCCCATTGCTGTGCGCCTCTGACAGCAGCTGTTCAACAGACATAGTTCCGTATTTAAAGCTGAAATAGGTATGACAGTTGAGATACATTTTTTTGAACAATTATTAAACAAGCCACGTTAACTTAAAGGATTAGCATCTTCGCAGCGTGATTTATCTTGCTGCAAAGACACCAACGCACGAAGAATATTTTAATTCTATCCGAATCAAATCGGAAGCGGGGCTGCAAGCCCTTCCATGCACAGAGTTCAGGTGACACTGGAAATGCCGTTAAAAGGATTAAATTGCCTGAACTCATGCTCTGTTGAAATGGCACGCTGTACAGTTGCCGCACCATATTTCTTTCTCATTTTGTCCATAGCCTGATATAACTTTATCATCTGCTCAGAGTCATCAAACATATTGATTTGATAAGCTCCTCCGACCAGGTGGCTAAACCTCAGCCCCACCAGCCGGATCATCATTCTGCGGTTATACAACCTTTCAAACAGTTCTTTTACTTTGCTTATCAGTGTATGATCGCAGGAGGTATAGGCAATCTTTGCCTGCATGGTATGGGTATCAAAATTGGAATACCTTATTTTTACTGTAATACAGGCCGTCAGCTTTCCTTCGTTACGCATCTGGAAGCCCAGCTTCTCGGTCATCGCTACCAATGTGGCATTCAGCTTCGCAGGATCAGAAGTATCCGTTTCAAAAGTTTCTTCGGTGGACAAAGATTTACGCTCCGAATAAGGCTCTACAGGGGTATTGTCAATACCATTGGCCTTTTTCCAGATGCTAATCCCATTTACGCCCAATACATTTTCCAGCAATTCTGCCGGCATTTCCTGGAGGGTTTTAATCTTTTCAACTCCCATTGTTCTCAACAGATGCGAAGTTTTTTCACCTATCATGGGAATTTTGCTTACAGACAATGGTGAAAGAAAATCCTTTTCAGTGCCCAGGCTAATCTGCCGGTGATTATTGGGCTTCGCCTCCCCTGTCGCAATTTTGGAAACCGTTTTATTTTTTGATAAACCAAAGGAAATAGGCAACCCTGTATTTTTAATAATTTTTTCACGTAGTTCCAGGGCCCATTTATAGCAGCCAAAAAACTTGTCCATCCCTGTCAAATCCAGATAAAACTCATCAATAGACGATTTTTCATATACCGGAACAGATTCCTGTATAATCTCAGTAATATCATTCGAATATTTACTATACTGCTCATAATCGCCTTTTACAATCATAGCTTCAGGACATAGTCTTTTGGCAAGCTTCATGGGCATGGCCGAGTGAATACCAAACCTGCGGGCCTCATAGCTGCAGGAAGCAACAACTCCCCGGTCACTATTGCCTCCTACCAGCACAGGTTTCCCTATCAGGTTTCTGTTCTCCAAACGTGATACCGATACAAAAAAGGTGTCCAAATCCATGTGTACTATCGTTCGCTCCATGCCCACTTTATTTTTTATAGTTTTCCTCTGATGCCTGTTACAAAAAAAATATCAGGCTGCGTTTTCTTCCTGTACTTTTTTAGTACTTTTCTTTTGTTTTCCCTTGGGCAGATAAGCAAATACAAGAAACATACTTACTATGTATACCAGCACAAATAGCTTCGAAGCGGGAGTATCGCACACTTCAATGAAGCAGAATAAATTAGTTACCATGATTATTTTTTTTAGAATTATAGTTTGAAATTACCACAAATTGTAGTACATTCGTGCTATAAATTATAGCAAATGAGTAAAATATCTAAAAACATCCGGATTCTGAGGGACTTAAAGAAGCTCTCCCAGGAACAATTAGCAGAAGCGCTGGGCATTAACCGGTCGCGTTTAGGTGCATACGAAGAGGCGCGTAATGAACCACCCATTGAATTATTAATCCGCCTGTCGACCTATTTCCAAATCTCAATTGATGCACTGGTACGCGGTGATTTGTCAAAAACCACCCCTGACACCCTCATCAAAATCGGGAAAAACCGGACCCTGTTCCCTATCACGGTGGATAAGGATGGCAACGACCTGATAGAAGTGGTGCCACTGAAAGCTTCTGCAGGCTATCTGAATGGCTATGCCGATCCCCAGTTTATTGAGGAGTTACCGGTGATGAACCTTCCATTCAAAATTGTTGGAAAACACAGGGCTTTCGGTATTAAAGGCGATTCCATGCCTCCGTTGAGGGATGGTTCCATTGCAGTAGGAAGATACGTGGAATCCCTGAGCGAAATTAAAGACGGCCAGACCTTTATTGTGCTTACCAAAAATGACGGCATTGTCTACAAACGCCTTTACAGGACTAATAAAAAAGGAAGCAGCGAGTTTGAATTCCATTCCGACAATCCGGCCTACTCACCTTATAACATTCCCGCAGAAGAAATACTGGAAGTGTGGAGCTTTATCTGCAGCCTTAATATTGGTGATTCAAAGCCCCAGGATCTGAATATTGATAGCGTAATACGCTTCCTGCAATCGTACCGGGTTGAAATGGGGAAATAAGTAAATACAAATTCTGGCAGCTTTTTTTATGGAGGATGTATAATGGAAGATGGAAAATGGATGAAAAAATAGTCTGGCCACATTTTCCATCATACATTTTCCATTTTTCCAATGACCCCTTACCACAGCCAAAATCCAAAGACATCAGGCGTTATCGCATTTGAAATACGTACCGATGCCATTGTGGTAAAATTCAAAGATCATACTTACCTGTATACCTATAAAAGCGCAGGCAAAGCGGCTATAGAGAAAATGAAAAAATATGCCCTCGCACAAAAAGGCCTCAGCACTTATATCTCACAGCACCAGCCAGCGTATGAAATGAAATATTGATAAACCTGAAGTTCATAGTCGGTGATTTAAGCAGTTTAGTAGATTTTACGCAAAACACAAAACCTTAAATAACTTAGTCTCCCCCTCTCCTGAGGAGAGGGGTCAGGGGAGAGGTGTTCAATTATAAATATGCAACACGTTCCCATCAAACGTATTATTGTAGGCTTTCAAAGGCAAACCAGCCGGGCCCTGTGTTACAGAGCCATCATATATGGAAAATTTTGAGTTGCAGCAGGTATCAACGGCCAGTATGTTTGTTGCATCTACATGCACCGTGGCACAAGGTTCGCTCGACTGGTAAGTACAATTCCGATCATAAGTCATAAATTCCGTATTCGATTTCCGGTATATCAGTATCCCCCTTACACCACCGGTAATATAAGTCCAGCCCCCCACAGCATACAAATTTGAAAAGCTTGGATTATTGGTATAAAGATAAATATCCACCCCGGTAATAGGCACACCATTGTCATCATTCTTTTTGCAGCCGATAACAGTAGTTATTGTTATTGTTAAAATCAGTAACCTGAATACACGCATTCTATTTATAATCTTATCAAGCGTTCAATTAAAATCAAACAAATCCACACATCAAAAACATCCGCACATTGGTACATCCGCCATCACCACATCAAAAAGGTATGAACTTTGCAGTGCTTTTGTAAACAACAAACACACATTTACACAAATTTAATGAAATATTTTGGCTTAAACTACGTGTAATAGAGTGTAAACGGTAATATTTCTTAGTTTTGTCCAACATAAACAACAGTATGAAAGCGGTTTTTCGGAAAATCATTTTAATCTGCATCTGCCTGGTACCTTTTGCTGCCCTGGCGCAGGAAGCACAGCAGAAAACAGACAAGGCACCGGCAAGCTCAAGTGCACAACGTAAAAAGGCCAAGCAAAAGTGGAAAGAGAACCGTAAAACCGAAATGGAGCAGAAAAAAGCGGTGAAAGAGCACCACAAGCACCTGCAAACCAAGGAAACCCGCAAACGCATGAAAAGAGAAAAACGCAAAGCCGAAAGATTAAGGGCCAATAAAAAAGAATCAGGTATTGTGCGCTGGTTCAAATACAGGTAGTTCAACTCCTTCATACCCTGTTCAAATTTATACCCACTCTCTTTTAATCTATTTCTATTTTTCTTATCTTTGAAGTAATACCTGGTGTTGGATGCAAAAAACAAAATCCTGTGTTTTACTTATTCTTGCTGCACTTCTTTTTCTAACGCAGCAAAGCATAGCCCAGTCTTATTATTTCCGTAACTATTCTGTTGATGATGGTTTGCCATTTATTAACGTATCCGTTATATACCAGGATCACAAAGGCAACCTGTGGTCAGGCGGATACGGTGGCCTTAGCAAATTTGATGGTATTACTTTTACAAACTATACCCCAAAAAATGGGTTACTGAATCATGCTGTAACAGGCATTGCAGAAGACAATGACGGCAACCTATGGGTAGGTACCATCAAGGGTGTCAACAAGCTGAGCGGCAAAAATTTCACATCCTACACTACAGACCAGGGGCTCATCAGCAATGTAGTTATTTCCGTTGTCAGGGATTCAAAAGGCAATATCTGGTTTGGTACTGATAAAGGTATCAGCCAGCATACAGACGGGGCATTTATTAACTCTTCGGCTCAAACAGGCTTAATTAACAATACCATTAACTGTATGTTTGAAGATGCATCCGGCAATATGTGGGTAGGAACCAATAAAGGTATCAGTGTATTTAACGGAAAAAAAATAACCAATTATACGCTGGCACACGGCTTACCAGATTCAAAAATCAATTGTATCGCACAGGATTTCGAGAATACAATATGGGTAGCAACTGCAGAAGGCTTATATAGCTTACGCAATAACAAATTCATTAAAAACAAAGAGCTTTCAAACGTTGAGGTTAAAACTATTATTACAGACAACAATGGAGCGCTGTGGATGGGAACCAGCAAGGGACTTATGAAAATGGAGGAAGAAAAGCTCTACAGTTATACCATTCATAAAAATAAAAACAGTGAGCTTATCAGCTGCCTCTACCTTGATTTTGAGCACAATTTATGGATAGGCACTTATGCCGGCTTGTTTAAATACAGAGCCAATCCCTTTGTAAGCTATGGAGCTGAAGACGGGCTTACCGACCAGTTTATTTTTGGGGTACTCCGCGATTCCAAGGGTGTATTATGGGTAGGCTCGAAAAGCAACGGACTGTTTAAACAGCAGAACGGAAAATTTATCAGGCAGGCCAATGTAAAAGCCAACACCGTAAATTCCATTTATGAGTTAAAAAAGGATCTGCTTTGGCTTGCTACAAGCTCGGGCCTTATACAGTATAATGGCACACACGTTATTCCTCCATCCGACTCCTCAGGTGTTTTCAGGCATCCTGTTAACTGCTTTTATAAAGATTCAAAAAACAACCTGTGGATAGGCGGTAATGATGAGATTTACAGGTATGATGGCAGAAAATTTATCCGTTACAGTATTAAAGGCAGGGTTAAACATGCCGATGTATGGGCAATTTTGGAAGACCAGCAAGGTACCATTTGGGTAGGGACATACATGGGGGGGCTTCTGAAATTCGATGGCACCCAATTCAATGAATGCAGCCAGGAGCTTGGCTTTAAAACCGACTCGTATATCGCGTCCCTTATTGATAAGGAAGGTTATATCTATTGGGGAACAATGGATGGGGTGTATATGTACAAACCGGAAACAAAGCAATTTGAGCACTTCAGTGAATCCGATGGACTCAATTCGGATTTGGTATATTCACTCAACTTCGGTAAACGGCAAAATGAAATATGGGCGGGTACCAACCAGGGCTTGAGCAGAATTGACATTTCAGAATTCAAAATAAAAGGGAATAAGGTAATTGTCCCTTTTGGAAAAGAAGAAGGCTTTTCAGGGGTAGAGTGCAATTCCGGTGGATGGGTGGATGAAGATGGCTCCATCTGGTTTGGAACAGTAAACGGGCTCATCAAATACGACCCCAGCAAATACATCCGTAATACGGAAGAATCCAAGACCAGCATCCGTGGTTTTCGTTTGTTTTATACTGATACCCTGTTTGCAAAGAATACACATTTAGCGCACAACAACAACAATATTACTATTTACTTTTCTGGTGTATGCCTTACCAATCCTGCAAAAGTGCAATATTCACACATCCTTGACGGATTTGAAAAAAATTGGTCGCCCCCATCAAAGGAGCGCCTGGTAACCTATTCCAACCTGCCTCCGGGTTCCTATACCTTCAAGCTAATCAGTGCCAACAATGAAGGCATCTGGAACAAAAATGCAGAAACCTTTACACTCACTATTGATAAGCCCTTCTGGAAAACATGGTGGTTTATTACGCTAAGCGTGGTATTTGTTGTTACTGCATTTACACTCGTTATCCGCTTCCGCATACGCACTATCAAAAACAGGGAACGCAGAAAAACAGAACTAAACAAACGTATCGCCAATATTGAATCACAGGCACTGCGCGCACAGATGAACCCGCACTTTATATTCAACACCCTCAGCTCCATTCAACATTATATATCCAATAACAATACCGATGCTGCCCTGAAGTACCTTTCAAAATTTGCAAAGCTGATGCGTAAAATCATGGAAAACTCCAAAATGCCTATGATTGCTGTTTCAGAAGAGCTCAATGCGCTCAATCTTTACCTGGAACTGGAAATTATGCGCTTTGATAAAAAGTTTGAATACATCATTTCCACCGATCCCGAAATTGATCAGAACTATGACCGCATCCCTTCCATGCTTATCCAGCCCTACGTGGAGAATGCCATCGTACATGGACTATTACCAAAACAGGGGCGAGGAAAAATAACCATAACATTGCAAAAACAGGAGGATACTATTTTGTGCATCATTGAAGACAATGGCATAGGGCGCGAAAACGCCAAACAGTTTAAAAAACACAGAGTACAGCACAAATCAATGGGAATGAGTATTACACAAGACAGGCTCGACATTCTGAATGCCGGTTTCAACAGCAACATCAGCTGCGAAATCATTGATTTATTTGATAAAGGCGAGCCATCGGGAACAAGAGTTCGGTTAATCATTCCATTGGAAGTAAATGAATAGAGAACAAACTATGCATTTAACAACATACATCCTTTCATTTACATTCATTTTTTATTTTGGACATACGCTTAGGTTTGCGATACGCTTTAATGAGACAAACCATATTTAATTCAAGTTGCTAGTTAAAGTTCTTTGAAAAAGAGGGTTAGTCAAAGGTTGAGTAAATTTGTTTTTGCGAAACCAAAAAAACAAAACCGAT
>JAGVJJ010000026.1 GCA_020051175.1 Bacteroidia bacterium | reverse complement strand
TAGCCGGATATTTTGGTTTTGTTAATCAGCCAATAGTAGTATCGAGTGCCTGTATTTCAGGATTGCTGGCCATTTTAGTTGGTATGCGGCTGATACAGTCCGGTCAATATGAAAATGCAGTAATTGCCGGAGCTGATGTAATTTCAAAATTTGTTTTATCAGGATTTCAGGCATTCCAGGCAATCAGCGATGAGCCATGTAAACCATTCGACAAGGCAAGATGCGGCATCAGTTTAGGAGAAGGTGCTGGTACACTTATTCTTTCATCGCATAAAAAATATGCAGGGGGAATAAAAGTTTTGGGGGGGGCAGTAAGCAATGATGCAAATCATATTTCAGGTCCCTCCCGGACCGGTGAGGAACTTGCCTGGGCTATTAATAAATCTTTGCAGGAAGCAAATATACCGGCATCCGAAATTGATTTTATTTCAGCTCATGGCACAGCTACTCTTTACAATGATGAGATGGAAGCAAATGCCATTACATTAGCGGGACTTCAATCAATTCCCGTAAATAGTTTGAAAGGATATTATGGCCATACCCTGGGTGCAGCAGGCTTGATCGAATCCATTATTTCAATTCATTCATTAAAAGAAAACCTTGTCTTGCCAACTATGGGATTTAAACAACCGGGTGTTACAAAACCAGTAAATATTTGCAGTTCGCCATTGCAGGGCTCTTTACAAAACTGTCTTAAAACTGCATCGGGATTTGGAGGTTGTAATGCAGCAGTTGTATTTGGTAAACCCGGAAATTTGTTGAATTAAAACAATTAACCGAATAATTATTGATAATTTGTTTGCAGAAAAATATATTAATGCCAGTTGTGTAATCAGTAATCATCTTGTTCTCGAAAACGGGAAAACCGTGTTTGAAAATAAGCATACAGATCTACAGGGTTTTTTATTATCAGTTTATAATTATTTCGGTCTGAATTATCCTAAGTTCTACAAGATGGATAACCTCAGTAAATTAGGATGGCTTGCTTCCGAAATATTACTTAAAGACAACTTCAGAGCAGAAAAATATCAGCCGGAAGAAACCGGCCTGGTGCTGGCCAATGCAAACGCAAGCCTTGATACAGACCTCAAATATTTTGAAACAGTCAAAGATATTCCAAGTCCTTCTGTGTTCGTTTATACCCTGCCTAATATTATGATCGGTGAAATATGCATAAGAAATAATTTTAAAGGAGAAAACGATTTTTTTGTGTTTGAAAAGTTTGATGCTGATTTTATGGAACAATATGTAAGCAAGCTTATAAATAATAATATTTTGCAGGCATGTATTTTTGGATGGGTTGACTTGTTGAATGAAGATTACAAAGCAGTTCTTTTTCTGGTTGAAAAGGAAAAGAGTGAACAATCGAGTTTGTTTATAAAGGATAATATCAATAAAATATTTCAGGCAGACAATGGATAAAAAAATAAGTTCGGATGTTTATATTGCCGGGGTCGGCGCTATTACGGCTATTGGCAATAATATCAGCGAATGCCTCTCTGCGTTTGAACAAGGGAAAGCCGGTATGGGTTATGCAACTTATCTTGAAACAGTGCATCGGCAAAAAATTCCGGTAGCAGAAGTTAAGATGAGTAATGAGGAACTGGCCGGTTTGTCAGGGTTTTCTTCACAAATAAGCCGCACTGCATTACTGAGTGTCTTAGCTGCAAAGGAAGCATTGTATAATGCCCACCTTGAAAATATCGGAGAATTTCGTACTGGTTTTGTTTCATCTAATACGGTAGGTGGAATGGACAAAAATGAAATGTTTTTCCCCCATTTTCTTTCTAACCCACTCAAAGGAAAATTAAGAGGGGTGGCCAACCATGAATGTGGAAGCGTTACCGAATTAGTCGCCGACAAATTAGGAATACGCAATTATATCAGTACGATCAGCACTGCCTGCTCTTCTTCAGCCAATGCGATTTCTTTTGGCGCAAGATTAATAAAACATGATATGCTTGATGTAGTAGTTGCAGGTGGCACAGACGCTTTAACAAAATATACCGTCAATGGTTTTAATACACTCATGATATTGGATCGGCAATATTGTAAGCCTTTTGATGAAAATCGCAACGGTTTAAATTTAGGTGAAGGCGCCGGGTACGTAGTGCTGGTATCTGAGCGGGTAGCCGCAACTTTAAAAAGGGAGCTCTATTGTAAGCTCAGTGGTTATTCCAACCGGAACGATGCTTATCATCAAACAGCTTCTTCTCCCGATGGAACAGGCTCATGGCTTGCTATGAAAGGGGCGTTGGAAAAAAGCGGGTTACAACCCGGGGATATTGATTATATTAACCTGCACGGAACCGGCACACAAAATAATGACCTGGCAGAAGGCACTGCAATAAAACGATTATTTGATCCGCATTACCCAAAGATGAGTTCTACCAAATCTTTTACAGGCCATACATTAGGGGCAAGTGGTGGTATAGAGGCAGTGTTTTCTATACTGGCTATTCAATATGGAATTATTTACCCGAATCTTCGTTTTACCACGCCAATGACAGAGCTGCCCTTTATACCTGAAACTACTTTTTCAAAAAATGTATTGGTCAGGCATGTGTTATCAAATTCATTCGGCTTTGGAGGAAACTGTTCGACACTTATCTTTTCAAAATTGTAAGATGGTAATATATATACAGGCAACAGCAAATATATCACCGCAAAGAACATTTGGCCGTGTTCCCTTTCTTACGGAACCTATAGAGTATTCCGGCAACCGTTTAAAAAGCATCGAGCCTGATTACACAGCTTTTATTGATGCGAAATCGTTAAGAAGAATGAGCCGTATTATAAAAATGGGTGTAGCGGCAGCTATGGAATGTTTACAGGAAGCAGGCGAAAAAAATCCCGGCGCTATTATTACCGGAACAGCTTTTGGTTGCCTGGAAGATACAGGTATATTCTTAACCAGTATCATTGAACAAAATGAGGAAATGCTTCAGCCAACTCCTTTTATACAATCCACCCATAATACAGTGGGATCACAGATTGCCCTGCTGCTTAAATGCCATGGATATAATAATACATTTGTTCATAGAGGTTTTTCTTTTGAAAGCGCTCTGCTCGATGCCTTGATGTTATTACACGAAGGTGAAATAACTAGTGTATTGGCAGGAAGTGTTGACGAAATAACAGATATAAGCCATACCATATTAACCCGGCAGAATG
>JAGVJJ010000082.1 GCA_020051175.1 Bacteroidia bacterium | reverse complement strand
TTCCGAAAAACTGTAACGGCGCATAAATACACATGGCTGTATCACTGTCAATACTGATATCGGGTCCGCTTACAATTTTTAATGCATTGTTCATCCGGGTAGTATCCACACAACCCTGGGCTGTTTTTACAGCAAGGGATACGGTATAAAATCCGGCTCCATTATAAAAGTGAGATGGATTCTGAAGTGTTGAAATATTACCATCGCCAAAATCCCAGTAATAATTTGTGACAGGATCATTGAAAGTTGTAGAATCTATAAAGTTAATTAGTCCGCCATTGCAAAGAAATGTTTTATCAAGCCCGAATTTTGCAGTTGCGCCAACCATTTGAATGGTTTCAATGCCGGATATCGGCATTAAGCATCCTGTGCGGTCCTGGAGAATTATTTTTGGAACAAAATTTCCAAACTGATTATATAAATGTGTGATGGCAGTGGAATCAGATACAAGAGATTGCCCGTCGCCAAAATCCCAAATATAGGTGACTGGTCCGCTGATGTTGGTATTAAAAGAAACGGACCGGGGCTTGCAACCATTTAACGGAGTATAAGTGATGCTGGATCCTGCGGTATCATAAAGCTGGATGGTACGGTAAGCAGTATCAGTACATCCACCGGGACTGGTAACTATAAGTTCTGCATTAAACAAACCTGCTGTAGTATAATAATGAGCGGGATTTTGTACAGTAGATGTAACCCCCGGTTCAAAAGTCCACAGTTGGGAATTATAGAAAGCAGATGTGTTGGTAAAATTTACTTCAAATGGCATACAGAAGCTGGCGGAATCATCTATCGTAAAAGCTGCCAGCGGCACATCCACTTTTATGTAATTTGTTCTTGTAAGAGAATCCGGGCATCCGTAAATATCTGTTACAACAAGTTTGACTGAATATTGTCCCGGCGCTGCAAATGATTTTGGCGGATTTAAATCTGTGGAAATAGCGCCATCGCTAAATTGCCATAAATAACTGAACCCGGTAGCATTCGTACTCACATTCCAATTTGTAATAGCCCCGGGGCAGGTTAAAGAATCCGGTGAAACAAAAGTTACAGATGGGTCGGTTGAATGAATCAGGTCGTTTATAGTTAAAGAATCGGAGCATCCGGCCACATCAGTAACTTTAAGGGTTACTGAGAAAGTTCCAACAGTATTATATGTATGGAAAAAAGGTGGCGAAATATAAGATTGAACAGCGCCGTCTCCGTATTTCCATTGCCATCCTGTAATTGGGTTAATGCCATCTGAGGCCGATAAATCATTAAAGAAGGAAGTAAGCCCTTTGCACCCGCCGGTATTGCTGGCGCTGAAGTTTGCTACGGGGCCGTTTGTCCTGATATAAGTTGGTTTTATAATTGTGTCGTAACAGTCGTTCAGGTCAGTTGTAATTAAAGACACAGTAGTTGTTCCGGATGCAGGGTATGTGTGAATGATATTTGTATTGCTCGTACTTGTTTGTACCCCGTCGCCAAAATCCCATAAATAGGAATTTATGTTGGCGGCAGTAATATTTGTAGCGGTGAACAACACATCGGTTCCCCTGCATAAAGTAGTAACATCGCTTGAAAAGTTGGGGTTTTCATTGATTGCTCTTATTATTTGTATTGTTGTATGCGAGCAGGCTCCGTTTGTTACTGTTAAGGAAACTGTGTAAACACCCAGACCCGGAAAATTATGCGGCGGTGGATTTTGTAATGCTGAGATAGTGCCATCGCCAAAATCCCAAAACCATGTTAGCGGGCCTACTGATTTATCGGTGAAAGTAAATTCAGTCCTTTTTTCACAATTTGGTGTAGCAGTGAAAATTGAAACAGGTGGCAGCACGGTAATATAAGCTGCCTTAGTAATTGTAGCAGGACAACCATTGTTTTTTACGGTAAGTGAGATGGTGTATGTTCCCGGAAGGGCAAACTCATGCAATGGATTCTTATCTGTTGAAGTGAAGCCATCGCCAAAATCCCACAGCCAGTCATTAACAGTAGCCGATGACAGATCAGTAAACTGAACTTTTGTAAAAACACAGGTAGATAATGGTGTTGCTGTAAAATTTGCAGTTGGCAAAGCGCCTGCTTTTACTGCGGAAGCCAATGTTAGTGTATCACTGCAACCTAAGTTTGTAGTAATAATTAAACTTATAGTATATGCGCCCTGGGCAAAATATGTGTGGGAGGGATTTTGCAATGTTGAAATACCGCCATCACCAAAACTCCAGAGATAAGATATAACTGTTCCTGCTGCAGTTATATTGGGTACAGGATTGATCGTAAGCGGTAAACAGCCACCGCCTGATGGTATTCCGCTTATATCAATTGTTGCCCGGTTGATCCGTATAAAATTGGGTTTAACCAATGTGTCAGCTTTGCCGGCGCTGTTCGTAGTTATTAATGTAACATCAAAATTGCCTAACCCGGTATAAGTGTGTGAAGGGTTTGGCTGGGTGGAGGTAGCGCTGCTATCGCCAAAATTCCAAAGCCAGCTAACAGCGCCGGGGGTTGTACTTTGAAAATTTACTGTCAGCGGTGGTTTACAACTGACCGAATCTGATGCAGTGAAATTCGTTAATGATTTTGGAGTAATCACTATGACCCTTACCGCTATAAATGTACAACTGCCGTAATTATTCGTAAGTATTACGAAATAGGGTCCGGGTGTATTGTAGATTTTTACGGGATTTTGATCCGTGGAGGAAGTGCCGTCACCAAAATTCCAGTTTTGCGAAACAGGTAAAGGTGCAGATGTATTGGTGAAATTAATTGGGGTATTGGTCAATGCACTGTCAGGAGAAGTAAACGATGTAGAATTTGAACCGATGATAACCTCATTATTTTTTACAATGGTGGCGCTACATCCAATACCGCTGGTTACAGACAGTGAAACATTAAATGATCCTGTACTGAAATATGTATGTTGAGGGTTTTGTAATGGTGAAGTTAAGCCATCACCAAAATTCCAGGAATAACTTAATGTGCCGGGCCCTGTGGAAGTATTGGTAAAATTTGCAGTAACCGGCGGGCTGCATATATTAGCAGGTAAAGAAGTTGTAAAATCAGCAACAACACCGGGTGATACATTAATATAGGAAGGTTTGCTGAAAATTTTTGAGCATCCTTTATCATTGGTCACTTTCAGTATTACTGTAAAATTGCCGCTGGCTGTAAATGTATGAGCCGGGTTTCTGTCTGTTGAAGTTGCGCCGTCGCCAAAATTCCAATTCCAGGTTGTATTTACAGTTCCCGCTCCGGGAGTAGAAAGATCTGTAAACTGAACCGGGAGCGGGAAACAACCAACACTGTCATCAGCAGAAAAATTTAATGATGGGAACGGATAAACTGTTATATAATCTTTTCTAACCAGAGTGTCAGAGCCACTTGCATTTTTAGCAATAAGTTTAACTGTGTAAGTTCCGGGAGTAATATATATGTGAGTTGGTGTTGGATCTGCTGCTAAAGAAAAACTTCCATTTCCAAAATCCCAGTGCAAAGAAGTAGGTGAGTTGGTTGAAAGATCCTGAAACTTTACAATTAGCGGCGAACATCCGGCTAATGGACTACCGGTAAAATTGGCTAAAGGTTTCTGAGCAGAAACAGCCGCTGAAAATGCAATGCATAATAAAAATATTATTGCTTTATTTTTCAGGATATAGATGGTAATCATTCTCAAAAGCGGTACTTTATAAATTGGATTTGCATAACGGTTTTTCAGTGCCACAAATTACTTTTTAAATGTGATATATTCAATAAGTCATTGAAAACAAATGCTTCTATG
>JAGVJJ010000105.1 GCA_020051175.1 Bacteroidia bacterium | reverse complement strand
TTTGGTAAATTCGTATCCATTCGTTTATTCGTAACCATTGCCAACGACTCTGTTTGGTAAATTCGTATCCATTCGTTTATTCGTAACCATTGCCAACGATACTGTTTCGTAAATTCGTATCCATTCGTTTATCCGTAACCGATCCAGCTTTAGCTCAAAATATTTCCCTTTGTTCCTGTTTTCCCTTTCAAATATTCCCTAATTTAGCACTCTAAATACTACCTACCTATGATACAATCGAAATCTACAATAGAAATGACAAAAGTTCACAATTTTAGTGCAGGTCCCGGAATATTGCCTGCGGAAGTATTACAACAAGCTGCAGAAGCCTGTATCAATTTTGACAACCTGAATCTTTCACTGCTTGAAATCTCTCATCGCAGCAAAAATTTTGAACCGGTAATTCTTGAAGCAAGAGAGCTTGTGAAAGAACTACTGGGAGTAAAAGATGGGTACCAGGTACTGTTTTTAGGCGGTGGCGCAAGTCTTCAGTTTGCTATGGTTCCTTACAACTTACTTCGTACTGAAGGAACTGCAGGGTATATAAATACAGGTGTTTGGGCAAGCAAAGCCATCAAAGAAGCTAAGATTATTGGCAATACAAAGGTTATTGCTTCATCGGAAGATAAAAAATTCAACTACATTCCTAAAGGGTATGAAATTCCAACCGATCTGGACTATCTGCACATTACCTCCAACAATACCATTTATGGTACACAGATAAAGGAATTTCCTAAATCCCCGGTTCCATTGGTATGCGATATGAGCAGCGATATCTTCAGTCGTAAGGTAAATGGAAATGATTTTGCACTGATTTATGCAGGAGCTCAAAAAAATATGGGACCTGCGGGTGCTACAATGGTAGCTGTTCGTGAAGATGTACTTGGTAAAAGCGGAAGAAAAATGTTGTCTATGCTGGATTACCAGGTACACATTAAAGGCGACAGTATGTACAATACCCCTCCGGTATTCCCGATATACGTAACCTTGTTAACATTGAAATGGCTGAAGAAAAATGGCGGAATTCCATGGATTGAAAAAGTAAACCAGGAAAAAGCCGATACACTTTACAATGAAATTGAAAGAAACTCTATGTTCGTAGGCACTACAGCAAAAGAAGATCGTTCTAACATGAACGTGACTTTTGTGATGCATAAACCAGAACTGGAGCCGGAGTTCGATAAGCTTGCAAAAGCCGCTAATCTGAGTGGTATCCGTGGTCACCGTGATGTAGGTGGGTACCGCGCATCCCTGTACAATGCACTTCCATTGGAAAGCGTGAACGCTTTGGTAGAAGTGATGCAGGAGTTCGAGAAAAAATTTGCGTAAATACAAATTCAATTCTGTTTTAACTGAAAGAAGGGCTGGCAAAGAAATTGTCAGCCCCTTTTTTATAGTTCAATCCGAAATCATGATTTTAAAACAAGAAAATTTTTGTCTACACAACAAAGTAAGGCCAAGCCTCTTAATTTTAGCTTTTACAGCACTGTTTGCAGGCTGTTCCTGGCAGGAATACTTTGTAATTGTTAACGAAACCAATTTTCCGGTTACGGTTCAATACAACCTTTCTGAAACCGCAAATGGTTTCGGCTTTTTTGACTCCGAGCCTTCAGCCTACCCTTTTAATCCAACAGGCGATATCGACTGGAGCAACAAACTCAATATCAAGGATATAGACAGCAGCAAAACAGGGATTTCGGTGACATTGCCATCCAAAAGTACCCTATTGATAGGTAGTCTTATGAACGAACACTATGAAAGTCACAACCAGAAAGATGTGAATGACCGTGTGAATTTGAAAAACATCAGTATTATTCATCCTGAAAGGGCCTTTGAAATTACAGGCGAGAACTTTGAAAACTATTTTAGGAAGAGAAATGGGAATATTGAGTTTAGGATAAATTCTTTGGCATTGCAATAAGCCCTATTTACACTCCCTTCTCCTTCGGAGAAGGTCCGGGGATGAGGCTCCCTACCACCCTATCACATCCCCCACGTGCTTTTCCAGCACTTTGATGGTGTTCGCATCGGTTATATTGCCCTTTTCATCCATCAGGGTGAGCACACTTGAAACCGGCAAACGGTTAGGATGAACAAAAAGACCCAAATAATTCAAAATACCCGTCAAATGCTCCATGCCTCTCAGGTTACCAGCGCGGCCGCTGGAAACACCCAGCAAAGCTGCTTTTTTACCTCTCAGCAAATCAGGGTGAACAGCATCCAGGAAAGTTTTCAAAATACCGGGAAAGCTGCCGTTATACTCCGGCACAACAAATACAAACTTCTGGGAATGAACTATATACTCATTCAAAATATCCTGAAAAGCAACGGAGCGCTTGCCAAAAACTTCATTAAAAGCAATGTCAGCAGGAAGCTTTTCCAGGGAAAAAAGTTGCGTTTTTTCACCCGCTTTTTCCATCATTTGCTGATAGTGTGTTGCCACCTTCAAAGTACTGCTGCCCGGCCTGTTTGTAGCTGCTATTATCGTGATCATCGGGTACTGGATATTAACAAAAAACTGTTTAAAAACTCTTAATAAGTTTTCAGGCCCCAAAGGCGCAAAAACCGTATTTTTAGTGAAAATTATTAGATTACAAAGAACGGATTTTTTATGAATATAACCTATTATGGCCATTCCTGTTTTGGAGTTGAAGTGAATGGCAAACATCTTCTTTTCGACCCGTTTATTACACCGAATGAATTGGCGAAAGATATCGATGCCACAGCTGTTAAAGCCGATTATATTCTTATTTCCCATGGCCATGAAGACCATGTTGCAGATGCCGTAAGCATTGCAAAACGTACAGGAGCCCAGGTAATCTGCACCTGGGAAATACACGTTTGGCTCAATAAACAAGGCATTACAAATACGCACCCGATGAATATCGGTGGCAAAAGCAAATTCGATTTCGGAAATGTGAAATGCGTTGTGGCGGTTCACTCCAGCAGCCTGCCGGATGGTAGTAATGGTGGAAACCCGATGGGCTTTATCATTGAATCTACCCAGGGTAATTTTTATTTCGCTGGCGATACAGCATTGACCTACGACATGAAGCTGATTGGGAATTACCGCAATGTTAATTTCGCATTTTTACCTATCGGAGATACGTTCACAATGGGTATCGACAATGCCATTATTGCAGCTGAATTTATTAACTGCCGAACCATTATCGGGATGCATTACGATACCTTTGGGCCGATAACAATTGACAAAAAAGAAGCCGTAAAAAAATTCGATCGTGCTGGTAATGAGCTACTTCTGTTTAATGTTGGAGAAACCAAAACGTTTAAAGTAACTGAAGGAGCGATGGTTAATGGTTAAACGCCCTTCAACAAACTGATTATCAAACAATTAAAATAAATAAATTTTCGTAAATTCGTAACAATTCGTTATCTGTAACCAATGGGAAAAATCATAGCAATCGCAAATCAAAAAGGTGGAGTTGGGAAAACAACAACAGCAATCAACCTGTCGGCCAGTTTAGCTGTTTTGGAATACAAAACGCTTTTGATTGATGCCGATCCTCAGGCAAACTCTACTTCCGGTGTAGGTTTCGACCCAAGGAATATTAAAACAGGCATTTACGAGTGTGTTATTGATGGTGTTGACCCTCGCGATACCATTCTTCAGACTGAAACACCCAATCTTTCGCTTTTGCCAGCTCATATCGACCTGGTAGGTGCTGAAATTGAGATGATTAACCTGCCACAGCGGGAGAAAATGATGAAAATGGCATTGGATAAAATCAAAAATGAATACGATTTTATCATCATTGACTGTTCTCCATCATTGGGCTTAATTACAATTAACGCTCTTACCGCAGCAAACTCGGTACTAATACCTGTTCAGTGCGAATATTTTGCTTTAGAAGGGCTTGGAAAACTTCTGAATACGGTAAAGATTGTTCAGTCGCGCCTGAACCCGAATCTTGAAATAGAGGGTATTTTATTGACCATGTACGATATGCGCCTTCGCCTGAGCAACCAGGTGGTGGATGAAATAAAAACCCATTTCCAGCAAATGGTATTCGATACCATTATTCAGCGCAATACCAAGTTAGGCGAAGCACCAAGCTTCGGACAAAGCATTATCATGCACGATGCAAGCGGCAAAGCTTCTATCAATTACCTGAACCTGGCGCGCGAATTGCTGCAAAAAAATGGCCTTACCAGGCTGAACGATGCTGAAAAGATTATCAATGTAGAGGAAGAAGAGAATTAAAAAGCCCCTCCCTTCCTCCCCAAGGGGGAGGAGAAAATTAATCATGGGAGTGGTTAAATAAGAAGTTTAGAAAATTATACATAATTAAAAATACCTCCCCTTGGGGGAGGAAGGAGGGGCTAAATGTCAACAAAAAGAAACGCATTAGGAAGAGGTTTAAGTGCACTGTTGGAAAATGCAAATACAGATATTACCAATAAAGCCGGTAACAAGGAAGAAGGCGAAAGCAAAGTAGTTGGTGCTATTGCTCAGATTGAAATAGCAAATATTGAAACCAACCCATTTCAGCCACGTACCAACTTTGAGGAAGAAGCATTGAATGAACTTGCTTCCTCTATCAAGGAGCATGGCATTATCCAGCCTGTTACCGTACGTAAGCTGGGATATGATAAATACCAGCTTATTTCTGGTGAAAGGCGTTTCCGTGCATCGCAGCTGGCCGGTCTTACCAGCGTTCCTGCTTATATCCGTATTGCCAACGACCAGGCCATGCTTGAAATGGCACTTGTGGAGAATATCCAGCGCGAGAACCTTGACCCGATTGAAGTAGCTATCAGCTACAAACGTTTGATTGACGAATGTTCCCTGACCCAGGAACAGCTTTCACAAAAAGTAAGCAAGCAGCGCTCCACTATTACAAACTACCTGCGATTGCTGAAATTGCCCGTAGAAATACAACTGGCGCTCAGGAATGGGGATATTTCCATGGGCCATGCCCGTGCGCTTATTAACATTGACGATGCCGATAAGCAACTTGATATATACAACCAGATAGTTGCAGAAAACCTTTCTGTACGCGATGTGGAAGACCTTTCGAGAGGTGTAAAAACTGAAAAAGCTGCTGGGGAAAAATCGGGAACGGATAGCAAAGACTCCAAATCTGCCTTAACATTTGAGCAAAAGAAATTTGTTGAGGATTTACGTGCCGTATTCAATGCAAAAGTGAATATAAGCCGCGAAAACAATGGAAAAGGCAAAATTGTTATCCCATTTAAATCCGACAATGATTTGAAGCGGATTATTGATTTGCTGGATATTTAGTTATCACAATCCTGATTTTCTTTAAGAACCTGTTGTTTATGATGCCTGTTGTTGAAAAGCCCTACCGTTTATTCATGAATAGAAGGCTTTCGCTTGTTGCCACAGCGCTATTACTAACCTGTTCTTGCATTTCCCTTAAAAGTCAGACTAAAGATACCGCTAAGCAGGAAAGCCCCATACAGAAAAAACTGAACCTTCCCAAAAAACATTCTCCAAAACTGGCCGCTATCATGTCGGCCGTAGTGCCTGGTGCCGGACAAGTCTACAATAAGAAGTACTGGAAAGTGCCGATTATTTATGCCGGAGCCATCGGTTTGGGCTATTCCTTCAACTTCAATCAGAACAAATACCTCGATTACCGGAATGCATACAAGGCCAGGCTGGATAACGACCCTGCCACCGTTGACAATTACCCCCGCTATTCCGACAGTGACCTGAACACACTACAGCGATATTATCACCGTTACCGCGATTTATCGATAATTGGAGGCACCATTCTCTATTTTCTGAATGTTATTGATGCAAGTGTGGATGCCCACTTGTTTGACTTCAGTATGGAAGATGAGGATCTTTCCTTTAAGGTACAGCCCACACTTATCAATACCTATGGACTGAATCAGTATACAACAGGTGTTTCACTGAGCCTGAGGTTCTAAATCACGAGAAATTTTTTTCATTTCGCAACCCTTCAATGTTTCGGTGCGCTGCACCTTATGGTTGCTTTCAATATATACTATCTACAAATGTTTAGCGGCTCTGCCGCTGGAATGGTATATATTAAAAGGTTAGAGCGGCAGAGCCGCGAAACATTTGTAGAAAATAGATAGTAATAAAGTTAAGGTGCGGAGCACCGGAACATTTCAGTTAAAAGTCGAACAAGAAACACGGTTGAGAAATAGTATCCTAAATAAAACAATAAAAAGAAATATTAAAACCTGCCGCAGATTGTAGGACGGTACTTTTTCTTGCGTTTAGGAATCCACTTCCTGAACTTTTTCTTTGCATTGAATTTGCGCTCTGTAAATGTAACAGTGCGCTTTTTGGCAGTTTCATAATCGTCATTATAACTTTTGGACGATGGGGCAAACGAAGCGCCTCCCAAACGTTCTACAGGCCGTGCGTAGGTAACTTCAAACCGCATCTGAAAACCATTCTCAAGCGAAGGGTTTACCACATTCTGGTTATCATTTATTATCTGCAGATCATCAGGCGGGTTGTCCGGCCGGTTATTGGGGTTGGTATTTACAAAATCATGGGTATTATTCGCCTCAACCGGGTCATCCCCAATAATGGTTACTACAGACTGGTCGAAGGATTCCTGAGCGCTCAGGCAGCGTACCCCAAAGACTATCAAACAAAAGAGAAAATATTTTAATCTTATTGCCGACATGGGTACATAGTTTTCAGTAAAGTAACGAAATATTTCTTAAAAAAGCAAGGAAATATCTCCCAAAATTGCGGTTAAAAACAAACAGCTTGCGGTTTTAGAGTTTCCTTATTTGTAATTTTGTAACGCCTATGCTGAGTCCTTCTTTATAGTGGCTTCGGCCACCGAAAAATCTGGACGTACGCATTAAAAATTCTCATTCTATGAAAGCCAACATAAAAGAAACAAGCCAAAAACGGATTGTTATTATTGGGGGCGGTTTTGGTGGGCTTAAACTTGCCCGCCAGCTTTCCGGTGCCGATTACCAGGTAGTGCTGCTTGATAAAAATAATTATCATCAATTTCAACCACTTTTTTACCAGGTGGCCACTGCAGGGCTTGAGCCTAGTGCCATTTCATTCCCTTTCCGCAAAATTTTCCAGAAAGCAGAAAATATCCACATCCGCATTGCCCAGGTTCTAAAGGTAATACCGGAGCAAAACCAGATTTTTACAAGCATAGGTTCCATCGACTATGATTACCTGGTGATAGCAGTAGGCACCGATACCAATTTTTTTGGTAACCAGAAAATGATGGACAAAGCACAACCGATGAAATCCGTTGCAGAAGCACTTTCGCTTAGAAATACAATTTTAAAAAATTACGAAAACGCCCTTCTTGTCGAAAACCTGGAAGTGAGAAAGGGACTGATGAATATTGTTGTGGTTGGTGGTGGACCAACCGGTGTTGAAGTTTCGGGAACATTGGCCGAAATGAAAAGGTATGTACTACCAAAAGATTATCCCGAACTTGATTTTGATTTAATGCAGGTGCATTTGCTGGAAGGCTCCCCACGTGTGTTGGGAACAATGTCTGATAAGGCTTCCGACAAAGCAAAAAAATACCTGTTGGAGCTGGGCGTAAATGTATCCCTGAATGCAAGGGTTAAAGATTATGATGGTCTCACCGTCTTTCTTGAAGATGGTAAAACAATACGTGCAAATACCCTTGTGTGGGCTGCCGGTGTTACGGGAAACAAAATTGAAGGTTTAAACCCTGCCGTGATTGTAAGGACCAACCGAATAAAAGTAAATAGTTACAATAAAGTAGAAGGCTATAACAACATATATGCAATAGGCGATATTGCGTATATGACAAATGCTCAATATCCCAATGGACATCCACAGGTGGCTCAGGTAGCAATACAACAGGGCGAGCTGCTTGCAAAAAACCTGAAAGGCCAGTTAAAGAACAAAACGTTTAAAGCCTTTAGCTATAAAGATTTAGGATCAATGGCTACAATAGGCCGGAACAAAGCCGTAGCGGACCTGCCAAAGGTTAAATTCCAGGGTTTTTTTGCATGGCTGATATGGATGTTTGTACATTTAATGTCAATTGTGGGAATAAAAAACAGGCTGCTTATTTTTATTAACTGGGCCTGGAACTATGTTACCTATGATCAATCACTGCGACTCATCATTGAACCTAAAAAAACACAAAGTAAAAAATGAGCTTTGAAAAACATTTCCTGGAAAACACAATTGGTGTATTTAAAAATTATAAAACACTTGCTGAAAAATCCTTCGCCCAGCTCAGCAGCGACAAAGATTTTCATTATCAGCCCGACCCGGAATCCAACAGCATTGCTATTATCATCAAACACATCAGCGGGAATATGATTTCGCGCTGGACCGATTTTTTGACCACTGATGGCGAAAAGCCCAGCCGTAACAGGGATTCTGAGTTTACGGAAGGTAGTGAAACCCGTGAGCAACTCATGCAGATATGGGATAAAGGCTGGGATGTTTTCTTTAAGACGTTAAACTCACTTACTGAAAATGATGTGATGAAAACTGTAACCATACGTGGTGAAGGCCTTACGGTAACACAGGCACTCAACCGCCAAACGGCCCATTATGCATACCATATCGGTCAGATTGTATTTCTGGCAAAGCATATTAAAAGTGCGGACTTTAAATCTTTGTCCATCCCTAAAAATAAATCTGGCGAGCATATGAAAGGTTCTTACCTGGATAATATTAAGTAAACTTCATAGCTTACACACTTCTTCCCGGCCAGCCCAAAATGTTCTGCCCTACTATTTCGAGCTTGTCAGGAAATGTGCGAAGGGTTAATGTCATTTTAATGGATGTGCAATAACACCGTATGACTTTTATCACAAAAATTTAAATTGGCGAAACAGTCATTTCTTTTATCTTTACATCCATGATTACACTCATTATAATTGTTATTACCGTAGCGGTTTCACTCATTTGTATGGACAATGAAAGGATGAAAGGCAAGCTCATGTTTAATGCCTACATGATCCATAAACACCGGGAGTGGTACAGGTTGTTCTCAAGCGGCATTATTCATGCTGACTGGATGCATCTTGCTTTTAATATGTATTCATTGTACATTTTTGGGAAGACAGCAGAAGCCTTTTATTTCAACCTGTTTGGCGCAAAAGGCATACTCCTGTACATTGTTCTTTATGTGAGTGCCATAGCAATGGCATCGTTTTATTCCTACGAAAAAAACAAAAACAATATTTATTACAATGCGTTGGGCGCTTCCGGGGCCGTTTCAGCAATAATATTTGCGTTTATTATTATTGCACCCAAAGCGGAATTAGGGTTTGTGCTAATACCTGGAATAGATATTCCGGCTTACCTGTTTGGATTAATTTTCCTTGGCATAGAGTATTACCTTGGCAAACGCGGACAATCCAACATAGGCCATGATGCCCATTTCTGGGGTGCTATATACGGTGCAGTATTTACAATTGCATTAAAGCCAAGCCTTGTAAGTAATTTTATACAACAGATAACAGGGTATTAAAAAATACATCTAATAAATACTAATCGTACCAATAAACCGATCAAAAAACTATTTAAAATTTAATATAATTAGTACATTAGTATAGATTAGTATTTAGTAGAATTATAGATATATGAATAAAGCAATTTTTTTAGATCGGGATGGAGTTATCAATGTGGAGCGAGGCTACACACATCGATTGGAAGATTTCGTCATTTTGCCCGACCTTATAGAAGTGCTGCAACATTTACAAAAAAAAGGCTATCTGCTGATTGTTGTTTCCAATCAAAGCGGTATTGCTAGAGAATTGTATAAACAGGAAGATGTGGAAGTGCTTCACGATTATCTTCTTAAGGAATTTAAAGTAAATAACATTACCCTTTCAGAAATATATTACTGCGTGCATCATCCGGATGTAAGCCGTTGTATATGCCGCAAACCGGATTCGTTGTTTGTAGAAAAAGCATTGTCACGTTTTGATATTGATCCGTCACAATCTTATTTTATAGGCGATAAGGAACGCGATGTGCAGGCGGCCGAAAAGGCTGGTGTAAAGGGTATCCTGATAGAAGCCAACTCTTCATTAAAATTAATATTGAACCGGATCGCATAACTTATAAGCCATGCAGCAATTTGTTAACCACAATGGTATTTTTGCAGCAGCAGATGCTCCCCTCTTTACTTCTAAAAACAGGGCCTTCAGCTATGGTGATGCCGTGTTTGAAACTGTGCGTTTCACTTTTCACAGGCCACAATTTTTAAATGAGCATCTGCAACGTTTGAACTTTGGGATGAATATTTTTAAAATGCAAGCTCCGGTTGATTTTAGTGAATCGTTTTTTGAAACCGCACTTATAGAGCTCGCAAAAAAAAATAATATTGGCTCTGACGGGAGGGCCAGAATTACTGTGTACCGTAACGATGGGGGCTTTTATACCCCTGAAGACAACTCTGTTTCTTACCTGCTGGAGATTTTACCAATGGAGGAAAAAGGATATATGCTCAACCAGAAAGGCTATACAGTAGATGTATATACGGAACTAAAAAAATCACCCGGAGCACTCGCATCTATAAAAAGCGCTAATAGCGCCATGTACATTATGGCCGGCATATATAAAAAAACAAACGGTTTGGATGAGTGCATACTCACCAACGATAAAGGCTATATCATTGAAGCCATCAGCTCTAATCTGTTTGCTGTAAAAAATGGTGTATTATATACATCACCGGTTACAGATGGATGTGTAAACGGGGTGATGCGAAAAAAAATCATCGACATTGCACAAACGAACAGGATTGCCGTTTACGAGTTGTCAATTACACAAAGCGTATTGCTGGGTGCGGATGAACTGTTCCTGACCAATGCAGTAAATGGAATACGATGGGTAGTTGCATATAAGCAAAAGAGGTATTTTAATGATACTTCAAAGAAGTTGACTGAAAAGTTAAATGAATTGGCGGCAAAGAGTTTGGTTAATGGTTAATGGTTATTGGTTAATAGTTATTAGGTATCACGACTTAATAGCAACCTATTAACCCAATAAAGGATAACAGATAACAGATAACAGATAACAGATAACTTAATAACTCAATAACTCAATAACCCAAATAACCCAATAACCGATAACTGACAACCGATAACTGATGTAACAGAAAACATAAACATGGAAGATCTTAGATTATACATCAACACACTCAGGCATGATTTTGCGAAGCAAACGCTGGATGAAACACAGGTGGATGCCAATCCTATTGTGCAATTTGAAAAATGGTTCAAAGAAGCTGTAGATGCTAAAGTGAATGAGCCCAATGCAATGACGGTTTGTACTGCCACTCCTGAAGGCAAACCTTCGGCACGCATTTTATTGCTGCGAAACTTCAATGAAAACGGGTTTGTATATTATACCAATTACAATAGCCGTAAAGGCCAGGAAATAGAAGCAAACCCTAACTGTGCGCTGCTATTTTTCTGGCCTGAGCTGGAACGCCAGGTAAGGATTGAAGGTTCCATTGAAAAGCAGAGCCCGGCAGACTCCGATCTGTATTTTAACACACGCCCCCGCACCAGCAAACTGGGAGCCTGGACTTCGGAACAAAGTAAAGTGATTGCAAACCGTGATATCCTGGCAAGTGAATACGAAAAATTTTCGGTGATGTTCCCGTCAGAAGATGTGCCACGTCCGCCACATTGGGGAGGTTATCTTGTAAAACCTGTTACCATTGAATTCTGGCAGGGCCGCCCAAGCCGCCTGCACGACCGTATCTTATATACAAAACACAACGGCAACTGGAGAATTGAACGCCTGGCCCCCTAATTAAATACTCCATAAAAACAAAAGGCCCTCATTCAAAGAGAAGGAGAGCCTTTATTTAAAAATATTATTTAAAACTATTCAGCCTTTTTTGCTGCTGCTTTTTTAGGAGCTGCTGCTTTTTTAGGCGCTGCTTTTTTTGCAGGTGCCGCTTTTTCAGCTGTTGATTTTTTTGCTGCAGCTTTTGCAGTCGCTTTTTTTCTTGGTCTTAGAACTCCGTAAGAACCCATTGAAATTTTACCTTTGCGGCTTTTTTTATCTCCTTTTCCCATAATACGTTATTAGGTTATGTTTTATTTATAAATACAAATGTACACGAATTTTACAGAAAAATGCAAATCTAAAGCACTTCAATTTAGTATTCTGCTTAAAACTCAAAATAACGTTTCAAACTTATTCGCAGGATAAAAAACTATTGACCTGAATAGGGAATCGTACTCATACTATTCATGAGCTGTTCTGCATTTTCGGGTTTGGCAATTATTTTTTTGTGCCTGTCCAATAAAAACAGCGCAGGTGTTGCATACACATTATAATCTCTCGCTATTTGTCCATTCCAGCCTTTAAACTCGCATATATGAATAAATCCGCTTAGTTCATTTTTCTCTATAAAATCTTTCCACGGCTTTTCTTCATTATCTAAAGAAATAAATATAGCTGCCATACGTCTGTCAGGATATTTTTTCAGAAAATCTTCCATTACGTTTTTGATTTTCGGAACTTCTGCAGTGCAATGCGGGCACCAGCTTGCCCAGAATACGATTACGGTGTAAGAAGCGCTTCCAGGCATCTTCTTCTCCGAAACAGAGACCGGCCACAAAACCTGTAGGTTGACAGATTCTTTCCCTTCTCCTTCGGAGGAGCCGGAAGGAGCTTCGAGAACTTCAATTTGAGGCGCTGTTGCTCCTATGGCGGTGCGTTTGTAATCGGCTGTTTTCCGGAAAATGTTTTTGAGCCGCTCATCCTCTACTACACAGGAGCTGGCTGTAATATAAGTATCTGCAATATAAGCCAGCACAGCCTCTTGTTTTATTTCATTAAATCCTGCTGTAATATATTCCAAAGTATAGCGCATTACTTTGGACTGCCCGGTTTGAGCAATGGTCATCAGATGATTTACCGCCCGGATAAATTCATCTGTTTGCTGTTGTTCCGTAAAGTATTCATTGCGGTATAAATTTATATATGTTAAAATTTTATCGGAAAGCACATTACTGTATAGGAGCAGCGTATCCTGGAAATCAGAGCTTTTAAAAAAATTATTTTTCAGCTCCTTCAGCCGCAGCGCTTCTGTTAAGGATGCATCCAGAAAAGGATACTGTTCCGCTTTAACAAGCCTTGCTACATAAGATTGCGGATAGTGTTGAATGAGGTTAGCAGTATAGCTGGTAAACTCCGTTTGCAGATTGTTATACTGTTTTTGTATTTCTGTATAAAAACTATCTTTTTCCGGGTAGAAGCGAAACATTTGGTCCAGCAAATCCAGCTTTTGATTGCATAGCTTTTTCTTTTTCAGGTAGGCATAATACAATTTATTTTCCGCTCCCTCTATCACCTGCATACTATCGGTAGGAGCATTAAAATTGGTCGACAGCACCGTATTTTCATGATTTAAAATAATCGCAAATGATTGCGCCTCTTCATTTTTAAATGTTGCTTTAGCTGTTTTACCGAGGACAATACGATACAGCCCAAGCCCCTCCCCTTTGGAAAGACCGGGAAGGGCCAACTGAAAAATCCCCTCCTTGTTTATCGCAGCTGAATCTACAATACGTTGCTGATGCCCGTAAATACTTGTCAAATATAGTTTAGCATAAGGCATATTGCTTACTTTTACTTTCAGCGAAAAACTATTCTGACCATTGCAAAAGCTTATGCTAAACAATAAAAAAATACAGGAGGTAGCTGTTTTAATTTTTTTCTGTCTGCTGCGGAATGCAGTTATTAAAGGCATGCGATAATTGAATTTATCAGTTTTGTATTCTTTTTTTTTAAAATTTTTGTATTTTTGAATGAACAAATAGTACAATGGAACAATTAATTATAACCATAGAAGGTAAATCGAATACCGATTTATTAATGCGATTGCTTAGCAAATTCAATTTTGTTAAATCAATCAGCCGTGAAAAAGCATCAAAACAGTCTGCTAATACTGTGAATGTTGTGAATGAACCTGCCGAAACATATAACTGGACTAATCCTTCACGTCCGGCTACGGATGAGGAATTTGAGTTACTGATTGCTGAGTGTGAAAACAGTCCTTCAATGACACCTGAAGAAGCAAAAAAGTATACTTTTAAATTATTGGATGAGTGGAGCAAACACAAAAAATAGAGTTTAGAAAAAACGCCTCTGAAAGCATTGCTAAAATTGCTTATTACATTACCGAAAAAGGATATCCCGACAATGCAAAGCGATTTGCTGAAAAATTTTATGAGTTTGGTAATTCGCTGGCTGCCTTTGCAACTAAATACCCTATATGCAAACAAGCAAAACTTGCAAAACACAAATTGCATTGCGCTGTGTTTCATAAAAATTATATTTTCGTTTACAAGTCGGTGAAAAACACCCTTGTTATTTATACTGTCATTCATTGTAATACAAATCCGGTTTTTCATTCTGCTTAATATATACCCTCTCTCTTTGCCCCTCTCCAATCAGAGAGTGACATACGGCAGGACGTGTTAAGGGGATGTACCCTCCTTGCTTTCAAAACCAGCTTGCTGTACCCTCCCGAAATATAAATATCATTCCAGAAATATCCTGAAAGATGCTGCAGGAGCATTTTCTTTCGTAATTTATACGTTTCATAGTGTTTCATTATACCGAGATAAGAATTCATGCTGGATAAAAAGAGATTTAAATCTTCTGCACTGAGCTTATTGTTATTTTCTTTTAATAGTTTGTTCCAGCGGACGATTGCATTATAAAAATTACCCTTGGTACGGCTTGCAATGTAAGTTCTGCCAGGCTTGATAACCGCTCCTAAAAATTTGACACCATTTTCACACGGCTGTAAATATATTTTCCGGGGATGCAGGTTCAGGTGCAAAGTAGTAAGCAGAAAATACTGAATGTTTGGAATCAATGATTTTAAATATTCTTTATCGTTATGCACGATTACAAAATCGTCAACATAACGGCCGTACATAATCCTGTCCCCGCAATCGCGTTGCCGGGAAGAAGCAACAGAAAGGTTATTTTTTATATAATGGTCAAAACCATCAAGATAAAAATTTGCGAATATCTGGCTCGTAAGATTACCGATTGGTAAGCCGCAATTAACAGGGCTGTTGAATAAGCTTTTGGCAGGCGGCAAATCATTCCATTCGCTTTTTTTTCCTTTTATAAAACAGTTTTTTGTAGGGTCATTAAAAATCACTTTTTTACATAATTCAATAATCAGTTCTTTATCAGAGTGAGTGTACTTTTCATTGATAAATGAATGAAGGGCGGCAAACAATATCGCTTTATCAATGTGCATAAAAAAACCTTCTATATCCAGCTTAAGAATATAACAGGGCAACTGATAGTTTTGGCTGCACTGGCGTATAAAGCGCGTAACTCTTTTTATACCAAAATGAGTTCCTTTATTTACACGGCAGCTGTAACTGTCATAAATAAATTGCTTTTCAAACAAAGGGTTTAGTTTGTTTATGATAAGATGATGTACTACTCTGTCTCTGAAATCGGCAGCAAAAATTTCGCGTTTTACCGGCTTTTCAACAATAAAAGCGATCGATCTGCCGGGTGTATAGCTGCCATTATTTATTTCTTCGCAAAGACGGATTAACTTTGATTCATAGTTCAGCTCAAACGCAATGGAATTTGCAGTATTTCGTTTATTACTGCGGCAATCATAGTAAGCCTGGAACAGTTCTTCAATAGTTATTGCAGCTGTTGGTTGAGTAGGCATTGATTGAGTCATTAATTATCAGAAGTTAACAGTCAGTAGTTCTTATACCACACAATCCGGTACATCCGAAGTGACTACACTGAATCCTTCGCCAGAGTGGTTTCAGTATGACAAAGCATTCACCGTACCCTCATTGGTTGAAAAAGCTGTTTTAAAAGCCTGCCCCTGAAAAAGTACAGGAACAGACTTTTTTTCAGTCCTTGACGCACCGCACACTAAAGCCGTTGGCCTTAGTATTGTTATTCCGGTTTACACGGGCCTCCGTGTAATTCAAGTTGCGGTTCCACGCATTGGAAGCAGACGTCTCGGTAGCCGACCACCAGTTGCCATTGTTACCAACATTGTTGAACGAGCCATCCGTATTGCGGTAGCCACCCGGAAGGGCCGTCTGTAAAAATAACCACTCTTATGTGACACCATTGCTTAACAGTGCCATCTCTTATACCTGACCGGAACCTGTTTTTCAGTTTATGCCATTGCAAAGTTTTAAAGTTCGTACAGTTTATAAAGTTCTTAACGTTTTACTTTCCACTTTTCCGCTTTATACTTTTACTTTCCACTTCATGATTTTCCACTTAATAACTTTTAACTTTGTAAGCTTGCTTTTTCTGTTACAGGTATTTACCCGGCAAGAGGGTTATTGGACTAAAAGGGTACGCTTCCACAAGCCATAGCATTGCAGAACTCTGACCAGCATCTTTTCAGTTAAAAATAAAAAGTCATCACTTTTCACTTTTAACTCTTCTACTTTAAGCTTTCACTTTGTAAACTTATTATACCGACAACTTGTGCCAACCGGCTAATTGCTTTGAAACATTTTCTATTTTTTGATTTATAGCTACAAATTTTTCAAGTGTTATTTGCTTTAAGTCTTTGAGCAATCTGAAGAGCAAACGAATAACCTCAATATTCTCACGGGCTGATTGCAATAGCTCTTTTTTATCGGTTCTTGTATTTGCACGATAAATAGCAACCATCATTTCTAGTGTTTCATTCTTTAATTTTTCGCCTACGGTGTATTTATACTCTTTATTAAAATGCTGTGTATATTCAAAAATGCTCACGAATAAGTCATAGCTTGCTTTATAAACAGGTAATTCACTGTATAGAACCATTCGGAGTGTCTACTAAATTATCAATAAGGGCTAACACCGTTCATTGTCTTAAATATTTAAACTGTCAGGATTGTGATGAATGTTCACTGTTAATTGCTTGTTTTAATTTTTGTATAAACAGCATGGTTTCTATAGGTGTTGCATTTTCAAGCGAATATTGCTGGATTTGCCGGATAATAATACCTGGCAGCAGTCCTTCTATTTTTGAAGGAAGAACTGCCAGGTATTGGGAACTGCTTGTTTTTATTTCTCCGGTTTCCTTTTCAGGAGGAAATTTTTGCATCCAGCTTTTGTAATCATTTTCTGCTGCAACACCTGAAATAATTATTTTGTTGGTATCTGCTGCTGTTACAAGAAATCCCTTTTCCACCGCTTGTTTTTGTATGGTATCCCAACTGCTTTCGGGAAACCCGCAATAAAATATATCCTGCTTTACGTTCTTAATATACCTGCGAATTATTTTAAGCGACTTTAAATTATCTACAAACAGCATTGCAGATTGATTATAAGCTCTCCAAAACATACCTTCTTTATGAAGATAGATAGCGTTTACATTTTTTGATTCCTGTTCTATTTTTTCTTTGGCTGTCATGAGTTCATAAAGTTTTAAGTTATAAAGTTCTATACAGCTGAAAGCCGCCCCCCACTGCATAAGCTCTGCACTTTACAAACTTCCAGCTTTATTTACTCATTAAAAAAATTCGACCGCTTCGCGGTTAGAGATGCTCTTTCCCACAAACCTTCATCGATAAAAAAATTTCAAATAAATCAATTTTTCAAATAAATCTAGTCCTTGACGCACCGCACACTAAAGCCGTAGGCCTTAGTATTGTTAAACCGGCTTACACGGGCCTCCGTGTAAACCAAGTAGCGGTACCACGCACTGGAAGCAGACGTCTCGGTAGCCGACCACCAG
>JAGVJJ010000090.1 GCA_020051175.1 Bacteroidia bacterium | reverse complement strand
GTTGGTAAGTTCTTTAGTGAGATCATATTTATCTTCTGCATACATAATAGAACCGTCACCAGAAGCTCCATAAATAAAAGAATAGCTGTTTTCTTTTCCGAAATCTGAAACATATTGATTAATCTGTTTCCATATCTGCTGGCTATACTGTTCTGCAAGACGTTGATTATCTTCCTCGAATTCTCTTTGTTTGGAAAGATAATCCTGCTTCTGCACCTGGAATAATTTTAACCGGTTTCTATCATCTTGCTTATTAAATTCAATTTGCTCCGAGGCAAGCTTTAATTGCAGAATTAAGCTATCAAGAATTAATTTGCGTTGACTTCTGACAACTGTGAGCTTATTTTCTAATTCTTTTTTTAGTTCAAAGTTGTTGTATATTTCAGTGTTTTTTATGTAAGCTATTTTTCCTTCTTTTTTTAGGTAAAATGCCGACAAGGCAATTGAGCTAACAATTAGAAGTGTAATGATTAGAAGTGTTTTGTAGGATATCATTTTATAGTTGTTTGAATTATTGATTTATATTTATTTTTTGCATTGTATATTGGTAACATTTCTGAAACGTAAAAACCATTTTTCTTTTTTTTCATTTTCGACTTCCAGAATATAATAACCGTTGCCAAGATTACCAGCAGGAGATATATTACAATCAAGAACATCCAGCGTGTACCATTGCTCGCCATAATCTGATGTTAATTGCATTGCTGTGGGAATGGTTGTACTACTTACTACTGTTGTGTGAAGGTTATTGTAAATTTTAAATGACAGTTTATTATCGGTATCATTGTACTCTTCATCAAACTTAAATTTCAGTTTTCCGCTGGCTAAATAGTATCCGCCATCCAGCTCTCTTTTCAGAGTGGCATAACAGGAAGAGGCGGGTTTCTTTACTCCTATAAGGATATGTATGATTGGGCCGAATGGGATACCCCAGCTACCTCGTAATTCTCCTGTTTCACCCTCACCGTTTACTGTAACCCCATTATTTCCGAATGATACCCAGTGCGTAGTATCCCATGCAGCTACTACCAGATTGCTATAATCATCAACATTACAGCTGTTTGTATTCCAGTTTATATAAGGGGTTACAGATGATGTACCTGAGCTTCGTTTTAAACTCCAATATTCACAATTACTTATACTTTCTAATGTGTCAACTTGTAAAGAATCTCCTAAGGTTTGATTCAGTGGTGTATAACTACCTATAAAGGCGTCAGTTATTGTACCAGGTGCAGTAATATAAATAGGGTGATACGGTCCCGCAACAAGAGATGTATCGCCTAAGGGGAATGTAAAAGGAGTATCACCAATTTTTTCTACAGGCCCATGCACATAAGATGTATCGCTGCCACCTATAACAATGGCAGCAGTATCAAGTACAAGTAAATTTGTAGTGTCGCAAATGATAGGTCCGCCTTTCAATACCAATAAGCTGTCAACTGTCACAGGAATGGTTAATTTTACCCAACCGTCCGGCTTCCGTACACTAAGTATTCCCACATTTGTAAAGGTGACATTAGAAATTGTCTGGTTATTCGGTCCGCCCAGGAAAACATTGATATTTACTGTAAAACTCCCTGAAATTGTCATGTCACCGGTTACCTCAAAGCCTGTCCCCAGGTTGCGAAGCTCAGAGCCAACTCTTACAATTAAGTCACCGCCAACGGGGATCGGAAGTGTATCCGTATTCTGGTTAACGAATATTACAGAATCAGTTCCGATGCCGCCAATATCAAATGTTCCTTTGATGTTTGGGTGGTCGGTAGAACCTGTGAATCGTGAACCTCCTGTAGTTGTCCAGGTTGAACCTGAGGTGTTTTCTATAACAAGATTTGGGTAATACATTTCAGCACCGGAGCTTAGTAATGGATTTTCGGCCCCCGTTTTTCTTATTATCCAGTTTGCCGTAGCGGGAATTAATTCAATACTGTCTTTGTAATGATCCCTCCAGTTATCGGATGAAGTGCTGCGTGTACGGTACAGGGTTCCTGAGCTTCCCATTTTCCAGGTAGACAAGGAATTAAGCCAGGCAATGTTATTGGGGCCAATATCTTCAAACCTTCCGTTGATGGTGAAGTCAGTTCCTGAACCGTTAGCAATGCTGATGGTGTTTCCGGTTGTGTTTCCATATTTTAAAACTCCGTTTACAATTGTTTGATCAATTGTAATACTATAAACAATAATAACTGTATCGGTAGCCTGTACTACTATTGATTTGGAATTATTATCCGGTATTGCTGTTGCTGCTATCCAGACTATACTGTCGCTGGACATTTCCCAGGTTGTTAGCTGATCCCAGTTGCCGTTTTGTACGCTTCTGAAATGTGAGTTTACGGATGTTTTTCCGGTAGTTGTAATGGCTACCGAAGCTCCGTTGGAATATATTGCAACATCAGCAAACAAAGGCCGTTTGGCATTTATCTCCTGGTTAAAGAATACGGTGTCATTTTTTAAATAGAACAATACATTTCCTAAACGTTCAATACGTATGGAATCATTCAAAGCAGCGGTACCATAATTGCCAACAAGTGATCCAAGGCTATAGATACTAATTGCTCCCGAGGTTATCACCACAGAGTACCTGATGCTATCCAGTGTGGCATCAGGTACTTTATCGGTTAAACCAAAAGCAAAAGTGGTAGCGAGACTGGTAATTTTGCAATTTACCCAGCCATTTTCAAGAGTATCTAATTTATTGTTGGTAGCTCCACCGGCATTTCCCCAGCCATTAGCGGCAGTTTTGGTAAGTGTATTGCTGCTTTGCGTAACTCCCACAAGATTTTTCCATTTTATTGTTGTAATAGTATCAGCACCTCCGCGAAGCAGGGTAGGAGTGGAGCTAACTAATTTTGCTCCAATACCAATAAAGTTGCCACCCATAAAGATGCCTGTTTCGCGGCCGCTTTTTTTGATGTGGGTGGGACTTTGAGCAAATAATAAGACAGGACTTATTATTGCAAAAAGTAGTATGAAACGTAATAATTTTTGTTTCGTCATGGTAATTGATATTAGTTCATTGGTTGACTAATTATTAATAGTCATGTGTGAATCAACGTATTATTTACGTTCAAGTTGGTCTAATCTTTGTAATAATTGGTTAACCTGGGCTTGAAGATTTGTTATAGCCGCTTCCTTTGCTTGAATTTGCTGTTGTTGTTCCTGCAGAGCTTTTACCAACGGCACAACAAAGTGGCCGTAAGTAAGACCATAGTTATCGTTTTCACTTTCCGGTTTGTGTACGCCATTGAAGTTATATCCAACCTTGTCGGCTGCTTGGGCAACTTCCTGTGCAATAAATCCGCTTTGACGAACTGCTGTAGAAGCGCTGAAATCCCGTCCCTCGAAACGCTTTGTACGAATACTGTCTGACATGTTTTTTGTTAAAAACTCTTCGTATAGTCGGGTGTCAAAATTATATACTACCGGGCGCAGAGCCATTATAAAGTCTAATCCTTTTACATCACTTTCACTGATATTGGTTTTGAAACGCCCGTCAGAAATCGTGGTCCAACCAACTTGCCCACCGATTGTACCTACTGAAGAATTTCCGATTTTTACATAATTGCTGCCGGTGGCAACAGCCCCATATCCTATTGCGGTTGCATTGCTATAGTTGTTGGCACTTACATCTGCGTCATAACCAATTGAGGTATTGTTGCTCCCTGTAGTGTTACTATAAAGTGCTCTATAACCTACGGCTGTGTTATTACCTCCTGTACCATTGCTATAAAGCGCAACAGTTCCAGCAGCAGTATTATTTGCTCCAGAAGTGCAGAAACGTAGCGCATAATAGCCTGTGGCAGTATTATTATTTCCTGTATTGTCACGTAAAGTAGCGGTACCTATTGCGGTATTATTATTTGCCGTGGTGCAGAATGCCATTGCGCCATAACCAGCAACCACATTTTCGGCACCTGTTGTATTGGCAATTAGTGCTTCATGACCAATGGCTATGTTATAATAACCAGTTGTATTGCTGAATAATGTTTTGAAGCCAAGAGCTGTGTTTGCGTCACCTGTTGTTGATGAATACATAGAAAATGCTCCAACAGCCGTGTTTCTTACAGCAGATGTATTGGAAAGCAATGCTTGGTTACCTACACCTGTATTGCTGCTTCCTGTAGTGTTGGCTTTGCCTGCCTGATAACCCACATAAGCATTGTCTGTACCACTTGAATTAACGCTTAATACCTGATAACCAAAGGCCGTATTCGCAGCTACACCGCTATTTCCTAACCCAACAGTTAATGTGTTTATTGTAGCGTCTCCAGTTGCTGTTAGCTTTCCTGTTGAAGGATTAAAGGATAGCTTTGTTGATGAAACTTTTAAAGGTAAGCTTCCTGAATTGGCAGTTACCCATACCGGGTACATGGTGGCATTGGTGGATGCATCGTTGGTAATAGTCGAATTTGCCACACCATCATTCCATGTTGCTAATCCATTAGCATCAGAGGTTAATACTTTACCGGAACCAGGAGAACCACCAGTAATTTTAACCTGGCCTGCCACTTCTAATTTAGTACCGGGTGTTGCAGTACCTATCCCAACATTGCCTAAATCTGTCACCAAAGCATTGTTTGTTGTGCCTCCGGAAGCACTTAAAAATAATGCCGTATTTGTAGATGATGTTCCACTATGTGTATTCGCAATTACAGCACCGTATGTTGTTACAGATGATGTTGAATTTGCTCCTGAAGTTGCAATATTTAATACACGTTGACCGGATGTTGCTGCTGTTCCCGAAACCTGCATGTTTGCAAAACTTCCATTGGTTAATGAGGAAGAAGTTCCATAAATTCCACATCCTGTGGTTAGGCTATTGGCAGTTAGATTTAGAGAGCTTGAAGTTGTGGCTCCTGTGGTATTGGATGATACAATTGACAACGTACCGCCAGGGCTTGAAGTTCCAAGCCCTACTCTTCCATTTACGATTCGCATTGATAATACATCTGTGGCTGTATCAATTTGCGTATAGAAATCATGTACACCTTCCCAACCAACACCTTGGCATCGCGCATAATATCTCATTCCTCTATATGGACTGTTTGAAAAAGTACGGAGCGAACCTCTCGGTATAGATGGATTACCCCAGTTTAATGCATAATTATCAGTTAAAAGTATATTTCCATCTGTTACTTCAAGTTTCTCATCAGGACTATTTGTGCCGATACCAACGCTACCTTCCAAATAATTTTGAGCTGTACCAACCATATACAAATTATACCTGTTAGTTGCTGCAGATATAGCAGAATGATAAGCCGCAGTTAATGTTGTAGTTATAGTTTGATTGTCTATTCTCATACCATACCAGTTTGTTACAGTACCAGAGGCATTGGTTGAAGGTCTTATCCAGTTACAATTTAAACTGGTTACAGTTCCTGTGGATGAGTTATTTACGTTTATCCAGTTTCCTGTCCAGTTAGTCAATGTTCCAGTTGATGAATTATTACATGTCATATTTAACCCCATTAAGCCTAAAGTAGTGGATGTTATATTTTGTGAGCCTCTGTTGGTTAATACTATATTCGCAGAATGTGCTGTTGCTACATCGGACTGTGGAGTAATATCCATATTTGCACCTATAGCATATGAATAATTTGCCGAAGTGGTTGTTAATGTATTATTTGAAGTAAACCCTCTTGGAAAGTTATTAGAGTTTAGTAGTTCAACATTAAAAACGGAATTTGGTGCATTTGTTCCAATACCAACTTGACCTTGTATTATTGCACCATTAGTTGGTGCTGCAGTAGTTCCTGAATAAGTGGCACCTATTGAAACTCCTCCTTCTATATCTAAGTTGCTTGCCGGGGTGGTAGTTCCAATACCCACGTTTCCTCCATTATTGAAAATGTTACTGCTATTTATTACCCATGAGCTGCCATTCCAGTAGGGTGTATTTCCTGCTGAGCTTCCGCTGGCTAGAGTACCAGTTGGACCAGTGCTTCCTGTTGAACCGGTACTTCCAGTTGAACCAGTGCCTCCTGTCGAACCAGTACTTCCAGTTGAGCCAGTGCTTCCTGTCGAACCAGTACTTCCAGTTGAGCCAGTGCTTCCTGTCGAACCAGTACTTCCAGTTGAGCCAGTGCTTCCTGTTGAACCGGTATCACCTGTTGACCCAGTGCTTCCAGTAGTTCCAACCGGACCAATGGCTTGCTTCCATAATGTACCATTCCAATACCAAAATCCTTGGCTTCCATTTGTCATACTCGCATTAGTATTATAAACCAAAAGTGATGTTGCCGGATTATGGATTGTTGTTACATCTGTGTTAGAAGTCAAACTTACCCTTGGAATAAGTAATCCCTTATCTGCAGCAATAATATCAAGCATTGCTGAAGAATCAGGTATTGCACTTGTTGTGCTTACACTGTAGCTTTGAGCGATGCTATTTTTGCTTAATAATAAGCTGCAAAAAATAATCAATGCATAATTTACAGGTTTTGGTAATTTTCTTGAGCTGGAGCAATGCTTCTGAAGTACAAGCTGACTTACACGGGAAAGATTTTTCATATTCTGTTTTGTGTTATATGTTTATCCGGTGGGTTGACGCAGCAAACATATTCAGAATATTATTTTTTTTTTGACCGAAGTTGGGGGTGTATATTACTATGTAAGAAAATGTGGAAGATTGTTGTAAAAATGTTGAGCTTAGTGGTATGCTTATGGAAAAAGCCTTTATTTCATTGAGTAAAATGAAGCATGAAATATTTTGTTCCAGGACCTGTGTTCAAATTTGTATGTAATTAGTGTTGTGATTTTGTATAAAATTGTGTTTTTTAATACAGAAAATAACCTGTTTATGAAAAGTGACGACTTCCTAATCGATAACTCTATTCAAAAACTTAAGTATTTATATTACCCGTTTAGGTCAATAAGTGAGTGGAAATTATGAGAGGAGGAATAATAGATACGAAAGTGTAGAGTTTAAGAACCGGCTAACGATTTAATTGATGAATGATTTGTATAAAAAATGAGGAGTGTAAAAAATAAGTCCTGTAGTTAATATTTTAGTAGTCAAAAACTGTAATTAACTTTTTAATGAAACGCTTAGTCTATTGTTGTTTTTTATCGCAGGGTATTAATGTGGCGGCAATTTAAGTATTTGTATAACAAATCTGGCTTAAATAAAATGGGACTAATGTAAACTCTGAAAAATAAAGTGACTGTTAAAGTGCGCTTTCGTGTGTAGCAAAAGTGAAATCGAACCAAAGCCCCTGCGTTTATTTAAATTACTTGTAAAGCGTGAATTGAAGGTTCGATAATTTTATCATTCTTCTATAATAATAGTAAAAAATCATCGAAACGGCCCAAACAAGACTCCCAACCTGACTCCACTGCCATTTTTTACCTTTTGGGAAACCCCAGAAAATACAAAAGCCCCTAAAAAAGGGGCTTTCCTGTGTAGCGAGATCGGGAGTTGAACCCGAGACCTCAGGGTTATGAATCCTGCGCTCTAACCATCTGAGCTACCTCGCCATAATGGTTTTTGGGTTTACCAGGGCGCAAATATACTATTTTCTATTACATATAAACCATTTTTTGATATTTTTAACAAAATCATATTGTTTGCAAATTACTTTTTTTTATATATTGCGACAATTTGTTGAAATAAAGCAATACCATGACAAAAAAACAAGGTAAATTAAAGAAGGAGAAGAAAGCAGTTAAACCGGCAAAAAAGGCAGCAACTAAAAAAAGTACGCCTGCAAAAGCCTCAAAACCTGCTAAGCCTGCCCGTCCGTCAGGCGGAAAAGCTGCTAAACCTGCTGCTACTAAGAAAGTAGTGGCTAAAAAAGCCGAGAAAAAGGCTGTAAAACCTGTTAAAAAGCAAGCTGCTCCAAAAAAAGCGGTGAAACCGGCTAAACCGGTTGCCAATGCTGTCAAGGCGAAACTTCAGAAATCAACGAATAAGCCGGTTAAACCAGCCGCAAAAGTCATTGTTAAAGAGAAAGATGTGAAGAAGGATAAAAAGAAAGAAGAGGCAGGCAAAACAATCACACTTGTGGTGCCCGTGAAAAAGAAAGCTGCTGCAGAAAAACCTGTAAAGCCTGAAAAAAGCGCTGCTAAAAAAGAAAAACCGAAAAAAGAAAAGATTAAGGATAAGCCTTCTAAAAAGAAGAAAAAAGAGGATGATGAGGAAGAGGATGTAGAGATTGTTGATTTGTGGGAAACTGTTGAAGAAGATGAAGAAATAGAGGTGGAACCTAAGCCTGCAGCCAAAGGTAAAGGTGGCAGAAAGCCGAAGGGAGCAAACCTGGACGATGATGAACCTGTTATAGAAAACGATATTCTGATTGAGCAGCTGATTCAAAGCACTAAAAAGCTGAAGAAACCATCCGCAAAAACCCCGGTTCAGATACGCACATTCTCCAATCCTATGGCATCATTGACCGTGGCTAAATCGGTAGAAAATAAAAAGAACCCTAAAAAGGAGCCAAAAGGTAAATTTGAGCTGGAATACGTAATACGTACTTCAGCACCTATTTTATATGAATTTTTAACCGCACCAAGCGGCCTTGCAGAATGGTTTGCTGACGATGTAAACATTCACGATGGTGTATTTACCTTCTTCTGGGATGGAAGTGAGCAGAAAGCACGCTTATTAGGCTTTAAAGAGGATAAATACATTAAACTGCAATGGCTGGATAAACCGGATGGGACTTATTTTGAGTTCCGTATTGAGCGCGATGAGCTTACGGGTGATGTATCCCTGATCATTACTGATTTTGCTGATGAAGCTTCGGATCAGCAAACATCTAAGTTGTTGTGGGACAGTCAGGTAAATAAATTGTCGCAGGTAATAGGTTCTTATTCTTAATTTAAAAGTTTATACATTCCTCAGTTAAAAAGCCGCATTGTAATCGTTTATAATGCGGCTTTCAATTACTATTTTATTCTTACCAATCCTGGGTTACAGTATACGTGAAGGCTCTTTTTAAAGATAATATTTCCTTTCTGCTTCCTTACTTCATTTATATTGTATTGGGTTCTTTTTTACTGGCATTAAACACTAAAATTGACCTGCACCTTACTTTTAACTCTTTTCATGCCCCTTTCTGGGATTCTTTTTTTGCGTATTTTACATATCTCGGTGATGGTGTAATGGCACTGCTTACAGTTATTATATTGCTGACAATAAAGTACAGGTATGCCCTTATTGCGGGTGTTGCCAACCTTGTATCGGCTGCAATTACCCAAGCGCTTAAGCTCTTCATTTATTCTGATTCTTTGAGGCCAAAGAAATTTTTTGAAGGGGTACATGATATTTACCTTGTTCCGGGCGTGGAAAATCATTTGTATAACAGTTTCCCTTCCGGGCATACTACCTGTGCATTTGCATTGTATTTTTCCCTGTCGTTATTTGTTAAAAAACCGGTGTTGAAATCGTTGTTTTTTATTGTTGCACTCCTGGCTGGTTATTCAAGGATCTACCTTTCCCAACACTTTTTTGAAGACGTATATGCCGGTTCCCTCATAGGTTTAAGCACTACCATAGTAGTATATTATTTTGTGCGGAAGAATGAACAAAAATGGATGGAAGGCTCACTTGTTTCCTCCTTTAAAAGCTAATGGATAAAAAAGTTTTAAAATACAATATGCTTATAGCACTGGCATCACTGCTGGTGTTTGTGCCCTTTCTGGGCGCGGTGCACCTGTTCGACTGGGACGAAATCAACTTTGCGGAATGCGCCCGCGAAATGCTGGTTACAGGCGATTATTTTTCTGTTAAAATCAATTATCAGCCTTTCTGGGAAAAGCCACCGGTATTTATATGGCTCCAGGCATTGTCCATGAACCTTTTTGGGGTGAGTGAATTTGCTGCCCGCCTGCCCAATGCTGTTTGCGGGTGCATTACGCTGCTGGTACTGTTTAATATTGGCCGTAAGCTGGTGGACGAACGGTTTGGTTTGCTATGGGTACTGGTATATGCCGGTTCATTGCTGCCGCATTTTTATTTTAAATCCGGTATCATTGATCCCTGGTTCAACTTGTTTATTTTTTGCGGTATTTATTACTTTATTTTATTCAGTAACAATAGTGGTGTTGTTAACAGACGCTTGCTATTGCTGTCGGCACTTTTTATTGGACTGGGAATGCTCACCAAAGGACCGGTAGCTGTTCTTGTTTTTGCCCTTTGTTTTGGTGTGTATTGGATATTAAAACGTTTCCGGAAAGTACTTAGTATTCCCCAGATGATGCTCTATGCCGGAACCGTTGCATTCGTAGGTGGTTTCTGGTTTTTATTGCTGGCGCTTACGGGCAACGCATCCATTATCAAAGAGTTTTTTCTATACCAGGTGAGGCTGTTCAATACACAGGATGCCGGTCATGGCGGACCGTTCTTTTATCATTGGGTTGTTTTACTTATTGGTTGCTTTCCTTTATCAGTATTCGCTCTCAGGGCTTTTCGCAAAAATGCTTACGATACACCTTATCAAAAGCATTTTAAATTGTGGATGATAATCATGCTTGGTGTGGTGTTGATCCTGTTCAGTATTGTAAAAACAAAGATTGTGCATTATTCGTCCCTATGCTATTTCCCATTGAGTTTCCTGGGCGCTTATTCTGTGCACAAACTCATTACCGGTGAATTGCAACGGAAAAAATACACAGGTGCTTTACTTATTGGCATAGCTGCTGTGATAGGAATTGCAATTGCAGCCTTGCCTGTTGTAGACATGTTTAAAGAGAAAATAATTGCTGCGGATATTATCAAAGACAAATTTGCTGTTGAAAGCCTGAAGGCCTCAGTAAACTGGACGGGAATGGAATGGTTGATAGGAGTGGGGCTTATTATAGGAACAGTAGTAATGGTATTGTTTTTCTTAAACAAAAACAAGGCTCAGCAGGGCATTGTAGGTGTGTTTATTATCAGCCTGCTATCCATAATTTTTGCAATTCGCGTTGTAGTACCACGCATTGAGCCTTATTCACAAGGAGCTGCTATTGAGTTTTATGAATACCTGCAGGATAAGGATTGTTATGTAGAAACAATAGGTTTCAAGAGCTATGCACATTTATTTTATTCCCGCAAAAAGGAGCAAAGCAACGCCAACAGCTACCAGATGGACTGGCTGCTGAAAGGACCTATAGACAAGCCTGCTTACTTTGTAAGTAAAATTACTGCTGCCGAGGAAGTGAAACAAAATTACCCAGCTCTTAATGAAATTTACCGGAAGAATGGTTTTGTGTTTTATCTGAGAAGCGCGAACGATAAATAAATCTGTGCGGGTTTGAATCACCCAATTTTACAGTCATTCCGACCGAAGCGGAGGAATTTTTTGATTAAAATTACGTTCTGAAGTCGATTCTGAAGCTCCCTCCGCTTCGTTCGGGGTGACAGGATGTGTCCGATTTACTTCCTCACTTTCCTTTCAATCAAATAATCAATGCTTATCCTGCCCGGACCAGTAAACAACAATAAAATTAACATCACCAGGTAATATAAAGCTATTTCATAGCCATTGTCGGATGCATTGAAGCCGTTTTCCCAATGTGCAACTTTAATTGCCACAATCATGGTAATAATAAGAGGGATGGAAATCAAACGGGTAGCAAAACCGAGTGCTAGAAAAATAAATCCTAAAAATTCGGTATACGTAACAAGGTATGCACTTAGCACGGGCAAGGGCATTTCAGAACCTTTGAACCATTCGATGATGGCATTTATGTCATTCATTTTCATCATGGCCGGATTGTAAAAGCCGTAAGCCAGAACCAGTCGGATAAACAAAAGGGGAATGTCTTTTAAATCGGTCAGCTTGTCGGTAACCTTAAAATACAGAGCTTTCATCTTTTTTCAGATTAGGGTTTATAAAATGATGCACTGAAAGGTACTCATTTTTTCTGAAAACCCACTTTCATTATAGAGGAAGAATAATTGTCCAGCTCTTTTATCTGATCGATTATTTTTTTGTTCCACAAGCGTTGCTGTTCCCCGTTCATGGAGCCTTCTGTTTTTTCATCGTACTCATCCTGATACACATCCATTGCTTTATCAATTACAGCATATAACGAGTCACTTTTTGTTTTCAGGTCATTAAAGGAAGTGTATGTTTTAGAAGCAACCATTTTGCGCAGCTTACGGGCATATAGCTCTACTATGTCAAAATGTTTTTGTTCATGAGCAAGTACCGTTTCATCAATCCAGTCTTGCTTTTTCCATGATTTATTGCAGAAAAAAATTGCTTTTATTTCAACGGTAGAGGAATCTTTGCCCACCTGCTCGATTATCTTGTTTATGTCGTAATTAGTAGAAGCCACAGCAAAGCGTTTTGCAGGCTTTCCTTTAAAATCATCCCAGGTTAATGGACGGTCCTTTTGCCATACAATCACTTCGTTTTCCGTTCCTGTATTAGTAGGGATAATAAAAGCAAACGCTGTTAAGGACAGCATGACAAGCAACAGTCGCATTCTTTTCTTTATATTGATTTTACTCATAAACGTATCCTTAAAGTAAAAGGTTCATACATAAATGAATACGAAAAAAAGATGCCTTAATTATGCTATAAGGCAGGAAATATTTATAACAGGTGTTCTTTTGTTGGGTTTACTTTATCTCCGTTACAAACCCTTTATCAATCATGGATTGAATGAACTGCTCTGTGCTTGCTTTCAATTCTTCAATGGAAATAGTCCCGAACAGCTGTGGTGCATATTCAATCAGTTCGGTTACAGTAACATTGTTCTGGCTGATTTGTTCCACCAGGAATGCATACCATACAGATAAATCCACGAACTGGATTTTGCCCGTTTCTTTTTCGCGGAACAGCAGCACAAAATAATTACCCTTTAGCTCCAGCGCTTTGGCAGGTGGAACCATGTGTACCGGGTACTTCAGCGGCAGTATTAAGTGTTCCGGGTTGAAGCTGATTGTGCCGTTAAAAATATCGTCATTTAGACTGCCATACTCATAAGGGATGTCTGTAGTGTTGTACAATTCCATTTCGGCCCATTCAAACCCGAGCAGGTCGTTCAGGAAGGGTAGCTGGTACTTTTCCTGGTAATTGTTCTCCACCACAAACTCCATAAATTCTTTTGGCAGTTTCCACACCTGGTAGCTCTGGCATTCATGAGTGGAAAAGAAATCATATACCAGCACGTTCCATATTTCTTTTTCCAGGTATTTAAATGCAATGGGGTAAGCCGATTCTATATTGTCCTGTATGATATTAAATACAAGCCTTCTGTACTGTGGCAAACGTTCAGCCCTTGCTCCGCTAAGCTCCGTAAGTATACCATCGCGGCAGTACCTGGCAAGCTGGCTTTGTATGGAATGGGTTTCAGGCGATAAGTTCATGTTTGTTGCTCCACTTTAAATTTGTTATTGATTTCAGCCTGTCCAGCTCTCCCTGCAGTTCATTCATTTCAGGGATGTTAAAGTCCCTTTCAAGCAGCACAGGCACAGGTTTAATTCTTTCAGTAGTATACTCAAACAAGTCGAACACCGGGTCTATTATTGCTTCACCGTGTGTATCTATTATCAGGTCGTCTGCCACCTGAAAGTGCCCCGCCATGTGGATGTAAGCTACTTTATCCAGCGGCAGGCTGTTGATGAACTGTTTCGCATCGTAATTGTGGTTAAAAGCATTCACATATACATTGTTTACATCCAGCAATAATCTGCATCCCGATTGTTCCACAATGGCAGAAATAAATTCCGGCTCACTGATTTGAGCAGCTACCGGGGTATAATAAGAAACGTTTTCCATAACGAAAGGACGTTCCAGGTAATCCTGCACCGTTTTAATACGTTCCACGATATGTTTCACGGCATCTTCACGGAAAGGTATTGGCAACAAATCGTAAAGGTGGGCATTGTCGCATTTGGAATAGCTCAGGTGCTCTGAGTAGATTTGCACCTTATAGCGATCCAGGAACGCTTTAAGTTCTTTCAGGAACCCGAAATCAAGCGGGTCCGGGCTGCCTATGGATAAAGACAGGCCATGGCACAGGATGGGGTATTTTTCAGCAACTTTATCCAGCTGTTTTTTCCAGTATCCACCAATACCAATCCAGTTTTCGGGAGCGAACTCCACAAAATCGGGCTTAATATTACTGCCACTGATAAATTCATCGGCAAAATCTCTGCGGTATCCTAATCCAATCATGTTTGCAGGGGTATTAAAAGAACAAAGGAGGCATCAAACATGCCTCCTTTGAATTTAAAAATTACTTAGGGTGTTTTTCATCTTTTTTATGCTCACCGCATTTTCCTTCTCCACATTTAGCATCTTTTGCTTTGCCATCAGTTTTGGTTTCTGCTTTTTTCTCATCTTTTTTGTGCTCTCCGCATTTTCCTTCACCGCATTTAGCATCTTTAGCTTTGCCATCGGTTTTAGTTTCTGCTTTGTGAGCATCTTTTTTCTCTCCGCATGATGCTTCTTTTGATTTTGCATCTTTAGCAGCGCAATTCAATTCATAAGCGTTGATTGCTTCAGCAGGGTTCCCCAATAAACCACTTCTAACTTCAGCTCCTGAGCCCAAAGTATTAAAGTTAGTTAATGAAGAAGCATTAACTGCTGTTCCTGATACAGCAAGAATAGCACTTGCAATCACTGAGCCAGATAGGATAGTTTTGTTTTTCATGTGTCTGATGTTTTAAGGTTAAGAATTAATTATTTAGCCAAATTAAAAGATATTAATTGACAACCACAAGTATTTAGCAACTAAAAAAAAATAAATTTTTAAGCGGCTTTTTATTAAATCCGCCCCAATCTTTTTTACGTAAATTGCTCTTATGAATTTTTTTTGTACGCTTTAAAATTGCTTTTAATCATGTGGAAAAAAATACTCACTACGGTTTTGATAATGTGCTTCAGCTTCGTTTTGTATATAAACTGCACGGCACAGCATTCGCCTCAATGGTCGCATTTTGAACCCGGGATTTTTGAAAAAGCGAAGAAAGAAAACAAGCTTGTATTGCTTCATTTAAGGGCCAACTGGTGCCACTGGTGCCATGTAATGGAGGAAAAAACGTATACGGATCCGGAATTGATAAAGTTTCTCCGGACAAATTTCATTGCCTGCATGGAAGACCACGATGAGCGCCAGGATCTGACCAGCCTTTACTCCGATTACGGATGGCCGGCCACCATTATTTTTGACAGCAATGGGAATGAAGTGTTCAAAGAAGCAGGTTATATTTCGCTGGAGGAATTTTTATCAACATTAAAAAAATTAAAAGAAAACCCTCAGCCGCTTTCGCAGGACAATGTGATAACAGCTCCCAAAACACCAAGTGATTCTGTAAAGCAGGCATCATTAAATGAGCTTACGAAAATGTTTAAAAGCTCACTGGATATTGAGGCTGGTGGTTTTGTATTCGGACAGAAGTATATTGAGTTTGCAACATTTGAGTATGCACTGAGACATTATAAAAAGCAGCCGGACCTCGAAAAATGGCTTACGGCAAGCGTTAACAACTCCACCGGTATTTTTGATACTGTATGGGGTGGCGTGTTTCAGTATTCAACCCACAATGACTGGACCCATGTGCATTTTGAAAAGCTGCTGGCCATTCAGGCACGTTATGTAAAGATGTATTGTTGGTATTATGAGCTTTTTAACGATAAAGAAGCGCTCCGAAAGGCAGAACATATAACGGATTATGTAGATCGCTTTTTAGCTGCTCCCCGGGGTGGTTATTACAATGCACAGGATGCCGACCTGGTGCCGGGACAGAAATCAAAGGAGTACTTTGAGTTGAACGATGCCGGCCGCATAAAAAAGGGGATACCAGCGGTAGATACAAATGTGTATACCAATGAAAATGCTGCTTATGCGGAGTCGCTGCTTATATTATGGGCATCAAGCGGCAAACAAACATATCGTGATAAGGCAATTGCCTGCATAGATTTTCTAATGAAACAGAGAAAATATAAAACCATGTATAAGCACGGTGCAAAGTATGTGTCCACCATTTCCCTGAATGATAACCTGGCCATGGTAAAAACGCTGATGCTTGCTTACAGGGCAACACAAAATGAAGACTATAACGCAGAAGCAGCTGCGCTCGTAAAAGAAATCAATGCTTCATTTGATTCCGGCAAAGGGTATTATTATGCATATACCGGGAACAGTGCCATTAAAGCTACCTACAATATAACGGAAAACATTGAGGCCTGCCGGCTGTTGAACTATTGCTGCCATTTTTTTCATGATGCAACCTATAAAAAAAGTGCCGCTCTTGTATTTGATTTTCTTACCAGTGCTGAACTGGTGAATGATTTATCCACGGAGCCGGGCATTCTCAGCGCTTCGGAGGAGCTGGGTAATGAGCCTGTCAGTGCAGCCTTCATGCAGAAGAAAGGGGAGGAGCTAAAGGCTGAATATGTCAAAAGCGTTATTGCCTTTCCCTATTTTTATTTCAACAGTGTAATCTACACCAGGGCAAATGTAGTAGAAGATAAAAAGGATTTGTTTGAAGCTTTTGACAGCAATTTTATGGTATTGTGCACTTCTTCTTATTGCAAAGAGGCTGGCTGAATTACTTCCGAATGGGAAGTATAACGGGCAAACTACGTGACATGGACAGCTGGGTACGCAACCGCCTGAGATATTGTATCT
>JAGVJJ010000079.1 GCA_020051175.1 Bacteroidia bacterium | reverse complement strand
GGTACCATCAATTTCTTCAATATAAATTCGTGCATCATTAATGTAGCCTGTGCTCCTGATGATACGTTCGGATTCATTGATAACAAGCATCTCTACCGGATCGTTTTTTTTGAAAAGGAGCATGTTGCGTATTATCCGTTGACGGGTGGAAACATGGTAATGGTTGCCAAGTTTCTGAAATGGGTTCAGGCTTTTTACAGTGGTATCGTTTACATTGTATCCGAAAGGATCGTAAACAACAATGTTGATATTGCGAATTGTGCGGCACTCGTATTGTAAGTTGGGATCGGTTTTTTTCTGCTCATCTGATAAGGGCTTTTTTTCATATTCCTTTGGTGCAGGTTCAACAAATATAGCGTGATATAAAAGGATTGTGGCCCTGTGCCGGTATGCTATATCTTTTATTTTTTTATAAAAGGCGAGTGTGTCTTTGGTTGGAGTAGAATCTTTTGTCTGGGCAGAAATATTCCATGTAAGCAGCAGTATACCTGTAAGTAAAATATATTTACGTGAACTCACGGGAGAATATATATGTGATGTAAAATGGAAGATGGAAAAGGGAAAATGTACCGAGACGTGATAATAGATGCATCTTCTATTTGTCCTGTTCCATTTTACATTCTTTTATTCGTGTATTGCCAATAGTGGAATGTGCGAGTGAAATGCCATTTTTTTTGTGCTGCTTTCATTAAAAAGCTGCCAGAAGAACGTATGTTTTTGTGGAAGCATGATTAGCAAATCTGCATTGTTTATATCAATGAACGTATTGATAGCGGTAATCAGATCATCGCCTTCCGTAATGTTAATGGAGTGTTCCACACCCGCAAACAAACCGGCAAACTTTTCATGGAACAAAACTCTCTCACGCTCTTTGTCCTCTGTATTTTTCACCATATTGAAGATCATCAGCCGGGCATTAAAAATATTCACAAATTGTTTTACCTGCCCAATTGCTGAAAGACTTTCTGTGTGTTCTATATCGCATGCGAATACGATTGTTTGTATCGGCCGGTATACAGCTCCACTGGGTACAATAATGGTTGGACAATTTATTTTTTTTATAACCCCAATGCTGTTGCTGCTGATAACCAGTTCTGCCAGTTTGCCCGCATCGGTAATACCCATAATGATCAGGTCAAGATTCTTTTCCTTTACAAGATCGTCAATTTCATCTATCAGAAATCCAGGTTTGCTGATGCTTTCAATTGGATTTGTAAAACCGTACATGGCGCGTAGCTTGTTCTCCGTTTCTTTTAAAAACAGCTGGCTGTCGTCTTCAATCTGCTCAAATGAAGGCATTAATACAGGATCATCGGTGGCAACGACCGGAATATGAAATACATGCAACAATACCAGTTTTGCATTTTTTTCTTTTGCAAGTTTTACTCCATAATCAATTGCATTTTTAGATGCGTCTGAAAAGTCGGTAGGGATTAAGATCGTTTTCATTTTTATTTAGGTATTAAAAAGAATTATCAACTCCGTTCTTGCAAAAATCAATGTGGCCGCCCGGGTGCGTCCTGCCTTGGTGGTACCGGCCTTGCTGGTGGCGGATTATCCATTCTTGGAGGAGGTGGGGGAGGCTGTTGCTGCACAGGTGGCGGAATAACCGGTGGATTGATGTTTTGCTCCACCGGACGGTTTATCTGGTGTTCAGAAGGCGCTACGGCTTTTTGAGTTTCCTGTTTTGGGATTTGTTGTGGGGCGGGAACAGGAACGTGTGGTTGCCTTTCCGTTTGTTGTTTCTGCTGTTGGCTTTTTTGTTCACGTGATGGTTCAACGGCTTTTACAGGAGTTTTTTCAGTTGTCCGAGGTTGCTCTACCGGCTTTCGTTGAATATTCTTGTTTTGCTCCGTTGCTCCCTGTGGCACTGAACGAACACGATCTTCCGCTTTTTGTACAGGCTTCTTTTTACCGCTTTCTTTATCGGGTTGTTCATTGTTTTGCAAAAGCACTCCGTCTTTTCTTTCAGAAACAGGAGGTACGTCTTTCTTATCACTCACTTTAGCCGGTTTTGCTTTGTCAGAGGCCTCTTTTGAGACCACCGGACGATAGAGTTGCAGCACATTGTTTTTTACTTCCTGAGTGGGTTGCGTATGCTCTTTTATAGCCAGAGTTTTAATGCTTTTTCCCGTAGCTTTTTCTACATCATCCTGTTTAGGACCGGCTATATAGGATGCCTGACTTCTATTATCAACGTAGGTATTGTTTATTACGCTGGAAGTATTGATAAAATCGGAAGTGCTTTTGCGCGGGCCGTAATAGTTGTTAATGTCCGGTCTGCCAAGATATTCAGAAGGGGCATAACACCAGTAGTCAACCGGTGGAATGTAGCCACCACCCATTGCAAACGTGATTGAAATGTTGGGACCAAGCGGGGCCCAGCCGTAATATCCGGGACTTGTTCTCCAGATTACCCAGGCCGGTCCCCATACATTATCAGGAACCCAGAACCAGCCATAAAAGCTATCGTACCACCAGCGGCCATAATGAAAAGGTGCCCAACCCCAGCTGTAATTGGAAACCCAGGTCCAGCCATAACTGGTCATTGCCCAATAACCTGCGGTTGCATAAGGTATAAAATCAGGACCAGTGTTTGGTATCCATACATAGCCGTAATTTGGATAATCAACCCAATAACCATGGGGGCTCAGGTTATCATAAAACACCTGGAAGCTAAGATTTCCCTGGGCCGGGAGTGAAGCTGGTAAACATGCGGCACCTGCAATGAGGCTTATAATAACATACCTTGCCAGTGATTTCATGATATGGGATTTGTTGATTCCTTTACAATTTTAATTCTAATTGGATGTCTGGCACAGTAATATTCGTTAAGGCTGGTATTTTAATAGTCGAAAAAACTAAAAGGCGATGTAACCCAGTTTATATGTTTATACACTAATTATTATGATTCGAACCTGTAATTTATTTTGAATCAGTCGATTGTCTTGTTTTTTGCTTTGTTCATTGGTATTTATGGTTGTTTAGTCGCGAAAAAAATATAATTTATCTAAAAAAATATTTGCTTTTAGCTGAATTAATGTTATATATTTGCGCCCCAATAAAATTCAAGTAAATTTGTCGGTAATTGGATAGTAATTAACGGTAATTGGTATTTTAATGAAAGCGCTTAGGGTCTTACTTGCTGATGACGATATAGACGACTGCAACCTTTTTAAGGAGGTGTTGGATAGTATCGGCACTAAATCAGCAATTAATTTTACAACGGTAAGTGATGGTATCCAGCTGATGCAATTGCTTGAAAATAAAAAAAGACTTCCTCACATTCTTTTTCTCGATCTGAATATGCCTCGCAAGAATGGTTTTGATTGCCTGGAGGAAATTCAGCGTAACGAAAAATACAAGCCTGTAGCAATCATTATTTTCTCTACCTCTTTCAATCCGGATATCGTCAATATGCTTTACCAAAACGGAGCGCATTTTTATATCCAAAAACCTTCCAGGGTTACTGACTTGAAAAAAGCAATACAGAAAGCGCTGGCCCTCACAATTGAACGAAAATTTATCAGGCCATCGCGGGATAAATTTGTTGTGAATACACCTGCCCATAGTGCCATGTAGCATTTATCTTTTATATTGTATTATAGTCTTACCAAGCTATACTTTTAATACTTAAATTTAAAGATTCTTTAAAACAGCGTATGAGAGTTGTGTCAGGTGAATTGCTTTACAATAAAGGCCGTATTCTTCTTTTTTTATTGTTTGTCTGTTCAGTGCCTTTAACAGCGCAACAAGGCTGGTGGAAAACTACCACAGTGTACCAGGTATATCCACGGTCTTTTTACGACAGCAATGGAGATGGTATCGGGGATCTACAAGGAATAATCCAAAAGCTGGATTATATACAGGAGCTGGGTTTTGAAACCATCTGGATATCGCCTTTTTTTTCGAGCCCTCAAAAAGACTTTGGTTATGATATCAGCAACTATTATTCAATTGCCCCTGAATATGGGGATACTGCTGTGTGCAAGCAGCTTATACAAGAAGTACACAAGCGGAAAATGAGGATTGTTTTTGACCTTGTGATGAATCATACATCGGATGAGCATCCCTGGTTTAAAGAGTCTGCTGCTTCCACAAACAATGCGAAGTCCGACTGGTATGTATGGAAAAACGGTAAAGGCAGGAATGGTACGAAGCCTCCGAACAACTGGAAATCTATGGTGGGGGGCAGCGGCTGGCATTACAATAAACAACGGAACCAATTTTACTGGGCCTCTTTTCTTAACTTTCAACCCGATTTGAATTACCACAACCCTGAGGTGAAGAAGGCGATGCTGGATGTGGCAAAGTACTGGATGAATAAAGGTGCAGACGGTTTCCGACTCGATATTTTCAATGCTATTTATGAAGATACAGCATTCACAGATAATCCTTTTCGTTTTAAACTGATCCCGGATGAAAAAGATCCGGATGGTTTTTTCCAGAAAGCAAAATACACGATCAATAATCCCGGGAGCTTTGAATTTGCAACAGAGTTGAGGGCCGTTGCTGATAAAACAGGCGCGCACTACCTTGTAGGCGAGGTGTTTGGTAAACCTTCGGTATTAAAACAATATTGCTATTACAAAGACAAACCCGGACTGAATACCGTTTTTCTTTTCAGGACATTGAATACACCGCTGAAAGCAAAAGCTTACAGGGAGCTGGTTGCAGACTTTGAAGCGAATTTCCCCACTCCCTATTTGCCTACGTATGTTTATAGCAATCATGACAGGAAACGCAGCATGTCACGTTTAAGAAACAATACAGCAAAAGCCAAGCTGCAAGCTTTGTTCCAGTTTACGGTGCGAGGTATTCCTTTTACTTATTATGGTGAAGAGCTGGGAATGCCCCAAACAAATATTCCTTTGAAAAAGGGTAAAGATCCGATGGCACAGCGTTTAAAATGGATGCCACAGGTGCTCGTAAACCTGAGTGCTGAAGCCATTAACCGCGATGGGTGCAGAACACCTATGCTGTGGAATAAACAGCGCAATGCTGGTTTTACTGCAGGGGCTGAGCCCTGGTTGCCCGTTACGGAAAATTACTCTGTGCTCTGTGTGGAGCAACAGCAGCAAGATAAAGGTTCATTACTTCAATTCTATAAGGCTTTGCTGAAGCTGAGAAATACCGTGCCAGCGCTTCAGGCTGGCTCACTTGAGATTGCAGAAGCCTATTGCACGAAGCGGATTTTTGCCTATTACAGAACCTTCGGGAATGAGCGCTACCTGGTGGTGCTGAATATGTCGAAGAGGAATGTTATGCCTGTTTTGCCTGCTGGTAATACTATTCTGACGTTAAATGTACTTACCGGTGGTAAGTTGGGCGCTTATGGTGCTTTGATTTTAAAGGTCAGATAGTTTCGGTTTAAAATTCAAAGTTAATGTTGAAATGTGTTTAAGGATTAAGGACTTGGTAGTATGAGATATGTAATAGCTGCATTGTTTTTAGTGTTTTTTAGTACTGTTAGTGCGCAGTCTGGTAAACTGGTATCCGGGCCTGTGCAGGGGCATATTACTGCTTCTACTGCGAAAATATCATTAGTAGTTAAGAATGCTAAGGTCATACGTATAACGTTAAATAACAGGGAGCAAAGTAGCGCTTATAAAACAATTATTGTTCATACCGATACGCTGCTGGCTATTAAAAATAAATTTCCTGCTGTAATTGAATTTACTGGTCTTGAGCCGGGTTTAGAATACGATATAATGATCCATTTGGATGGAAAGGCCATTGATAAAAAATTCATTCTTAAGACACTGAAGTCATCTCCGGTTGCGGACTTTTCTTTTTTGACCGGTTCCTGTGCCATGCAGCTTACACCTTTGCTGCGGCCCTTTACACGCATGGGTTCAAATACAATATTCCGGCACATGCGCAAAGTCCCTTCTGATTTTATGATTTGGCTGGGTGATTATACCTATTACATTAAGCAGGCTGTGGGCAAGGATGATTATACCTCTTTTGATGGTATGTGGAGGAGGCAGATGAAAACACGGAAAATAAAAAACATCCATAACTTTCTTATCAGCCGCCCACAATACGCCATCTGGGACGATCATGATTATGGTTCTTATGATGCGGATAAGGACTTTGCATTGAAGGACACCTCTTTATTTATCCATAAGATGTTGTGGGCTAACCCTTCCTATGGTTTGCCCGATACAAAAGGGATTTTTACAAGCTTCAGGAAATACGACTCTGAATTTTTTCTTTTGGATGACCGTTTTTACAGGACGCAACCGAATATCAAAGGAGGCACAATACTTGGTGAAAGCCAGCTGCAATGGCTGTTTGAAGGATTAAAGAAATCCGATGCCACGTTTAAGTTCATTGTTCTGGGAACTCAGTTCCTGAATCCCTGCAGCCCTGATGAATGTTATAACCAGTTTGCAGAAGAGAAAAAGAAAATTTACGATTTTCTTGAAAAAAATAAAATTCAGGGAGTATTGTTTATTTCCGGAGACTCACATTATGCGGATTTGCAAAAGGAAAAGCGTGAGAATGCTTATCCTATTTATGATTTTACCTGTTCACCGCTTACCAGTTTCCTGGATAGTCCTTTGCCTTTAGAAAAGGCGAATACAGCGCGTGTTCCCGGAACACTTACACATCACCGTAACTTTGGAAAGGTTTCAGTTACGGGACCTGAAGGAAAACGCGTATGCTCTATAGAGCTCTATGATGATAATGCAAAGTTGCTGTGGAGACATGATATTCCTGAGAGTGAACTTCGTTAAGGTTTAAGGCTATCACTAAGACACTAAGAACACTAAGTTTCACTAAGAGGGGGGGTAAGCTTTTGCCTTTATACCCCGTGTTCCTTCATGATCTTGTTGAGCCATCTGATCATCAATAAAATAATGACAGATGTAATCAATGCAAGTACAAAATTCACCAGGAAAAAGTTTGCTTTGTTTTCGTATCCGTCCCACATACTGGCCAGTACACCGCTCATTTTGTTCCCTATTGAAGTAGAAAGGAACCAACCACCCATCATAAGCCCTGTTAGTCGCGGTGGTGAAAGCTTTGAAACCAGCGATAATGCCATAGGGCTTAAACACAGTTCGCCTATTGTAATTACACCGTAGCTTCCAACAAGCCATAAAATGGAGCTTTTTTCCAGTCCATTATGGCATACATAGCTGGCTGTTACCATAACCAGGGTCGATAAGGCAGTAATAAACAACCCATAGAATATTTTCCAGGAAGTGCTGGGTTCCCTGTTGCGCTTTTTGAGAAATGACCAAAAAAGCACAATTAAAGGTGTTAGCGCTACCACCCAAAATGGATTTACAGATTGTAGTAATTCTGTAGATACAAGAGTCACGGTTTCGCCTTCTGCAGGAAGCTTTTCGGGAGGAAGGTTTTTAAAATACAATGGGTAATCCCACGTTTTTACCGGTTTACCGCTGGCATCACGTACAATTCGGAATTGTTCATCGGCAAGGGATACAGAGTCTTTTGCATAAACAGGCTGTTGTACCATACCCATTGTTTTTGCAGGTTGCACCAATGCAGCCGGAACCTCCCGGTCGGTATAGCTTTCAGCCCAGGTGGTGAGTGCAGTTCCGTTCTGCTTGAATATGGCCCAGAATACAATGGCTACAGCAAATACTGCCAACAGGGCAGAAATAGGGCGTTTGTCTTCGGGGTTAGAGCGCACAATGAGTGATACATAATACCCGGCAACAGGAAGTGCACCAAAAATAAAGGCATCAGTGCTGTCGCTGCCAAAAATGTTATTTGGGATTATCCAGCCGATGTAACCCGCAATCAGAGCAGGAAGGAGGGTTAAACCCAGGATTTTGCTGACCGGCATGTCTTCTTTTTTTGTTGGTTTGAGCACATCCGCATGTTTATAGTGCTTTTGGCCAACCCAGAAAATAATAACGCCAATGAACATCCCGATTCCGGCAGCTAAGAATGCAGCTCCCCAACTGAAAGTATTGCGCAGGTAGGAGCCAAAGAAGTTGCAAATAAAGGCCCCGATATTGATACCCATGTAAAAGATGTTATAGCCTGAGTCTTTGAACGGCTTGTATTTTTCCTCGTTGTAAACATTGCCAAGAAGTGTTGAAATGTTGGGTTTAAAAAATCCGTTACCTATACAGATTACAAGCAATGAGGTGTAAAAGGCCGTAGAACCGGGCAATGCAAGGCCGCAATACCCTAAGCCCATTAAAATACCACCAATAGTGATGGATAGGCGATAGCCTAAAATCCTGTCGGCAAGCAAGCCACCAATAAATGGTGTCAGGTATACCAATGCAATATAGGTCCCGAAAATATCGGCAGCTTCCTTCTTTCCCATTGCAAGGCCGCCTTTCTCAGTATCTGTCATATACAGGAAGAAGATACCGAGCATTAAATAAAAACCGAAACGTTCCCACATTTCAGAAAGGAACAGGTAGGGTAGGGCTTTAGGGTGTTTTTTTGCCATAGTTGTAAGTGTTTAATTTATTGGAAAGATAGAAACTATTTTTTAGAAAAATGTAATTTCTGGTTTTCGGTTGTTGCTAAAAAGAAATAGGTATTTTTGATCTGCTTTTAACTTTTGTATTCTCCGATAATATATTGGATGTTAAAATTTCAAAAAGTGTTTTTATTTTTTATACAGGTTATTTCTACGTCTTGTTCAAGCCTTAATACAGACGGGAGGGTTGTCGTTATTCAACCTTTAGGTGGTTTTCCCGAAGCACAAACCGATTCAGTTGTGGAACAATTAAAGAGCATTGCTTTTAACGTAATACGTAGAAAAAATCTTCCTTTTCCTCAGAGTGCATATTATGCTGAAAGAAATCGGTATAAGGCGGATACTCTAATTGATTATTTGAATAGGCTAATTGGGAAGGATTCAATAATTATAGGGCTTTCTGCGAATGATATAAGCACAACAAAAGGGAAAATAAAAGATTGGGGTGTAATGGGGCTTGGTTATACTCCAGGTAGGGCATGTGTTGTATCTACTTTTCGTTTGTCGAAGGACAATACCAAAGAACAGTTTTATAAAGTCGCTTTACATGAGTTTGGGCATACACAAGGATTACAACATTGTCAAAAAAACGAATGTTTTATGAGGGATGCTGAAGGTGGAAATCCTTTGGATTCAGAAACAGGTTTCTGTGATTTTTGTAAGAATTATCTGAAAAATATGGGTTGGAATTTAAACTAGCAGTTCAAATTTTAGAAAAAACTATACTTCTGCTTCGCAAACTTATCAACCCTCGCACCATTTTTGTTATCATCGTATCGGTTAAAATTAAACTTGATCATGATCTCATGAGAACCGCTGCTGTAGCTGCGGATGCGGTTTATCAGTAAATCATAAGAATAAGTAACCTGGAAATTATTGAACGTAACACCGGCATGCAGCGCTATAGCATCACGTAAGCGTATGGAAAAGCCGGTTATAAATTTTTGTTTCAGGTACATGCGCAGGGTATAGTCCACCATTAAAGGAACACCTTTAATGTAATTGACAAAAAGTGTGTTTTCGTAAATGTAATCCTGGCTTAGGGAATAATTGTACCCCAAAGTTGAATAGAACTGAGTAATGTATTTGATGGTGCCATCTTTAATACTATCGCCTTTATAAAATTTAGCCTGTGATTTCATGGCATGCAAGGCGCTGAACCCAACATGAAAGCGATCATTGTAAAGGTACAATCCGGCATTGGCATCTATCACCCCGGTGGAATTATTTACAAATTGGTTTACTGCAGGATCCTGTGTGTTGTGTATGTTCATTTTGCTGCCTACAAGCGTATACTTCGTGTAATTGGCAGCAAGTCCTGCCGACAGCTCACAATCAGGAAAACGAAGGTGGTATGCATAAACACCACCAAGATTGGTTTGTTGGGAAGGGCCTACTTTATCCTGTAACACAAAAGCGCCTAATCCCATTTTTCCGTTTGCCAGCCTGCTGTGCAGGCTCACACCTGCGGTTTGAGGCGCATCCTCATAACCAACCCATTGCATGCGGTAATTGATGGCAGCATTGATATGCCCTTTGGTTCCTGCAACAGCAGGGTTAAGCATAAACAGGTTGCTCGAAAACTGTGTATAATAAGGTAACTGCTGTGCAACCACAGTAAAAGGAAGCATGCAACAAACAAGTTGCAGAAGGGTGGATATGTAATTGTTTTTTTTCAAATGCTCCTTTTGTTTATTTAACGATACTTACCGTGCCATGAAACGTTCCTGCGCCATCCCTCAAATCCATAATATAAAAATAGGTTGCAGCAGGCAGCTGCTCACCGAGGTATGTTTTGCCATCCCAGTTGTTGGTATAACCGTTTGCCTTATATACCAGCTTACCATTGCGGTTATATATGTCCAGCCTGTTGTTGGGGTATTTTAGAATATTACCGATGAACCATGTATCGTTATTGCCATCGCCATTGGGGGTAAAGGTGTTGTAAAACACTACGTCATCACTTGGTATAACAGACACAACAACTGTATCATAGGCAAAGCAGCGGTTCGTGATATCGGTTCCATAAAGTATGTAGATAGCTGTAATATCCGGTTCCGCGTCCGGATCGGCAGTGTTGGCGTAGGTAAGGCCCCCACCGCCTGACCATGCATAATTATATCCTCCTTCAGCGTGCAGGGTAGCGCGTTCGCCTTCTTTAATAGTAATGTCTTCACCCGCATAAATGGGTGGAGGCTGGATAACGGTAACCTTTACGGAATCTGTTTTTGGAGGGCATCCTGCAATGGTAGATGTAAGCGTGTATGTTGTTGTCAATACTGGTTCTGCTGTGGGCTGTGGCAGAGCAGGATCATTTAAATCCCCAGCCGGAGCCCAGGAAAAATTTATACCCTGAACAGTAGCATTAACAGGGCTTCCTATAGTTCCGCTTTGGTCTTTACAAAAATCAGTGGGTTGCCCGGCACCAACATAAAAAAGTTGTGAAAGCGTCACATCCACCATGTCTGTTTGTACTGCTCCTGTGTCATCCGTTACAGTGAGGGTATATGTTGTAAAAAGAGATGGGGTAGCAATCGGATTGGCAACCGAAGTGCTTGATAAACCCGCTGCAGGGGCCCAGGAGTAGGTATAAGGTGGCAGACCACCGGCTGCAACGGGTGAGCCTCCTAAAATTACATTGCCACCTGGACAAAGCGTATTATCTGGTCCTGCGTTTACGGCAAGGGTTTGAGCCGTTGTAACGCTAACATGGATAAACGCTAAAACAATACTAAACAAATACCAGATCTTTAAACGTGTATTCATTCGGAATGGAATTAACACCTTGATTATAACAAAGGTAGGGTATTCTGTTGGCATAAGCAATGTGTTGGAACGTTTTTGAACACTTTGTTTACTTCATCATTTTCAGCAACTCATTGCTTGTTTTCCAGTTACGCGTAGTGGCGCCTACTTTCAATTTTTTTTTCAAAAAAAGTATTGTTGATTTTGGTATTGCCATAGCCGTTAGGACAATATACGTAGACTTCTTTATTAGAAATATAAAACTCATCCGGTGTGTAATCGTATGCTTCTGTGGCTTTTATATTTTCTTCTTCCGGTTGTTCTGCAAGAAAGGTAATGTGCAGCTTATCCAATGCAATGTTTTTTTTCTTTAAAAAAGGATTGTCATCAATTGCCTTTTGTAACTCTTCTTTGGTCCGGATAATAACAGGCACTTCAAAGGAGTAATGCTCTTTTATTTTTTTTTCTATTTTTTCTGAAAGCTTAGTGATGGATTTGCTTTCAAAAACAACATTACCACTTTGGATGAATGTTCTGACATTTGTAAAACCGAGTTCTTCGTATAATTTTTTCAGGTCGGCCATTTTAATTTGTTTCTGGCCGCTTACATTGATGCCCCGTAATATTGATAAAAATAATGCCATAAGGTCTGTAGATGAGTATGATACACAAATTTATTAAAATAGCCGCCCAATAGAGCAAAAGAGTGTGTTTTTTGTGTTTATATTTGGGAGAAGCAATTAAATAGTTTTTACTTAATGATAAAGGCATTATCTATCTATAAGAAATACAGCACCCTTGATGTCCTGAAAGGTGTATCCATAACGATTGAGAAAGGGGAAATTATTTCTATTGTTGGTGCTTCCGGTGCCGGGAAAACAACTTTGCTTCATATTTTAGGTACGCTGGACCGTCCAACTACCGGGGCTTTGGAAATAAACGGAACAAATATAGCTTCATTAAACGATAAAAAAATGGCTGAGTTCCGTAATAAGAATATAGGGTTTGTTTTTCAGTTTCATCATTTATTGCCTGAGTTTACTGCCCTTGAAAATGTTTGTATTCCGGCATTCATTGCTGGCGTTTCCAAATCTGCAGCTGAAGAAAAGGCAAAAGAATTGTTGACATTTTTAGGTCTTTCGCAACGCATGCAGCACAAACCAAGTGAGCTTTCAGGAGGAGAGCAACAGCGTGTTGCAGTGGCAAGGGCCCTTATTAATAATCCTGCCGTTGTGTTTGCAGATGAACCTTCCGGGAATTTAGATTCTTCTACAGCGAAGGAGCTGCACCAGCTGTTTTTTACATTGCGTGAAAAATTCAACCAGACTTTTGTGATTGTAACTCATAATGAAGAGTTGGCAGATATGGCAGACAGGAAGCTGGTGATGAGGGATGGGAATATTGTGAATTAAAAAAACGGAATAGTTTAAAAAATTATCACTAATTGTTCCGGGTACAACACAAATAATATACTTTGTGTGCTGTACCCGGAAGTATGGTATTCATTGCTCTTTAAAAGATATTCACTTTTGTTTGCTGCAGCGTTGTTTTATAACCTGCTATTTTAACCCAGTATATTATCCAGCATACGAGACCGGCAAGGCTTGCCAAACCGCCTAATACAGGTATGATTGAGCAGCAGAATAAAATGCTATACGTTAACCCGATGGAATATCCTGGTCTTTCTTCATCCACGGGTATATTTCTTTTCGCAAATTCAGCTGCCAAAGAGTCTGCCATTCTATTTACAATAATGAAGTTCCATACCAAACCAAATAATGGGATAAGTACTAACCACACGTTGCTTGGCGGCATTTTCTGGTTTTCGGGACTTACTTCCTTAAGCGTGTTCTGAAGTGTAAGCAAATAAAATATCATTGGTATAAGACCAATGGCTATTGCAATAATTACTACCAGTAATATTGTTCCACCTAACATGGCTTCACTAGCGGCATTGTCTGAAAATGAGTACTGAAGAAGTATTGAGTTCATCATAGCGTTTTGGGGTTTTGGTTTATGACAGTAATGATATGAATTAAATTCATTTATATTTAAAAAAACTTCCTTAACTTTTCCATAAACGATTCCGGTGCCGGGCAGGGTTTATTGCTGGAAGTATTAATAAACACCAATACCGTGTTTGCGGTATTCAACAATTCTCCCTTCTGATTATAAATTTCATAATCAAATGAAATGCGGACAGTGGGTAACTCTTTAATTGCGGTTTTAATCAGCAACAGATCATCGTAAAGGGCGGGTTTTATGTATTTAATATTACATGTATATACAGGTAACATAATTCCATTGTCTTCCATTTCTTTATAGCTGGTACCTAACTGGCGAAGTGCTTCCACGCGTCCTATTTCATAATATTGTGTATAGTTGCCATAGTACACATAGCCCATTCTGTCGGTTTCTGCATACCGCACCCTTACTGTTGTTTCAGATACATACATAAAAAGAAGTGATGGTTAATCCGTTTTTAAGATACTAAATTATTGGCTCCAAAACACAAAAAATAAAATAAAAAAATAAATTTTTTTTATGACCTTTTAGTAGCTGTAAATTCTTATAATTGTAACCACTTAAAAAATTAAAAGATTCAATTGCTGAACATGAAATTATCTTTTTCCCGATATCTTGTTTTTGTTTCTTTTTTAGGAGTTGCAGTGGCTTGTTCCACTACGCCTAAACTGAAAAAGGTTGAATCATCTTCCATTGAACTAAATGCGCAAACAGCATCAGATGCAGAGCTGGAAAAGCTGGTGAAGCCATACAGGGCCAAGATGGACTCCATTATGAACGATGTGTTGATTGTTTCGGAACAACCCTTAACAAAAGGCCTTCCGGAGAGCACGCTGGGAGATTTTACTTCTGATGCCGTACTGAAAAAGACCAACGATAATTACAAACCATCGGACAATCAAAAGGTAGACATTTGTTTGCTAAACAATGGTGGTTTGCGTTCAGAAATGCCTAAGGGTAATATTACTCGCGGACATGCTTTCAGCCTAATGCCATTTGAAAATAGTATTGTGGTTCTTACATTAAGTGGTGAAAAAACAAAACAATTATTCGAATACCTCGTAGAAAACAATGGCGCACCATTTTCCGGGGCTACAGTAAGGGCAAAAGGGAAAAAGATTTTAGAAATAAAAATTGGTGGGCAGGATTTTGACATAAACAAAACATATAAAGTAACCACATCCGATTACCTGGCTGCTGGTGGTGATAAATACAATTTCTTTAAGGATCCGGTAAAAACAGAAACTCTTAATTATAAATTACGTGATGCAATCATTGATTATATGATTGAACAGAATAAAAAGGGCAATTCTTTAAAAGTGGCTATCGATGGCAGGATCAAGTATGAATAGCAGAAGGGAATTTTTGAAAAAAACACTTGTGGGTGGTGCCGGTATCATGGCTCTGAATGCAATCCCCCATGAAGTGTTTGCAAAAAATGATATGGTAAAAATTACCATTCTTCATACCAATGATGTGCACAGTCATATTGACCCTTTCCCTGATAATGATCCCAAATTTGCCGGTTTAGGCGGGGTTGTCAGAAGGGCGGCCCTGGTAAAAAAAATCCGTAGTGAAGAAAGAAATGTGTTGTTGCTTGATGCCGGTGATGTGTTTCAGGGTACTCCGTATTTCAATATGTACGGTGGCGAACTGGAATTTAAACTGATGAGCATGATGGGATATGATGCATCTACAATTGGTAATCATGATTTTGACAATGGCCTGGATGGACTGGTAAAACAGCTTCCACATGCGAATTTTCCGTTCATCAATTGCAATTACGATTTTTCGGATACACCAATGAACGGAAAAACGATTCCACATAAAATCTTTCTGAAAGAAGATATTAAAATTGGTGTGTTTGGAATTGGTATAGAGTTGGAAGGTTTGGTTGATAAGAGAATGTCGGGCAATACCCGCTATCTCGATCCGGTTCAAAAGGCGGCAGAAGCAGCACATTACTTAAAGCACGATCAAAAGTGCGATTTGATTATTTGTCTGTCGCACCTGGGATATAAATATGAGAGCAAAAAAATAAGTGATGTGGAGCTTGCAAAACACTCAAAAAATATTGATGTGATAATAGGCGCTCATACACATACTTTTTTAAATACGCCTTTATCTTTCCCAAATCTGGATAATAAGGAAGTCTTAGTGGCACAAGTGGGTTGGGCCGGAATCCGTTTGGGAAGAATTGATTATGTATTTGAAAAAAAATCGAAGAAAAAAGCCGTGGAAGGCCACAGTATAAAAATTTCCAAAAAGTCAATAGCAATTTGATTTTTTTATTAAACTTTTTTTTGTGAATAAGTGTTGCCACTTAAAATAAGTTCTATATATTTACAACGCAATAGTTGATAATACAGTATATACAACGGTTTATATACTTCAAAATATAAAATTCACTACCAAAAACATTTAGTATTAGAATG
>JAGVJJ010000104.1 GCA_020051175.1 Bacteroidia bacterium | reverse complement strand
TGCCGGTGTGGCAAGCACTGTTATAGTTTTAGAAATTGTATTCAGACAATTAAATCCTGAATAAGAGATCATTCTTATTGTATAAGTCTTTGTAGCAGGCGTATTAAATTCAGGATATTTATGAGAATAATTTTTACCGGAAGCAGGTAAATCATCTGCTGTTTGAATGGTCGAGTCATTGGTATAGTCCCAGTAAATAACAGTACGGACAATACTGCCGAAATCAACACTGGAATTATCCTTGATGACAACATCCCGGTTGCTGCAAAGTGTGTTTGCATTTTGTGCAGTAAAATTTGAAAGAGGAATGGATCCGTTTACTGTAAATGTTTGTATAGCCGTCTCTATACAGCCCTGGTCGGATGTCACAGTCAATGAAGCCGTATAACTTCCAATAACCGAATACCTGTGTTCGGGATTCTGCAACGAAGAAGTATTCGGGTTTGCTGCTGTGGCCATTGTATCGCCAAAATCCCATTGCCATGCTACAATAGAACCTGCAGAAATTTTACTTGTATCTGTAAATGGGGCAAAAGGATCCGTTAAACAAATTTCCGGAGAAATAAACCCGACCGACGGTAAAGCATGAATAATGACCGGTTTTGTAAGAACTGAACTGATACACCCTTTATTTGTTTCCACTTTCAATGTTGCATCGTATGTACCGGCTGAAGTGTAATTATGAACAAATTGAGCCGGGCTGCTTAATACTGCATTTGAACCATCGCCATAATCCCATGTCCATTTTACAAGATTTCCTGCATTGGCAACCGAGGCATCGGTAAATGTAATATCCCTGGTTTCGCAGGCCGGTGATGACGTAGTAAAAATTGCTGTTGGCAATGGATTTACAACTACAGTTTTTGTAGCAGTTGTGGATGGACAGCCGGCGGCAGATGTAATGGTTAGTGTTACATTATAAGTTCCGGAAGCAGCATAATTTTTTACCGGGTTTTTTTCCGTTGAAGTAGCGCCATCGTTAAAATTCCACATCCATTGCGTAACCGAGCTGTTCGCAGCCGTGCTCTGGTCGGTAAAGTTGATTGTTGTTCCCAAACAAACTTCTGCCGGTGCATTGAATGCCGCTTGTGGCTGAGCATAGATATTCGTAATGGCCCTGATGGTATCATCCACACAACCATTATTTGAAGTAGCTGTAAGTTTTACCGTGTAGGGCCCCATTCCCGTATAATTAGTAACAGGGCTTGTGCCAGTTGATGAATTGCCATTACCAAAATCCCAAACATAAGTGAGCAGTGCCTGCGTACCATCGCTGATTGAAGAAGCATTGGTAAAAGTGGCCTTGCCTGCAGGCAGACAGATATTTCCTGCTAACGAAAAATCAGCTACCGGGTTAACTTTTACGATAATTACTTTGGAAGAAACAAAACTTTGACAACCGGTATTGGTCTCCACTTTCAATGTTGCATTATAATTACCGTTTGATGTATATGTATGCACCTGCGATGAGTTATTAGCAGCAACTACTACAGGGCTGCCATCGCCAAAATCCCAATACCACTTTACTATTGTTGCTCCATCCGTTGTTGTGGAAGAATCAGAAAAGGTTATTGGTTTTCCGGTACAATAAACAGTACTTGTGCCAAATTTTGCAATGGGCAATTGAGTCAGGATGATTGTTTCGGTAGCCGTATCAGAAATACAACCTACATCTGTAATTACAGTTAATGTTGCATCAAAAGAACCCTGGGATGAATAATTATGCGATGGATTTGGGGTACCGGATGTTTCCGCATCTCCAAAATCCCATTGCCATTTTATGATTGGCCTGCCGCCAGAATTGGTTGTATCAAAGAAATCTACCGGCTCAGTGACACATCCGTTTGTCTTAAAATTAAATGCAGCCACCGGCGGATCGAATACCTGCAGATCATAATCAATTTCCTGTATGCCACTGCATCCATCGGCGGTTGGATTATTTGCAATAATTTTTATCGGGTATGTGCCAATATTTGGAATCGCATAAGCAGCGGGTAAACTGTACCTGTATAATTTTCTTCCATTTACTATCCAATTTGAGTCAGATAAAGGAGTATTAATCGTTGTATCGGCAATGCCTAAGGCATTTAATGCAGAACCAAACTCCCATTTAATTTGTGTCGGCTGATAAGGAAAAACGATCCTGAAATTAAAAGGCGTACCCCTGCAAGTGGCCGGAAAATTTACTGTGGCATATTGGTTCAGGATACTTACAAACTGATATTGATCTTTTACATTGGCGCCGGCAGAATATCCATAAGATTCGGCAACTGCATAGCCATAAGCTAACGCATTAAAACCCGAATCGGAAGTTAAGGTATGATAGCCTTGCGATACGTTTGAAAGGTATAAATAAGAATAAGTGGGGTCGCCGGGATGCACAACCCATAATGACGGTGAAACAGGTATGCCATCCAATTTAAAAGAAGATATTCCGGTGCCTCCATTTCTCAAAATAACATGTAAATGATGCTGAGGGCTTGCCGCTACCAGGTTTGAACTAACCAGTGTGACATTATTGATATTTTGTTCAACCGGGTTCAGAATGATCATGTCCGGATCATAAGGAGTACCATTACCCGAGCAACCTTGTGTAGTAAAATACTGTGCTACAGAAACGGGTTCATTAGCTGAAATTTCGTTTGGAATATTATTAGAAAACTCATAAAACCCATTTGTAAATGAAGCACCCGGAATTAATACCCCATTCAAATAAACATTGGTAGTAGCGCTTTTTCGGATAATCCTGTAATAATTAAGAGGCCGGTTATAACTGGGCACTGTAAGATATTTCAAACCCCAGGAACCGGTGGGATATAATTGCTGGTATAAATTATCTGAGGTAAATGTGCCTGGTGGACATGAACCAATATACACTTTACCGCTTCCTGAAAAAACGGCAATTCGTTTGCATCCGCCTGTGCCGGATGATATTGATTCAATTACAGACCCGGTCAAATCAACGCCTGTATTCCCGGAAACAGTTCCCAAAACCTGGTAGATATCTCCTTTATTCAACATAACCGTAAAAGAAATTCCGGCGGGTTTGCCACTCTTTGTATTAGCTGCAGGCGTTATCTTAACAGTAGTATTGTCTTCAACGGCAATAATTGTAAAATAAGAATTAGAATTTAATTCATTGGATAATTGAGTATAATTGACAGAATAATATTCTCTTCCCAACACCTGTGTGGGTAAACAAACTGTTGCTCCACTCACGGCACTCCTGGTGATATAGGAATAAACAACTGAGTTTTTATCGGTTAAAACCCGGATCGTTTTACCGGTAAATAATCCTTCGTTATTAATGAAATAATTTGTTGGGATCACCAATGATACAACCTGTCCGGCTGTGATAGTTCCGGTTTGCAATGTTGTTACACCAAAAATTTCAACTGTATAATTTGTATTGACATCGGAAGTAATATAGAGGGTCATGGTGGGATACAATCCCGGCAAACCAGCCATTCCTACATGGTAACTATACGAAATCCAGAATTCCTTACCCTTATTAGAAAAATCCTGAGAACTCAGAATGATGGGTACGGTTATGCAAAAAAAGCCTGCAAGCAGTAACTTGAGTAGTTTCATTTATCCAAATAGTCCTATGGGTCCAGAATAGGGCTTACAAGGTAAGAAAAAGATGAAAACTTTAAAAGGTAAAAGCCCGTTTATGGCTAATTAAGCCCATCTTATAAAAGTGCATTTAAAAAGCCTTCCTTCACCTGGCCTAAATATCCGCCTTTTTTCTACTTTAAAAACAACCAGGAACTGCTTACCAAAAGCCCCCAATTAACAGAACTTCCAAATCAATTTTAAACGATATAAAGCTTCAATAACTGATGTGGATTTTAAACCTGTTTTCCGGCGATTGGGTAGTGAATTCTTATTAGCAATAATTCAAATAACCGTTACGTTGAATTATAAAAAATCTTAATCAATTTTTTTTACTCTGATGAAAAAGTAATCATCATGAACTAAAAATTGATTTTCAAATGATAACCTTAAGAATTAATATGGTTGTATTTATAATATAAAATGAGCTATTAAAAAATATAGTTCATCATATAAATTTGATATTTAAATATTCAATAAATATTTTTATACAATGATTATCACCATTTTATTATTTTAATTCAATGCCCTTTTTATTGGCCGGTAACTAAATTTTCAAAATAACTGAAACAATAAGCATATTGGCAAAAATTAAACCCTGATACCCGGCTCAATACTTCAAATTACCGCCCCTACTACGGCCAGGAAAAGCTGGCTGTTATTTTTTATAAAATCGCATTATTGCCGGGAAAAATTAACCCATTATGTTAGCAAAGAATCTGGCAAAAAAATAGCCCCATTTCCGGGGCCTGAAGTATGTGAAGCATTATTGTGATTTTACAATTGGTGGCGCATGAATATTTGGCGCTTTTGAAGGTCCCCCATCTTCCGGCTTTTTGCAGGTTTTTGGCAGCCGTTTATAGGAGTCTTCATTTGCCGCCACATCATCAGCATCATAACCGGCATTGGCAATGGCAGTTTTTATTTCTTCAATATTTATCCGGTCAGTAAGGTATTTGACCGTAGTCTCCTTTCGTCGCCAGTTTACCATTACAAAAGTAACTCCATCGTATCGTTTCAGGTAGGTCTCGATCCTTGTTTTGCAATCTTCGCAGCCAACAGTAGGAGTTTTGATTTTTGCAGTTAAAGATGCTTTTACCTGGGCTGATCCGCCGTAAGCAAATGCTGCAATGGCGACTAATGAAATGAAGACTTTTTTCATCAAATACCTGTTTAAAGCAATTTACATCAACCCTTCCATCCTGCGGGATCATTGCGCCACTTTAACAAAATTTCTTGCTGTTCCGCTGAAATAATTCCTTTTTCAGTTGCCAGTCGAATAAGAGTTGGATAATCGGTAAGCGGGTGATACCACACTCCTGCTTTTTCAAACATTTCTGAAGCGACAGGAAACCCATAAGTAAAAATGGAAACCATGCCTGCAATTTTAAGCCCTGCTCCTTTAAGAACATCCACTACCTGCAGGCTGCTTTTCCCGGTGGAAACGAGATCCTCAATAACCACAACTTTTTTTCCCGGCTCATAAAAGCCTTCTATCTGATTTCCCAGGCCATGCTCTTTGGGTTTTGGGCGCACATAAATATAAGGGAGCTTGAGCTGATCCGCAACCATTGCGCCCCAGGCAATACCGGCTGTGGCCACTCCTGCCAGCAGCTCAGCATCAGGAAATTTTTCAAAAACAACATTACACAACTCAGATTTTATATAATCCCTGGTGTAGGGAAAGGAAAGAATCTTTCGGTTATCGCAGTATATGGGGCTTTTCCAGCCGCTGGCCCAGGTAAATGGATTTTCAGGGTTTAATTTTACTGCATTAACTTGAAGAAGCTTTTCAGCTACAGCTTTGGCATCGGTCATAAAGCGAAAATAAAGAAAAGCTGTGAGCTGTCAGCTTTAGCCTGCGGGCCGGCTGCCCTGATAACAGATTTAAGTGAACAGCT
>JAGVJJ010000114.1 GCA_020051175.1 Bacteroidia bacterium | reverse complement strand
GCCTACTTCATTGGCAGCTTCTGCATTCATCAATAAAACTTCAGCATACCTGATCACTCTGATATTTTGTTCTGACCCTTCTGAACATTCTACATACAATCCAAATGGTACATACGATTTTTGATTATACATCGGGTTATCGCCTGTAGCAGGTATTACATCCCCTTCAGGGGTTGTTTCTCCCCTGAAAATAATGGTGGCATCCCTTCTCGGATCATTGGCTTCATAAGAAGCAGCGAGGTCAGCAGTAGGAACATTAAATCCCCATCCGCCACCAGTTGAACCTCTCACGCCCTGCACCTGGGAATATTGGGAATTGGAAAGATCACAATTGCCCGGAACATATTTACACTGTATTTCAAATATAGACTCCGAATTATTTTCATTGGTAGTTCTGAATTGTGCTTCATAATTCGGGAAAAGGGAATAGCCCATCGTCATTACCTGGTTCGTTAATCTTAATACATCAGGCCATTTTTTCTGGTACATGGCAACTTTAGCAAGCAGTGCAAGCGCAGCTCCTTTTGTGACACGGCCAACATCAGCAGCGCCATACGTTTGAGGTAATACAGATGCGGCATCAGTGAGGTCTTTTTCTATTGCCGCATATATTTCTGTTTTGGGTGACCTTGGAAGATTATATTCTTCGGCACCGGCCGGGACTTTCAATCTTAATGGAACACCTCCAAATGCCCTCACCAACCTGAAATAGGAATAAGCCCTTATGAATTTTGCTTCTGCCAGGTAACGTGTTTTCAAAGCGGCATCCATAGTAATGCCGGGGATATTATCCAGCACCTGGTTGGCAAAATTGATATTCTGATACTGTCCATTCCAGAAATCAAGTATTTGTCCTTCTGTAGAAGTTGCTGTGAAGTTGTCAAACTTATTTAAAAAAGATGCATCACCGGGGCTGCTTCCTTTTTCAGTATCATCGGATCCCAAACTTTCAATAGCTATCGGAGCAAATGCAACATTTGTCCATCCACGCAGGTTGCCATACATCGCATTCACGGCTTTAGTAGCATCGGCTTCATTTTTCCAGAACTGCTCACTGGGTTGTTGTCCCTGCGGATCAACTTCCAGAAAACTTTTTTTGCAACCAGGCGCAAGAATAGCTGCCGCTGGCAAAAGCAGTAACAGTAATTTCAACAACCTGTATTTATAATTATTTTGTTTCATGTATAATTTTTTTAAGTGTTAGAAAGTAAGGTTTACGCCAAAATTGTAAATGGCCGATAAAGGATAAACGTTTGCATCAATTCCTGCATTGGTTGGCGTACCGCCCACCTCAGGTGAAAATCCCCTGTATTTGAAAAAGTTAAATGCATTTTGCGCATTTGCATATACCCTCAGCTTTTTAATGCCCCATTTATCAATCAACTTGTCAGCTATAGAATATCCCAACTGCATATTCCTTACCCGGAAGTAACTGCCGCTTTCAACAAAGAAAGTATTTGGTTTGTAATTATCACCACCGCCTATATTGGCTGATGGATAAGTACTGGATGTTCCCGCTCCACGCCAGCGGTTGTTATAAAAATCTTTGGTAAAGTTTTCATTACCGTAACGAAGACCAAGATTCGCATTGTAGATTTCTACACCTGATACGCCCTGAAAATCTAAGGTCAGATCAAAGTTTTTATAATTCCAGTTGGTATTGATACCATAACTTACTCTTGGATTTGGATTTCCAATAGCAACTCTGTCCTTTCCGTCAATTACACCATCTTTGTTTTGATCTGCATATCTGAAATCGCCTGGCTTAGCAGTTGCCTGTGCAGAACCGGTTATTTCAGCCGTATTCTGGAAAACACTGCTAACAACTAAACCATAGAATTGACCAATGGGCTGACCAACTACAGTTCTTGTAGAAAGCTGCCCACCAGTAGCAGCAGCGCCGCCACCATAAATCGGGTTACCACCTGTTGTAACAGACAATACTTCATTTTTATTAAAGGCAATATTTCCATTTATTGAATAAAACAAATCCTTGCTCATATTGTCTTTCCATGTTGCGGAAAATTCAAATCCGGAGTTTTGGAAATCAGCCTGGTTGCCAATAATGCTGGAAGAAGCTGTACCTACTGATCCAAGAATAGGAATATCAAAAATGGCCTGTTCTGTTTTCTTGATATAATAATCAGCTTCAATAAATAATCGGTTTCTGAGTAATGACGCTTCAATGCCGAAATCAGTACCAACAGCTCTTTCCCATACTGTAGTAGGGGGTACCACTGTATTGATACTTGCTCCTGTATAAGCTGCCCCGCCAAAAATAGCGGACAGGTTAGCATTCTGTGTTACTCTTAACACAGATAGATTAGAAGGAACAGACGCATTACCAATTTTACCCCAGCTTCCACGCAGTTTCAGGCTATTGAAAATTTTCTGGTTCTGCATAAAGCTTTCATCGCTGATCACCCAGCCTGCTCCGATAGAAGGGAAATAACCCCATCTGTCATTGCCAAAAAATTTAGACGATCCATCAGTTCTTAAAGAAGCATTCACTAAATATTTATTTCTAAACGAGTAGTTCACTCTTCCAAAATAGGAAGCAACAGTAGACAGATCGCCATAATCATTAATATTCCTGGTTCCGACTGTTCCCAATGTTAAATACCTATCACCTTCACTATTATTAGGTACATTTTGGGCAGTTCCGGTAAAGCCATAAGTTTTGTATTGCTGCGCTCCCTGCCCTACCAGCACTTTAATGCCATGCCCACCGATTTTTGTATCATAGGTAAGCGTATTTTCCAAAATCCAGTTGCGGGTTTCAGCCCTTGACATAGAAAGCAGGCTTACTGTATTTCTTTGATTCAGTGTGGCTGCATATACAGGATTGTATCTGCGAACCTCATTCTGGCCAAACTCTCCACCGAGACTGGAACGGAAAGTAAATTTTCTTGCAAATTTCAGGTCGGCATAAAGATTTCCTGTTAACCTGTAATTTTTTGATTGCTGATCAAAATAATCCAATGTAACCTGCGGATTGAATCTGGCGCCATCTCCCAATGGATAATCGCCCGGATCACCATAGCTGCCATCTGCATAATATACAGGAAGTACAGGATAAGCTGCAAACATCTGGCGAAATATACTTCCGTCAATATCATCGGATGTACTGGTTGCACCTGTTATAGTATAACCCATCTTCAGGGATTTGAGTACCTGGAAATCATTTTGTAACCGTGCAGTATAACGGGTGTAATTATTTGTTTCAACAATACCATCCTGGTTGAGATAGCCCAATGAAAAACTATAGGTATTTTTTTCACCACCACCGGCAACAGAAACCTGGTGATTGTTGATCAGTGCATTTCTCAACATCTGCCCATACCAATCTGTGCCTTTGCTGAAGCTTGCAGGATTAAGTGTTTGTGCTCCATCTTTTTCGTTCACCAAGGTGGCAAATTCATTGGCATTGGCCATCTTTACCGGATTGGTTACTTTTTGCCATCCAACATATCCTGTATAGTTTACTGTTGCCTGACGGCTGGTGCGACCTTTCTTGGTTGTAATCAATACCACGCCATTAGCGGCACGGATACCGTAAATAGATTGTGCAGATGCATCTTTTAAAATACTGATGTTTTCAATATCGGCAGGATTCAGGAAACTGATATCACTAAACCATACCCCATCCACAACATATAAAGGATTGGGGTTACCATAAACGGTACCTAATCCACGGATACGTATTTCTGGTGATGCTCCTGGTGCCCCTGAATTATTAATCTGAACGCCTGCTACTTTACCCTGCAAAGCACTGATAGGGTTTATTGAAGCCTGTTTTGAAATTTCTTCACCATTAATTTGTGATACGGAACCGGTAACATCCAGTTTTCGTTGGGTGCCATAACCAATAACCACCACCTGGTCCTGAACTTTTACAGAGGGATTTAGTGAAACATTGATAGCAGTTTGTCCACTTACTGAAACTTGTCTTTCTTCATATCCTACGTAAGAAAAAATCAACACGGCATCATCTGGTACAGTAATGGAAAATTCACCATTGGCATTTGCAGAGACTCCCTGGTTTGTTCCTTTTACCCTTACGCTAGCGCCTGCTAAAGGGTTTCCGTTTTCGTCTGTTACACGGCCGCTGACTTTTATTTCTGGCGCTGTGGTTTCTTTTGTATAAAGAACGACCAGTTTATCGGGCATTACTTTATAAGAAAG